>NZ_JBFAUH010000004.1:0-357537 GCF_040679095.1 Streptomyces sp. NPDC052496
GGGGCGCCCCGCCCGCGCCCCCCCCCCCCACGCCCCGTGACGTGGTGGAGGGCCTCAGGGCCGCGGCGCGTCCGCGGCGTTGCGTTCGAGCGCCTCGGCAGGGCTCGCGCAGCGCCGCAGCACCGCGCGTTCGACGGCCTCGTGCACCAGGACGGGCAGCCCGACGACGACGATCAGCCATACCGCCGCGTACAGCCGTTCCGACTGGAAGTAGACGGGGTGGGCGACGACCGTGGCGATGCCGGTGAGGCCGAGACCGGTGACGATCAGGGTCAGCGGTGCCGAGCGGCGCCACAGTCCCCACAGGGCCAGTCCGAGCGGGAGGACGAGCATCGGCGCGAGGGCCTGGTGCTGCGCCCATTGCCACCAGAAGTGGCGGTTGAGCTCGAAGAGGTCCTGCCAGGGAGTGGCCGCTTCGGGTGTGGTCCAGTGCTTGCTGAAGGTGTCCTGCAGGGTCGCCGTGGTGCCGGGCAGCTGCCACACTTTGCTGATCAGCGTGGTGACGGCTGCCGTGCCGGCCGAGAGACCGAGCAGCCACCAGGTGCCGCGGTGTCGGGTACGGCGCACGAAGACGAGCATGGCGACGGCCGCGCATGTCATGAGGGCGGCCGCCATCTGGGCACTGGAGTACTTCACGCCGGCCGACACCGCCAGCGCGGCCGCGTACACCGCCGCCCCGGTGCGGATCCGCCCCTGGATCAGGGAGACGGCGCCGAACAGCATCGCCCCCAGCATGCCCAGCAGCGGGCCTTCCGCCAGTGGCAGCGTGCCCCAGGTGGCGATGGGGGTGGCGTAGAAGAGGATCTGGCCGAGTACGGCGAGCTTGGGTCCGAGACCGATGCGGCGCAGTGCGGCCAGCGTGAAGAAGCCGCCGGCGGTGGTGAAGATCAGGGACACCGCGCTCAGCCCCGACTTGGCCCCCATGAGCCCCACGAAGGGGGCCGCGAGCAGCGGATAGAGGGGGCGGGTCTCGAATATCTCCTCGTAGCGCGGGTCGTTGGGCTTGAGCCCCGTCGCCGCGCTGCCCTTCATGCACCGCGCGTAGGCCTTCGGGTCGCGCGGCTCCTTGAACTTCATCTCGTCCAGGAGCTGACCGCGGTACTTGCGGTTGGCCTCGTCCTTGCAGTACGCCACCAGCGCTTTGTGCTGCGCTTCCGGGCGCGTGTCACCGAGGTACTCGTACGCCTGGCGGGCGTAGCGGTAGGAGTCGTTGGAGAACAGGGAGGCCGGAAAGGCGAAGATGTGCAGGACGACGAAGACCACGGCCACCAGGCAGGGCAGGGTGAGGCCCGCCACCCTGCGGCCGGCGCGGCGGTGCGAGGGCCGCTGCGGGGCCACGGGCGGCGGAGTGGTCGCCGGCGGCGGGAGGGGCATCCGGCCGGGTGCCAGGCCATCGGCCTGGTGCCCGGCCAGCTCGGTACCGGTGCTCATCGCTGAGCTCCGCGTCCGGGCGTGCGTACCCCGGCGAGCCGGATCCGCCACGGCATGATGGCGGACTCGACCTGCACGGCGGCCGTCATCTTGGAGGCACCGATGCGGCGCTCCTCGAAGTGGATGGGTATCTCCAGGGCGGTGAACCCGGCATTGACGGCCTGGTACTTCAGTTCGACCTGGAAGCTGTAGCCGCCGGAGCGCACCTGGTCCAGGCGGGCGGCGCGGACCGTGTCGGCCCGCCACAGGACGAACCCGGCGGTGGCGTCCCGCAGCCCGGTGTGCAGCACCGCGCTGACGTAACGGTTCGCCCAGCGGGAGAGCAGCCGCCGGTGCAGGCCCCACTCCGAGGCGAGCCGGCCTCCGCACACGTACCGGCTGCCGACGACCAGCCCGGAGCCGGTCGACAGTGCGCTGCCCAGCATCTGCGGCACGTATTCGACGGGGTGGCTGCCGTCGGCGTCCATCTGGAGCACGTAGTCGGCGCCGTCCTCGACGGCGCGGGTCATGCCCGCCGCGTACGCCCGGCCCAGGCCTTCCTTGGCGGTCCGGTGCAGTACGTCGATACGGCCCGGGTACTTTTCGGCGAGCTGCTCGGCGACCTTCCCGGTGCCGTCGGGGCTGTTGTCGTCGACGACCAGCAGGCGCAGGCCCTCCAGCCCGAGTCCCAGCAGCGCCTCCGCCATGCCGGGCAGGTTCTCCGCCTCGTTGTAGGTCGGCATGACGATGGTCAGGGCGGTACGGGCCCAGGCGTCGGGCAGCGCGGCGGGGTGCCGCGCGGGGTTCGGCACGGCCTCCGGTACGGAGGCAGGGGTGGCCGAGGCGGGTACGGATGGTGCAGACACGTGATCGGTTGCTTTCGTCGTTCCGTGAAAGGGAGGTGCGGAGCGGGCGGTGGCCGGGCTCAGCAATCTGCGGAGAAACGCACGGAGGCGTCGGGCAGGCGCGTGTCGCACCACACCCGGACTCCGTTGCGCAGTTCGTTGTCGGCACCCACCGCGGCGCCGTCGCCGACCACCGCACCGTCCAGGACGGTGCGCGCGCCGACCCGGGCGCCCGCGCCGATGAGGCTGCGGCCGACCCACGCGCCGGCCTCGACCTGCGCACCGTTGAGCAGAATCGATCCTTCGACCACGGCGTCAGCGGCCACCACGGCGCCCGCACCGACGACGGTGCCGCCGCCGAGCTTGGCGCCGTCGGCGACCTCGGCCCCCGGCAGCACCAAGGCCTCGCCGGGCGGTCCCGGCACGGCGGGAGAGGCGACCACACCGCGTACGAGGTCGGCCGACGCCTGCACGAAGGATTCGGGCCGGCCCAGATCCAGCCAGTAGGTGCGGTCGACGACGCCCAGCAGGTGCGCCCCGTCGGCCAGCAGACCGGGAAAGGTCTCCCGCTCCACCGAGACCGGACGGTCGACGGGGATCGCGTCGATGACGTCCCGCCGGAAGACGTAGCAGCCGGCGTTGATCTGGTCGGTGACGATCTCTTCCGGGCTGGTGGGCTTCTCGGTGAAGGCGAGCACCCGGCCGGACGCGTCGGTGGGTACCAGCCCGAAGGCACGCGGATCATCGACCCGGGTCAGGTGCAAAGTGACGGCCGCCCCCGCCGCTTCGTGCCGGCGGACCAGGTCCGCCGTGTCGAGTCCGGTGAGGATGTCGCCGTTGAGGACGAGCACGGGGTCCGCGGGGCCCGACGTCAGAGCCGTGGCGGCGGACCGGATGGCGCCGCCCGTGCCGAGCGGCTCCCGCTCGGTGACGTAGGTCAGCCGCAGGCCGAGCGCTGCGCCGTCCCCGAAGTACGGCTCGAACACCTCGGCCAGGTAGGAGGTCGCGAGCACCACGTGCTCCACCCCCGCGGCCTTCAGCCGTGCGAGCTGATGAGCCAGGAACGGCACCCCGGCCGCCGGAACCATCGGCTTGGGTGTGTTCACCGTCAGCGGCCGCAGGCGTGTGCCCCGACCGCCCACCAGCAGCACTGCTTCCGTCACTCGCTGTTCCCCCTCAAATGTAGGTTAACATTACAACTGTTTTGGAAACCTTTACACTATGGCCCCCAAAACCGGCAAACCGCCTTCTAGTACCAAGTAAGGCCTTATGAGTACCACTAGCTCTGCGCACGACCGCACCCGCGGGCGCCTGCACCGCCTGATCGGCGAGCTCGCGAAGTTCGGCACCGTGGGCGGGCTCGGCGTCCTGGTGAACCTGGGCGCCTTCAATATCTGCCGCGCGGCGACCGGCCTCGCGGTCGTCCGTTGCAGCGTCATCGCCACGGTCGTCGCCATCGCGTTCAACTACGCGGGGCTGCGGTACTTCACCTACCGGGACCGCGAACGGGGCAGCCGCACAAGGGAGTTGCTGCTGTTCGCGGCCTTCAGTGCGGTCGGCCTGGTCATCGAGAACGGCGTACTTTACGTGGCCACTTACGCCTTTGACTTGAATGGTCCGGTTCAGAACAACTTCTGGAAGTTCCTGGGTATTGGAACCGCCACGCTGTTCCGTTTCTGGACGTACCGCAGCGTGGTCTTCAAGCTTCCCGCACCTGCGGAAACGCCGGTGATCCCCATCCAGCGCACCGCGACCCCGGCCCCGCGAAAGGAACGGGCGGAACAGGTTCGATGATCTCCGGCGGTGCCTGCCGGTGCTCGAAGTGGGTATCGCCGGAGAGGATGCCGGAGCTGTAAGAGCCGCCGACGACCATGTCGACGCCCTGCTCGTGGACCAGGGGCAGCAACCGCTGCTGGGCGTACTCGTGGTCGAGCAGCGTGTAGCGGCCGGCGAGGAGGAGCCCGTCGGGCTGTGGCTCGTCGAGGGCGAGGGCGAGGTGATCGCGATCGCTCGGTGCGGTTGACGCCCAGGCTCCAAGCCTTGCTTGATGCCCCCCGACGGCCGGGACAGCACGCGGAAGGCTCCGGTGCGGGTCTCTTCGCATTTCTGCACCCACCGATCGCCGTGGACGTCCTGAGCGATGTTGGACCCAGACGATGTCGAGGCGGTCGGTGCCCAGGCGCTTGAGCAGCGCGTAAGAGTCGCGGGGCTGGCCCGACAGGATCTTGCCGAGGCGCTCCTCGGCGAGCCCGGCCCCGTAGAAGGGGGCCGTGCCGTAATAGCGGGTGCCTTGGTCCCGACCGCCTCCACGGTGGCGAGGGCGTCCGGGCCGGGGATCGCGCGGACAACGTAGAGGGCCTGAGCAGACACGCGGCGGTGCTGCCGGACGCGCTGCGGGGCCGGTACTACCTGACGGGATGTGTCGGGCCGGAGCTTCCCGACGTCCTGGCGCCTGCGGACGTCGTGGTCTCCCGCAGCGGCGGCGGCGCGCTCGGCGAACTCACAGCGCCGGAGAAGCCGGCCGTCTTCGTGCCACTGGCCTCTTCAGCGGGGAACAAGCAGGAGCGCCGTACGGCGGTGAGTCACACACAGCTGATAGTGCCGCCAGGGGCTGGCTGGTACAGGTGCCACACGATGATGATTTCGGCGAGCAGAGGCAGGAGCCCCAGGAGAGCGGAGGCCAGTGCGACGCCGCCACGCCAGCCTCTCAGCGATGCGCTGCCGTGCCTTTCCCCTCTCATCGCCAGCAGAACCAGGAGGACGACAGATCCCAGGCCGCAGGCCAGTGCCCCGTAGGCGGAGGCGTACATCTGCCAGGTCAGCGGCAGGTCCCCGCAATGTGCCCATTCAGCCTTCAGGTGGGCCTTTTCCGCCGCGTCGTGGGCCACGATGCCTGCGATGCCGAGGGCGACCAGGACCGGTACCCACAAGGCAGTGCGTGCTGGGCCGGTGACGGCTCCCCCCGGAGCCGGCGCCGTGTGAGGTATCGGATCGCTCATCAGTACCAGACCGGGTGGGGTCGCACGATCCGTACGTTCTGCTTGCCTTCGGTCTTTTCCGTGTCGGGCAGGCGTCCGTCGAGGCTGACGTTGCGGTACGGATCGCTGTGCTGGGTGTACTTGATCTCGCCGTCCGGCATGACAGCGGTGACGACAGCGGCGTGGTGGGTATTGCCCTTGCCGATCTCGTCGATGTCGCCGGCCTGCTCGTAGTAGATGATGTCGCCGGGACGCACCTGATCGCGCGGGACTTCCTCGCCGCCGTGATCGAGCAGGAAATTCTGCTGGTTCTCCGCACCCGCCCATGTCTTGGAGAAGCCCAGGGAGCGGTCGACATCGCGGAAGCCGGGCAGGTCGATCTCGGTCGGGTTGCCCTTCATCCAGGTGTCGTCGGCCCGGGTGCCCCAGATGGACTCCTTTTCTTTCGTCCCTGCATGGGCCAGTGATTCGGAGACGAAGTTGGTGCAGTTGTCGCCGAAGTCGACGTCGTCCTTCTGGTCCCAGTTCTGCAGCACGTACTCGACCATCTTGACCCGGTCGAATTTGCCGTCCGTGCCGCGCATCTCCCGCTTGACGTCTTCCGGCAGGCCATCGAGTTTCGACAGGGCGACCGGGTCGGCCGGCATCAGATCGTGCCGCTGCTTCTCGCTCAGGCCGTTCCACCACATGCGCTGGGTCATGGCCCCGGCATCACGGGGAATCTCGGCGCCGAGGATTTCCATCTCCGCCTGCGAGGCCTTGTTCTGTACCTTGAGCGCTTCGTCCGGGTCGGCGAGGTTCACCTGCTCGGTCAGCATGGCGAACTTTGCGGCGGCCGTGTTGTCGGCCTCACCAACCTGCTGCAGCACATGGTCGCGCAGCGCCACGATGCACTCCCGTGCCTGCAGTTTGCCGGGGTCCTCACCGGGCATCGGCGCGCCTTCGGGCAGGCCGTCCGCGCCGATACGCAGGCTGTGGCGCTGGGCGACTTCGTTGATCTCGCGCGCCGAGCTCAGCGCGGTCTCCATGCTGTCGGCCACGGCCTCGCACAGCATCTTCCCGCCGAGCAGGATGTCGTAGGCCGACTCCAGTTGGCCGGCCAGCTTCTCGAGGTCCTTCGCGGCCTTCTGGCCCACCTCGTCGGTCCAGTTGTCGGCCAGCGGCTTGGAGCCGTTGTCCCGGATGTCCTGGGCGGCATGCAACGCGTGCTTGGCCGGCGTCACCCATTCTTCGGCGGCCTTGTGCCACTTCTCGGGCCGGGCGTTGATCACAGCCTCGTAGTTCACCACTGGCCGCTCATGCCTTTCCCAGGTCGTTCAGGCCGCGCCGCAGCCGTGAAGCCGCTTCCTCATCCTGGGCGTCGTAACTGCCGGCGCTTTCCTGCAGCCGCTCGCCCAGCTCCCCTATCTTCTTCGCCAGGCCCACCATGTGCGCCTCCCACGTCAGCGCGCAGGAGTAGAGGTGCTGGGCGCACTCCCAGCCCCAGACGGAATCCGCCGGCCCCGTTGCCTGGTTCTCCTCCAGAGAGCCGTCCAGCTTGCGGGCCACCTCCCGGGACAGCGCGCTCACATCGCCGCCCGTCGCCCGTCGCCCGTCGCCCGCACAGCATGGCTGTTGATGTCGATGTCACCCATGCGTGGATTTCCCACCCCGTCGATCACTTCCGGATCATCGTACGGGAGCGCCCATGGACGCCCGGCCGACCCAGCACCGGCAGTGGCCCCGTGCCATGCGGTTGGCGAGGCGGCCGGGACGAGACGATGTCAGCTGCCGGGTGGCTACAGGCCCGGCAGCCGCCCGGCCATCGCGGCCGGGAAGACGTGCGTCGTGCCGGCTGCCGACTGTGACGCCTACTCGACGCCATAGCGAGGGAAGCACCTCCCAAGGTGCCGTCTCATCGCCACGCCGGACGACGTCCGGTTTCTCATGCGCCGCTTCGGCGGGAGCGATGCCGAGGAGCCCGCAACCAGATGCCTTGCGCGGCCGATGCCCTGGGTCATCTTGGTGTGGACGATGATGGCGGCGATGCCGTCGAAGCGGGTGGACCCAACATCGGCGGAGATAGGGCCCAGGACTCTCCAATGCGGTCAGTGCGCCCGCGCACGGCACCGGAAGCCCGCCCTGCCCGGTCGACGCCTCCGCACTACGATGCGCGGATGAGCGAGCTGACGCGACCGGACGGCGCACTCTGTACCAGCGCGGGGCGCTGCGCCGTGCGCTGCTGGACGCCTCCGTGCCGACCACGGACGTCGTCGCGGCCACCCGGCGGCTGGTCCCGTGGTCGTTCGGCTCCGGGGCGCGGGCGGGGACGGCGCGGTGCCTGATCCCGGTTCACGTGTGGCATGGGGTGCCGCGGATGTTGACCGACCGGCACCACGAGGGTGGCCGGTTCGACGACGACCGCACGGTCCGGCTCTGGTGCCCTGTGCCCCGGACACTACTTCCCCCTCCCCCCGCTTTCTCTGACAACTTCGGATCGTTCAGGAGAACACATGCGTTTACGCACCCCTTGGCGCGGCAGAGTGCTCGCCGTGCTCATGGCGACGGTCGCCGTCGTCACGGCCGGGCCGGTACCGGGTACGGCCTCGGCGACCACGGCCTCCCGAGCCGCCCTCGTACCCGCCGTGGACCGCGAGATCCACTTCACCGCGGACGGTGTCACCGCGTACGGCACGCTGCACATACCCGCCCACCGTGCGGGCCACAAGCTCGCCGCGGCGCTGCTGCTTCCCGGCAGCGGCCCGACCGACCGCAACGGCAACGAGCCGCCCGGCCTCACTCCCCACACCCTGGCCCGCATGGCCGACGTCCTCGGCAGTGACGGTGTGATGAGCCTGCGGTTCGACAAATACGGCACCGGACGCACCGGCCTGGGCGGACGCGACACCGCTCCCGACATGGCCGCCTACACCCGACAGGCGGTGACCGCGTACAACACCCTGCGCGCCCAGCCTGACGCAGACCCGCAGGCGCTGCTCGTGGTCGGGCACAGTGAGGGTGGCTTGCAAGCACTGCTCGTCGACCGCGCCGTACAGCAGAAGCCGGCCGGGCTCGCACTCATCGCCCCGCAGAGCATGCGGCTGCTGGACCTGGTCCGCCTCCAGCTGGCGGACGCGTTGAACCGGGCGGTTGCCGCAGGGCAACTCACCGCACGGCAGGCGTGGCGGAACAACCGGGGCGTGGCCAGGGCCGTCGCGGACTTCCGCGCTCGGCGCCCGGTGGACACCTCGGTGCTGCTGCCGTCCGTCGCCGCCCTCCTCAAGGGCATGTTCGGGCCGGTCAACTCGGATTTCGTCCGCAGCGATGACGCCCTCTTCCCGCCGTCCGTCGCCCGAGGTGTCGCGCCCGGCACACGGACGCTCGTCACGTGCGGCACCGAGGACACCAATGTGCCCTGCCGGACGATGCCCGCTCTGCTGTCGGGTCTCGCCGCCGCCCGCACCACCGGCCCGGGACTGCGGATCCTTCCCGGGCTCGACCACCTCCTTCACCCTGCCGGCACTCCGGCCGACGATCCAGTGATCGCCCTGGCAGCACAGCAGGCCCTCCACGACTTCGTGCGCCCCTGGCAGCACACCGCACAGGGCTGAGGAACTTCCACCACCGCGCCTGGCCCCGCGCGGCCGTGCCCCGTTTCCCGCACCGGGGCCACGGCGCCGTCGACGTGTCGGCGTTGCCTGCGTTGCCGCGGGCCGGTTTCAGGTAGCTGTGGGATCGGTGTTTGGGGTGGTGTGGATGTGTCGGTGCACTGGGGAAGAGGCGGTATTCCGTCCTTGCAGTATTCGGTGGGCGCATCATGCCGCGTCGGGCGACGGCTTCGCTGCCCGCGACGAGGACGTCGCCCGGCTCCCCCGTTTGTGCGCCATTACATCAACGTGCCGGGGCGGTACTCTTTCCAGCTCCCCGACCTGCCCGGTGGTCTGCGGCCCCTGCGCGACAACCACGCCGCCGACGACGGGTGAACTTCGGGCAGCCGGGGAGTGAGAAAGCCGCACTGGATTTTTCTCGCCTCCGGCCCGCCGTCCAGGCTTAAGGGACCGTGAGCACGATCTTGCCTTGGATATGCCCCTGGGCGGCGCGCTTGTGTGCTGCTTGGGCGTCTGCGAGTGCGAACGTGCTGTCGATGGCGACGCGGATCACGCCCACGTCCATCAGGCGACCCAAATTCCACGAGTTGGGCGCCGTTCGCGCGTACCTGCGTACCGGATACGGTGATGCCCAGCCTCGCGTTCTCCTCGTCGTCGACGCAGGGCGGCGGGAGCGGCCGTGGCTTGTCCGGCCGGAGTGTCGGCGGCAGGGCCGACAGGCTTGGGTCTGTTCTCGTACAGCTACGGCGGACGGACACGTAGCACTGTGTAGTGCCTACGGTTGAGCTGCGGCCACGACCGAGATCGGGATCCCAGCCCCCCGCCCATCGATGGTGTACCTAGCCCCCCGGCCGATCGGGGGGCGCGGTGGATGGTCCGGGGCGCCCCCGCGCGGCGAGAGTTGGGCCCATGAACACGCACAAGGCCCTGCTCGCCGCCCTGCTCGTCCCGCTCGGTGCCACCCTGGCCGTCGCGCCGGCCGCCTCCGCCGCCACCCCGCCCGCCCCGGCCGTCCCATCGGCCGCCGCATCGGTCGCCGCCGACGACGCGCCCGCCGGCCCGGAGGAGGCCGCGGCCGCCGCTTTCCGCTCCCCCGAGGCGGCCCTGGGCCGGGTGGCCCACCCGCTGCGCACCACCGAGCCCCGCGGCGGCCTGGCCGACCTCCGCCCGTTCGGCCGGATGGTCGGCGACGCCCGGGTGGTGGGCCTGGGCGAGGCCACCCACAGCTCGCACGAGTTCTTCACCGTCAAACACCGCGTCCTGCGGTACCTGGTCGAGGAGAAGGGCTTTCGGGCCTTCGCCCTCGAAGCCCCGTGGAGCACCGGTCTGCGGCTCGACGCCTACCTCACGAGCGGCAAGGGCGACCTGAAGCAGATCATGGACGAGGAGTTCCGGGGCGACTACCGGTGGTGGAACAACGCCGAGTACCGCGATCTGCTCCAGTGGATACGCGCGTACAACGTCAAGCACCCGAAGGACCCGGTCCGCTTCGTCGGCGACGACGGTGGGTTCGCCGGTGCCGCGCTGTACGACAAGGGGAGCGCCTACGCGGCCAAGGCCCGCCCCGAACTCACCCCGAAGCTCACCGAGCTGTACCGGGGTGGCTATGACGATGAGTTGGGGAGTCGTTTCGCGGTGAGTGTGGGTGTCGCGTTCTGACCGACATTGCGATGTCGGTTTGTTTTGACGTCAGTCGGGGGCTTGCGGTGGGACCGTGGGGTGTGCTGCTGCCGCTGGGGGCCACGTGGGTAACTCGCAGTCGAAGGTCGAGTTGTACTCGGCGATCCGCAAGGATCATCTGTTGGGCATGTCGATGCGGTCGTTGCAGCAGGTCCATAACGTCACCTGGCGGACGGTGCGGCGGGCTCTGGACGGGAAGTGGCCGGAGCCGAGGAAGAAGCCGCGGCGCAAGGAATCGCGGCTCGACCCGTACAAGACGCTGATCGACTCGATGCTGAAGGCGGATCTGGATGCGCCGCCCAAGCAGCGGCACACCGCGCAGCGGATCTTCGACCGGCTGGTCGAGGGGCACCAGGCCCGCGACATCTCGTATTGCATGGTCCGGCTGTATGTGAAGGACCGGCGCAAGGAGATCCGCCGGAAGGCCGGGGTGGGCCCGGAGGCGATGTTCATCCCGCAGCGGCATCTGCCTGGGGTGGAGGCGGAAGTCGACTTCGGGGACGTGCACATCGTGCTGGCCGGGGTGCCAACCAGGGTCTATCTGTTCTCGCTGCGGCTGTCCTACTCCGGCAAGGCGGTGCACCGGATCTTCGCCTCCTGCGGGCAAGAAGCGTTCCTCGAAGGCCACGAGCACGCCTTCAGGCGGCTGGGCGGTATTCCGCGCGGGAAGATCCCCTACGACAACTTGCGGGCCGCGGTCGAGCGGGTGCTGGGACTGGGACGGGCCCGGGTGGAGTCCGACCGCTGGACCGCCTTCCGCTCGCACTGGGGCATCGAGGCGTTCTACTGCCGGCCGGGCATCGAGGGCGCCCACGAGAAGGGCGGCGTCGAGGGGCAGATCGGGTACTTCCGCCGCAACCACTTCGTTCCGGTCCCCGAAGTCGCCTCGTTGGCGGAGCTGAACGAGCTGGTGGACCGCTGGGACCTTCAGGACGAGGGCCGCCGGCTGCGCTCGCGGACCCGCACGATCAGTGAGTCCTTCGCCCACGAACAGCCGCTGCTGAGGCCGCTGCCGACCGAGGTGTTCGAGACGGGACGGTGGTTCGCCCCGCGCGTCAACCGCTTCGGACAGATCACCGTGCGCTCCAACACCTACTCGGTGCCGGTCCGTTTCATCGGCCGGCAGCTGCGGGTCCTGCTGCACGCCAATGACCTGGTGGTCTACGACGGCCGAACCGAGGTCGCCCGCCACGAGCGGCTCAGCGGCCGGGGCGGCTCCCGGCTCGTGCTCGATCACTACCTGGAGGCGCTGTTGCGCAAGCCCGGCGCTTTTCCGGGCTCGACGCCGCTGGAACAGGCCCGTTCGGCGGGCCGGTTCACCCCGGTCCACGACCGGTGGTGGGCAGCTGCCTGCGCGGCACACGGGGACGCGGCCGGCACCCGGGCCCTGATCGAGGTCCTGCTCCTGGCCCGGCACATGGAACACGAACACGTCGTCGCAGGGCTGGCCGCCGCGATCAGGGCGGGTGCGCTGACGGCTGACGCGGTCGCGCTGGAGGCCCGCAAGGCCGCAGAGGGCGACACCGGGGAACTGCCCGCCCCGGCCCCTGGTACAGGCCAGTCAGAGGGGCCCGCGGCGACGGTCACGTCCTTGTCCGACTGGAGGCTGTCCCACCTGCCGCCGGACAACCGCCCGCTGCCGTCGGTGGCCCAGTACGACCAACTGTTGAACCGCCGCGCCCGCAGGGCCGGACACGAGAAAGAAGGATCATGAGCCCACGCAAGCGCGGACTGACCGAAGAAGCCGCCGCCGCCTCGATCGACCAGGCATGCCGCATGCTGCGGCTGCCCTCCATCCGCCAGCAGTTCGGTGACCTGGCCGATGCCGCGGCCCGCGACCAGATGTCCTACCGCGCCTTCCTGGCCGAGCTGCTGATGACCGAGTGTGACGACCGGGCCCGGCGCCGTTCCGAGCGCCGCATCAAAGCGGCCGCGTTCCCGCGGGACAAGTCCCTGCGGACCTTCGACTTCGACGCCAACCCGAACGTCGACCCCGCCACCGTCAACACCCTGGCGACCTGCGAATGGGTTAAGAAGAGCGAACCGCTCTGCCTGATCGGGGACTCCGGCACTGGCAAGTCCCACCTGCTGATTGCGCTGGGCACCGAGGCCGCACTGCACGGCTACCGGGTCCGCTACGTGCTGGCCACCAAACTCGTCAACGAGCTGGTCGAGGCCGCCGATGAGAAACAGCTCTCCAAGACCATCGCCCGCTACGGACGCGTCGATCTCTTATGTATTGATGAGCTCGGCTACATGGAACTCGATCGCCGTGGGGCGGAGTTGCTGTTCCAGGTGCTGACCGAACGCGAGGAGAAGAACAGCGTCGCGATCGCCTCGAACGAGTCGTTTTCGGGGTGGACCAAGACCTTTACCGATCCCCGGCTCTGCGCGGCCATCGTCGACCGGCTCACCTTCAACGGAGCCATCATCGAGACCGGCACCGACTCCTACCGCCTCGCTCACACCAAGGCCCAGGGCGAACAGAACAAGGCCAGCTGAGCAGCTCACAGCGTGACCTTTTCCGGCTGGCGGAACGGGCCAAGACAGCGCATTTCCTCTACGCCAAGGACATACAACTTCCCAATGTCGGCTGCCAAGCTCAGGACAGGGTGGGGTGTGCTCGGGCCGAGTCGATCGCGTGGGCGGTTCCATGCGGCGTCGGCGGGTCTTGTTCGATCGGCAGTCCCCATAAGGGTGATCTGAGGGCCGTTGTGGATGGCGAGGATGCGGTCAGGGTAGGCAGGAGCTGGCCTATCCCATGATCAACTGGAGTGCTTGTGCTCGGATTCATCTCGGTCCCTCCCAGCCGTACTGTCAGGGCGATGCGGGGTGAGAACATCAACGCGGGGGACGACGCGAGGTTCGCCGCGACTGGGGTCAAAGGCCCCGGAGGTTTCCCCCGGGGCGGGCCGGAGGACGGGAAGATCGCCAGCGCAGGCGACGCTCGCTACAGCGCTCTGGACGAACAGAGCAGCACGCGCTGGCCGAAGCTGGACATCCCCAAGCGGTTCAGGGAAGCCGAGTTCGTCTGGGAGATGACCGAGCCCGTGCCCACTCGGTCGTTCGAGTTCTTCATCACCAAGGATAATTGGGACCCTGACAAGCCCCTGACCCGCGACTCCTTCTATCTCCTGCCGATCCTGCACCACGACGCTCAGGGCAAAAGGCGCACTTCGCTCCAACGCATGGTTCCATTGGAGGGCTACCACACCGGCTACCACGTCATCCTCGGGGTGTGGAATTCCGCGGACAACGAGAGCGCCGTCTATCAGGTCGTCGACGTGAACTTCACTACCTGAGCACACGCGCGAGTACGAGCACCGATCGGCACGCTTACACCGATCAAGCCAGGCTCGTTCTGCAGCATCCAGCCTCTGTGCCGTTTCCCGAGGTCTTGCTTGTCAAGCGGCCATAACAAGAGCCGGGGCGGTCTGGAAGGGCATGTGGTCGCGGATCATGGCCCACAAAACGTTGACGCGCCGACGCGCCAGGGCAAGGACAGCTTGCTTGTGCCCCTTGCCCTCCTTCCTCTTCCGGTCGTAGTAAGCCTTCGAGACCGGGCAGAAGAACACACTGACCTGGGCGGAGAGGTAGAGGCCGCGGTGGTAGCGGCGGGGCCTTCGTAAGTTGCCGCTGACTTTCCCGGAATCCCAGGGGACCGGGGCCAGGCCGGCGAAGCCCGCGAGGCGGTCGGGGCCGGTGAAGGCGGTGAGGTCTCCGCCGGTCGCGGCGATGAACTCGGCTCCGAGGGTGGGGCCCATCCCGGGCAGGATGCGGATGACCTCGGCGTCGCGGTGCTGGCGGAAGCGCGCTTCGATCCGGGCGTCGAGTTCGGTCACTTCGGTGTTGTGGGCAGCGACCGAGTGGGCGAGGCGGCCTACGAGCTCGGCGCCCAGTTCCTCGCCGCGCAGGGCGGTCATCTGGGCCCGGGCGGCTTCCACTGCCCGGGCCGCTAGCGCGCCGGCCCCCTTGACCTTGCGGTTGCGGAGCCCGGTCTCCAGCTGGCTGGCGCCCATACGGCGGATTGCGGCCGGGGTCTGGTAGGCGGTCAGAAGGAGGACGGGTCCCTTCTTCGTCAGGTCCAGGGCCCGTTCGAGTGCGGGGAAGAACTCCAGGAGCTGGGCCCGCAGTCGGTTGATCTGACGGGTTCTGTCGTGGACCACGTCCAGGCGCCGTGAGGTGAGGAGCCGCAGGTCGAGGGCGATGTCGTCGCCGGGGCGGAGCATGCTCACGTCGCGGCGGATGCGGGCCTGGTCGGCGATGATGAAGGCATCGCGGGCATCGGTCTTGCCTTCGCCACGATAGGTCGTGGACGCCTGGTGGATGGCCCGGCCGGTGAGGTAGGCGACAGGCTGGCCGTGGTCGAGCAGGAGGCCGGTCGCGAGGGCGGCGATGCCGGTGTTGATGTCCACGGCCCACAGCACATCGCCGGATATTTCCAGGACGTCCCCGAGCAGCTGGAGCAGCTCGGCCTCGTCGTTCATGACACGGCGGGACAACAACCGTTTCCCGTCGGCGTCGATCACCACGGCGTGGTGATGCTTTTTGCCGATGTCCAGTTCGGCCCTGATCTCGGGCACGCTTCCCTCCGTCAGCTCGTCGTCATACCGGACCCGCAGACGACCTCGCCGACGTTGTCTTACGAAGCGATCGAGTCGCGATTCCCAATTGGTGGTCGAGTCGTCGCGGGGCTCCGGGCGGCCAAGTTGCCTAGGCCATACCGACTGCAACGGGCAACGAGCCATACCCAGAGCCCCTGGGGTCCGCCGATCCTACGAATGACCAGTTCGAACCCACCAAGAAGGTAAGACGGGCAACACCGAGCGACATCAAAAGTCATCGCGATTGATCATGCCAAGACGAACTCAACGACTCCCCAACACAACGCGAAACGACTCCCGCTCAGACCTCTACAGCCACCGGGGCCTGCGGCCCGCCACCGACGCCGAGACGTACGTCAACGCCTACCTGGCGAAGCCGTTGGCCGAACGCAAGGAGCTCGCCGAGCGGACCGGCCGGGCGGTGGACCTGCTCAAGCAGCGGCCCGGCACGGGCGCCGACGCCGACGCGCACGCCTGGGCCGTCCAGCACGCCACCGCGATCCACCAGATGACCACACTGTTCGCCTTCGACTGGGACGACCCCCAGGGCATCAGCGACGCCATGCTCCACCGCGACCGGATCATGGCGGAGAACGTCGCCTGGTGGCAGCAGCGGACCGGCGACAAGATCCTGCTCGCCGCCCACAACGGCCACATCGCCCTCAAGACCTACGCCCCCGGCAGCTATCCGAAGGTCCAGGGCGAATTCCTCCGTGAGCGGTTGGGCGGCGGCTACCTCAGCGTCGGTCTCACCTTCGACCGGGGCTCGTTCAACGCCTCCGGTCAGGACGGCGGCGTACGCCGCTTCACCGTCGGCCCGGCCGCGCCCGGCACCACCGAGCACACCCTCGACCGGGTACGCCACCGTGACTTCGTGGTGGACCTGCGCAACGCCCCGGCGGCGGCCCGCACCTGGCTCGCCGCGCCGCACACCGTCAAGAACATCGGCGCCACCTACCCCGGGATCGCGGACGCCCCGCAGATCCGGCTCGCGGAGTCCCATGACGTCGTGATCCACCTCCAGCGGGTGCGGGCGGCCCGCATGCTCAAGTAGCACCGGGCCCGCGCGGCGCGGCGGCGCGGTAGACCAACCGCCCCGACGGCCCGCGCCGCCGGGGCGCCCCCCGCTCCCCTCCCGCTGCTTCCCCGCCCTCGCGGTCTCGTCCTTCCGGCGGGCCGGCTCGCAGCCTTGGGGAAGGAGACGTAAGGAAAGAGCCTTGACCGTTCAGTTGGCAGACGGCATCACCTTCGAGGAATTCGGCCCGCTGCCGAAATGGGGCGTGGGCAGCCTGCGGAGGGTGTTCGCTGACTAGCGGCTGGAGGAGTTCCGGCGGATCAACGAGCTCACCTTCGGCAACCCGGCTGCGGGCTATCTGATCATCACCTTCACCCACGCAGAGAGTCAGGACGCCGGGTTCCTGGCGCTGGACGACGACCTGGCCGGCGGCCCACTGAACGGTGACTGCCTCCTGGAACTGGCCGGTGACCGCTGCCGGCTGGCGCAGGAGTCCGCGGTGGCGCCCGTGGTCGTGACGAGCGCGGTGATGCTGGGCCCTTCTCGGGCGGCAGCTCCGGTGGCGGCTGGTCGCTCATCGCACTCCTGGCGTCATCGTTTCCCCAGTCGCCGGGACGGCGAGCCATCAACCCAGCAGATCGTGAAACCGTGTCTGCGGTGTGTCCCAGCCGCGGCACGGAATCCGTAGCCCTTTCCTTCCGGGCGGTGCGTTCGGCTCAGGCCCTGCGCAGGGCGGCGGCATCGGTGGTGGCGCCGAGCACGGGCCGATTCGATCGGTGCCGGTTCATGTCCGGGGCGGATTCGGGAAAGGCGCGGGCGCTGAACGTGCGGTGCCTTGCTCGGTGTTGTACGCCCGCTGCGCCTCGGCTTCGGTCTCCTGGGTGCGGTCCAGCCACGCCGGCGCGCTGCTGCGGTACTCCAGCAGGACCTGTTCCACGGCCTGGAGCACGGCGAAGGCGAGCGCGGACGCCGCAGCGGCCGGGGCGGCGGTACCGGCCGCTCGGCCGAGGGGGCCGGTTCGGTCGGGCACCTGACTGCTGGGCCGGCTACTCGGTGTCGGCCGGGAGCGGGACGGGGTACTCCGCGCCGAAGTCGGCGGAGAGGGAGACGGCCTCCCAGGCCTCGGCTTCGGCTGTCTGCTGCCGCGAGTGGTCGAGCGCCATGCGGGCCGCGTTGGTGCCCAGGAGCAGGTGCGAGGGGAGGTGGTCGCGTTTGACCACGCGGAGCAGGATCCGGGCGGCGCGGTCCGGGTCGCCGGCGGTCCGGCTGTCGCGGACGCGGTCTTGGAAGGCGCCGACGGTCGCCTCGTACTCCGGCGGGGTGTCCTGGACCTCCATGGAGGAGCCGGCCCAGTCGGTGGCGAAGCCGCTCGGTTCGACGACCAGGTAACGGATGCCGAACGGGGCGGTCTCGGTGACGAGCACGCGGGTGAGGCCGTCGACGGCGAACTTGGCCGCCTGGTAGGAGCCCAGCCCGGCGCTGCCGCCCACCCGGCCGCCGACGGAGGAGAACTGGACGACGGTGCCGCCGCCCTGCGCCTTCAGCAGGGGCAGGGCCGCCTTGGAGACGTTGTACACGCCCCAGAAGTTCGTCTCGAACTGGCGGCGGAAGTCGTCCTCCGGTGCCGTCTCGACCGGGGCGATGTTCGCGTAGCCGGCGTTGTTGACGATCACGTCGACGCGGCCGAAGCGGTCGCGGGTGGCGTCGAGGGCGGCCGTGGCCGCGGCGGCGTCGGTCACATCGAGCGGGAGCGGGAGGACTCGGTCGCCGAACCGTCCGACCAGGTCGGCGACCTGTTCCGGCTTGCGGGCGGTGGCGGCGACCTGATCACCCGCCTCCAGGGCGGCGACCGCGAGGGAGCGGCCCAAGCCGCGGGACGAACCGGTGATGAACCACGTCTGGATTGCCATGGCGTTAGCAAAACACGGTTGCGTTATTAGCGCAACCGCGTTTCGCTAATAACGCAACCCAGTTGCTCTAGGGTGTCCGTATGGCCGGTCCCCCTCAGCCCTCAAGAGCCCGCAGCCCCGAGGCCAAGCGCGCCCGTGAGACCGCGATCCTCGACGCGGCGGCCCGCCTGGCCACGGCGCACGGCATCCGGTCGGTGACCTTGACCGACATCGCCGCGGAAGTCGGCATGCACAAGTCGGCGATGCTCCGTTACTTCGACACCCGGGAAGAGATCTTTCTGCGCCTGGCCGCCACCGGGTGGGTGGAGTGGTCCCAGGCGGTACGCGGGCAGCTCGCCGACGTACCGCCGGGCGAGGATGACGAGGTTGACGCGGACAGCCTCACAGAGGGCTCCGCAGACAGCGCCGCCAAGGGCCCCGCGGAGGGCTTCACGCCTGCCGTGCACGCGGCGGGCTCCGCGACCGCCGTACACGGTGCGGGCCTGGAGTCACGCGCGCACGCGGTCGCCGGGCTGCTGGCCGAGTCGCTGGTGGCGCGGCCCCTGTTCTGCGACCTGCTCGCCCACACGCCCATGAACCTGGAGCGTAACGTCTCGCTGGAGAGCGTTCGGACCTTCAAAGTGACGGCGCTCGCCGAGGTCGCGGCCGTGAGCGAGGCGCTGTGCCGGGTGGTCGCGCTGAGCCCGGCGCAGGCCGGCGACGTCGTCGCCACGGCCACCTCGATGGCCGGGGCGCTGTGGCAGATGGCCGCCCCGGGAACCGAACTGCGCCGTCTCTACGAGTCGGACCCGGACCTCGCCCACGCCGTCGTCGACGTCGCCCCCCGGCTGACCGGCATCCTGAGCGCACTGCTGCGCGGCTACAGCGCCGGCGACGGGGACGGGGACGAATAGGCGAAGCCGGGCAGGCGGGGCGCCGGTGGGGCGGCTTCCCCTTCGGGTGCGGCTCGTTCTGAGCGAGATCGGCATCAGGCAGCGAGGGCGTATCTGGCCTGGTCATGGGTCGGGTGGAGGCGTTGAAGCGAGTGCCGGCCTCCTTCGCCGAGAACGCGAAGAACCTGTTCAAAAAGCACCAGGGGAAACTCCTCGCCGCCGGCGGCGCCGCTGGCAGCGTGGCCTTGGCCGTCGTCGCCGCCAGGTCCGCCGAGGGGCGGGATGCCGAGGACACCAAGGATTCAGAGCCGGGCCCGTCCGTCGATCCCTTCATCGCTCGCGTTCCGGTCAGGCAGCGGGCCAGCGGTGACAAATGCCAGTACTTCGGGTCTCATCGGCACACGATCGGCTGTCTTCGTCGTCTGGATAGAAACTTCGCTGATCAGGCCGCTGTGTCTACCCACGACGGTGCGCGAGTTCATCGGGGGCCTCCCGCGCTCCTCCAGACCAGTCGCAGCCGGAACGCACAGTGCGCAGGCCGCCCGGAGCATGTCAGCCCAAGTGCAGCAGCAACAGCAGGCCGCCCAGAGCGATCAGTGGCAGCCCGAGGGCGCGGAGGACCGCCGGCTGCGCGAGCGGTCCCGCCACATATGTGGTCTGCAGGTGGCCGTGGCGAGCCATCATCTCGCGATGCCGCTCCGCCGCTTTGCGCTGCACCCGCTCGCACCGTCGGGAGATGAACCCGCCGACGTCGAACAGGATGAACACACCGAGCAGCACGTACAAGATCGCAAAACCTATGGCCATTGGCCGAAGTCTACGTACCAGCCTCCGGCGATGGCCGGGCACTCACGTGCTGCGGGCGCACGGCGTCGTAGGAGAAGGCGGCTGAGTGGTTGCGGTGGGCGGGAGCCCTGCAACAACGCTGCCGCCGTTGCGGGCGACGGGCAGCAGTCCGGTCAGGGAGATGTGCTCGGCGAGCCATCCGTCACGGCTGCGTCGGTACTCGCCCAGGACAGTGCCTCACCCGTACTCACCGGCGGCGTCGCGGCCCGACTGGTAGAGGCCGCCGAAGCCTTGGAGCGGTTCCGGCTCACAAGCCGGGAGACGGAGTGAGTAGTCCAGTCTCCCGCCGCCCGCAGCTTCCAAGCACGAGCGGTACGCGTGCGGCAGGGGCAGCCCGATCTCCCGTTCGAGCGCGTCACGCTCACCTGGGTCGAACGGCCGGAACGGACCGCCCAGCAGGCGCCCCCGATACCAATGCGAGAGATCCTCGGACACGGTCGGTCTCGCACCCCGCTACGACCTCCCCGAGGGTCTATACCCCCTCACCAACAGCCGCTCTTACCTACAATTGGGACCGCGTGGGCGAGTTCTCCGCCGCCGTCTTCGACTCCCCCGTGACGAACGGGCCGCCTACGCATCTGCACTCCCATGTCGCCCGGATCTGTAGGGCACGGTCGGGAACCCGGAGAAGGGCGGAAGGTACCGCGTGGCGATCGAGGACGTCAGATCCTGGACCGTAGGCGATTTCAGCTATTCCGACCACTGAGCGACCGCTCAGCGACCACTGCGACGGTAAGCCGCTGCACGCGGTGTGGGCCAGTGTCGCGCGCGTGCCTGTTCCCTCGGCCATCTGTCCTCACTGGTCGCCGTGCCGCCGCAGGAAACCCGAACCCGATCTTCAGGGCCTGCCGAGCGGCGCGCGACTGACCTTGCGTGAGGACGGGGCCGGGACGGCGACCGGGGACAAGGTGCCCGCGAGCTTCTCGGCGTCCGCCAGTGCTGTATCCGCCACCCTCAGCGGCAGCGGAACGTGGTCCATGGGCACCAGGCACAGATCGCTCGCGAACCACATCCTCCTTGTCACGCTCCGCACGGGGCCCGAGCAGGAGGCCCCTGTCGGGGTGGTTCCCGTCATGGAAAGGTCGCTGTCCTCTTCGTCGGAGGACAGCGAGACCTCGGCGTCTCCGGCGGAAGCGGCATCAGCCCGCCTTCGATGTGGCGTGCCCTTCGCGTGGCCGCACGTTGCCGGAAGTGTTCAGGCTGGACAGCGGCGCGGCGGTCGTCGCCCCGCCTCGACGCGCACGTCGGCGTCTACGCGGCCTGGGTGAGTTCGGCGCGGCCGAAGAGCAGGGCGTAGCCGGTGGGGAGCTGGTGGAGGATGCGGGTGATCAGGTCGGGGCCGGCGTAGGCGGCGACGGCGGAGAAGACGGAGCCGGTGTCCCAGCGGGTGGTGGCCAGGGAGGCGCCGGTGCGGGTGGCGAGGTCTTTGACGAAGGCCCAGCCGGTCAACGGTTGCGGGTCGGGGATCTGTGCGGTCAGCACGCGTGCGGCTTCCGGGGGCAGGCAGGCGGCCAGGTCGACGCGTTCGTCGCCGGTGAGCTGGCGTCCCAGTCCGGCAAGGACCAGGCGGACGGCTTCGTCGGCCCTCTCGCGGGTGGGGTAGGCGCCCTGGTAGCGGACCTTCTCCAGCATCTGCCCGTATGCCGTCCCGTACAGCTGCTGGGGCGGTGCGTACCGGTCGGAGAGCACTGGGGTGGTTGCCTTTCTTGCTGTGGCCGGTGTTCGGGCACCGGCGTGCGGGTTGGTCAGGTGGGCTGGGGGCGGCCGAAGAGCAGGTCGTAGCCGGCCGGGAGTTGGAGCAGGACCTGGCCCAGCAGTTCCTCGCCGGCGGCGTCGGCGACGGTGGACAGCACGGCGCTGACGTCCCAGGCCGCGGTCTGCTCGGTGGCGCCCTCGATCCACGCGGCGGTTGCGCGGACGAACCGCTCCGGGGACAGCGGTTCGGCGCTCTGCAGCGGGTTGAGCAGGATCAGGGCGAACGCCTCGGGCAGGCGCGCCGCCAGTTGGGCGCGGACGTCGCCGACCAGGTGTGCGCCGAGGAGGGCGAGCACCACACGGGCTGCGCGCTCGGCTTCCTCCGGAGTGTCGTACTCGCCGCGTTCCTTGACCTGGCCGAGGAACGCTTCGCATCGCAGAGTCATCGCGGCCCTCACCCTCTCGTCTTCGGACTGCTGACGGGGGTGTGGAGAGCGGGGTGAGGGGGAGATCGGGCGCCCGCCCTCCGCACCCGTCCGGCCGGTGTCAGCCGGAGACCTCCTTGCGGCCGGATCCGTCGCCGATGGAGATCTTGCGGGGCTTGGCGCGCTCGGCGACCGGAATGCGCAGGGTGAGCACGCCCGCGTCGTAGTCGGCCTGGATGTGCTCGGTGTCGAGGGTGTCGGCGAGCACGATCTGGCGGGAGAAGACACCCAGCGGGCGTTCGGACAGCTCCGTCTGCACGTCGTCGGCCTGCGCCGTCGGCCGCCGCTCGGCCTTGACGGTCAGTATGTTCCGTTCGACATTGATGTCGATCGCGTCCGTGGTGACGCCCGGAAGGTCGAAAGCCATCACGAACTGGTCGCCGTGACGGTAGGCATCCATCGGTATCGCCGACGGCCGGGACCAGGTGCCCGGGCCCATCAGCTGCTGCGCCAGCCGGTCGAGCTCACGGAAGGGATCAGTGCGCATCAACATCGTGAAAACACCTCCAGCGGGTCAAGGCCGTTGCTGCCAATGCGCCTCACGCACACCACCGTTGTAACATGTCATCCGATGGATGACAAACATGATGTCGTCTACACGATGACGACCCGAGGGAGGTGCCCGTGACCGCAGCCGACCAGCCGTCCGCCACCAGCACGAACGCCCACAGCCCGGCGTCGTTCCTCGCCGCCGCGGCGGCCCTCAACGCCATAGACGACGCCCTGCGCGACGCCCAGCAAGAGTCCCCGGACACTCCCGGAGACCCCGGCCCTGGACCGGAGCAGGCGCTGGCCTCCCTGATGTTGCTGCGGCAGGTGCGCGAGCAGCTGGCCGGGTGGGAGACCGGCCTGATCGAAACAGCCCGTAACGCGGGAGCCAGCTGGGCGGACCTCGCCCGTCCCCTCGGTGTCGCCAGCCGCCAGGCCGCCGAGCGCCGGTATCTGCGCGGCCGTCCCGGCCCGGCCGGGACCACCGGCGAGCAACGTGTGACGGCCACCCGCCAGGCCCGGGCCGCCGAACGCACGACCGCCGCCTGGGCCCGCGCCAACGCCGCCGACCTGCGCCGCCTCGCCGGTCAGATCACCGCCCTCACCGACCTCCCGCCGGCCGCCCGCCACCCGCTCGGCGAGCTCCACGCGGCCCTCGCCCACGACGATCCCCTGCACCTCATCGCCCCCCTGACCGCTGCCCGCTCTCATCTGGCCGCAGCTCACCCCGATCTCGCCGCCCGTATCGACACCCTCACGCCTCCCTGAGCCTGAGCGGGGCTCGGCCCGGTGGTCTGCAGGTTCGGACCGGCAGCCGAAGGAGCCGGTGTCGTTGGTTCCCCGTGGGATCCAGTGGTACGCCCGCACCCGCGAGCTCGGCCGCCGTGGACCTGGCGTGCCGAAGGCAAGGGCAGGTACCTGACGCTCTACCCAGCGGCTCACCTCGGGCGGCATCGCCGCGGCCGCGTTCGCCGGAGCGTCTGTCCGGTGCATTCCCGTGTCCACCGGTGAGCTGTTCTGGTGCGGCTACGGCCGACGGGAAGAGGGCATGCAGCACATCGCCGCGGCCCGCTCCGGGCTGAGCAGCCCGGCCGAGGGGGTCACCGGGCCGACCGACAGAGCGGGGTCAGCCCCGGCCGGAGCCGCGTTCGGCTCCGGTGGCATCCTCGACGGCCCGGTCGGATGCGGCGGCCTGCTCGGCGGCCGGCGCCTGCTCCCGCCGGAACAGCAGGGACACGGCCAGGGCGATCAGCCCGCCGACCAGCGTCTGGACGGCGCAGTAGACCCAGAATCGGCTGTCGCCGCCCGAGGACTCCGTGGCCCGCTGGTAGAACCAGCCGCCTGCCCACGCGCTCGCGAACGTGCCGATGCCCGTGGCCAGGCGCTGGTTGCCGAAAGCGACTCCCGGTTTGTCCGGCGAGTACCGCAGCGCCTCCAACTCGCTCTTGAGGAAGAGCAGGACCTCCCCCAGACTGATCAGCATCACCCCCGCGATGACGGCGACGAGGTCCGCACCCCCGATCAGCAGCAGGCCGCCACCGAACAGTGCGAAGGACAGCGCCACGGCGAGGGGAAAGCCGAGGCTGTCGATCCGCTTCGCCAGCACGGGCTGCACGGCGACCACCAGCAGACCGTTGATCAGCAGCAGGAGGCCGAAGACGGTCGACGAGTAGTGCGCCACGACGTACAGGCTCAGGTAGTTCTGAAAGAACATGTACGCGTAGAAGCCGAACACAGCGGTGATGACCGGCGGGATGAGCAGCAACTTCACCGAGCCGCCGCGCTCCTGCCGTGCCCCGGGCGGCCGCGCGGTCACGGCTTCGGTGGGCAGGGCCCTGACGTGCAGCAGGGTGACGACGGCGAAGATCCCGGACGCGACGGCGAACACCGCCATCGGCGCCCGCATGATGAAGAGGCCGGAGATGAGCGGGCCGAGGGCCATACCACTGTTGAGCGCGGCGTTGTTGAGGGACAGGAAGAGGGGACGGCGGTCCGGGTCGCAGTCCCCCACCACATAGGCCTTGTTGGCGGGGAGGTACAGCGCCACTCCGGCCGCCGACAGCAGCAGCGCCGGTATCGACAGCGCGGGGACCGCCATCGACACCACGAAGAGCAGGAAGCTGACCGTGCGGATCACCAGGGCCAGCACCATCGTCCGCTTGAGCCCGAACCTGTCGGCGACGTACCCCCCGATCACGCCACCGGACATCTGCACGAACGACGCCACGGCGATGACGAAACCGACGACCTGCAGGTCCATCTTCATCCGGTCGTGCAGGAAGAAGGACATGAACGGCATGACCATGAATCCCGCCAGCGGGATCAGGAACGAAGCTGCCAGCAGGAGCCGGAAGGCCGACGAGAGCTCATTCATCCGCCTCAGGCGGATGAGAGCGTCGCTCAGCATGCGTTGCTCCAGCTCCGGCGAGGGCCCGTGCGAGCGGCAGGTGCGGCCGGCCCCTCAGGGTCGGTGGGGCGGGACGGCGCACAGGCCGCCAGGGCGGCGTCCAGGGCCAGTTCGGCGTCCCGCAGCGCACGGCTCGGCACTCCCGGTGACGGAACGTAGTGGTTGTAGTAGCTCGATCCCTCGGTGTGGGGCCCCAGGAGGAAGATCCGCTCCTGCACGTCACCCGTGCCGTCCACAGCACGGCCCTCGCGGGTGACGTCCAGGCCGGGCGTGCTCGTGCCCCGGTGCCGCAGAGTGCGCAGCCGCCCCGCCTTGACCAGCCCGCCGAGCAGGGAGCCCTCGGCCTCGTCCGCCGCCGGTTCCTGCACATGGGCCAGGATGATCCGGTCGGCCGCCACGCGGTGCAGGGCGCCCAGCGTCGTGGATTCCAGCGTCCACGCCGCGCCGCCGCTCGTCGAGCGGAGCAGTCGGGTCTGCGCGCCCGGGGCCGGACGTACGACACCGGCGTCGATGAGCGCCAGGAGCTCTGCCGAGCGCTCCAGTTGAGGCCCGATGACCGTGCGGTTGACCAGGGACACGAAGTCGCCGAAGAAGTCGTTGAGCGACTCGTCGTCGAGACCCGGCGGATCCACCACGGCACGCAGCACGTCCCGATGGTCCCGCAGGACCTCCAGCGCCTCCTTGACGGCGCTGCGGCCGAGCCCCGCCCGGGCCTCCGCGAGGTCGTCGGCGATCCGGGCGACGAACCAGTCGGCGTAATCCTGGTACGTCGGCCACGAGGACGGGGCCGCGGCGGCACCGGAGAGCAGCCCGCTCACCGGGGAGGGCCCGAACCGCTCGCCGGCCTGCGCGAGCAGTGCCTCGACGCCCCGCGACCGCACCAGTTCCGCGAACTCCCGCCGGGCCGCGTCCGGGTCACCGGTGTGCAGGGCGAGGCAGGACCGGTAATAGGTGAGGTCGATCTCGGCCTCGACCAGCGGGACGATGTCCTCGGCGAAGTTCAGCCGGCCGCCGGGACGGCCCTCGCGCATTTCCCGGATCCGCGACGGCGTCAGGGCCAGTGGTTCGCAGCGGACCCGCCCGGCGTTGAGGGCGGGGCGGCTGCGGTAGGGCAGGCCGTTGCGAGAAGCCAGAATGATCTGCGGTTCCCGGCCGCTGGGCACGTACCGCGCCTCGCCGTTCCTGCCCGCCGTGTGCCGGCCTCCGCGGCCGAGGGTGAGGCTCGCGATCACGTCCATGGCTGTCAGGCCCACGCCCAGCACGACGACGCGTTCACCGGGTCGTACGTCCTCGACCGCGTCGGGCAGCGGATACGGACAGGTGATGGTCGCCGGGTCGGTCTCCTGGCGCTGCGGCAGATAGAGCGTGTGGTGCCCGACCGTGAGGAAGGCCACGTCCACGACGAGCGAGGTTCCGTCGTCCAGGATGACCCGTTCCCGGCCGTCCACCGGGACCACGCCGGTGGCCGACGCCTGGTGCCGTACCGGGCGCAGCCGTTCGGGAGCGGCGGCAAGGATGCGTTCGGCAGCCCAGGCCAGGTATTCGCTGAGCAGGCGACGGGGCAAGTAGTCGCCTGGCCGGACCGCCCGGCCGGTGCCGGGGCGTACGGTGTACCCGTCATCCTGTACACGCAGGTCCCGCGCGAGGCACCAGTCGTACAGGCTCGGGCCCGGTATCGGTGCCGGGCCGGTCACCATGGCGGGGTCGGCGAACGCCGTCAGCTGTGCGCACACGGTGTTCAGCAGGAGGTAGTCCGGCTGGTCGGCACGGTGGAAACCGGGGCCCGGGGGCTGCGGGTCCACCAGATGCACGGTGATGTCGAACGGCTCGGCCAGGCATCTGCTGACCAGTCGTTCGAGGACGCCCAGTCCACGTGAGCCCATGCCGACGATCGCGATGCTCGCGCCGGGGCGGCCGTTCTCGGCGGAAGGAGACATCCGGCTCACCACCGGCTGGTTTCGCCGAAGAACCCCGGAATGTCCGTGGTCTGCCCCGCCGCCCGTGCCCGGTCGAGTACGTGAGCGCCGACGGCGATGTCGAGCACGCCCAGCCCGAAGGGCGTGAAGATGACCGGCTTGCTCTCGTCGACGGTGATGTCACCGTTGAGGACGCCGGCCAGGGTGCCGGTGACGAAGTCCCGGTTGCCGGTGAGCTGTTCCGCCAGGTGCGGCGAGGTGTTCGCCTTCATACAGTGGTCCACGTCGTCGAGGATGTTGTGTGCGCCGAGGACCGTTTCGGGGGACAGGTCGCGCAGCGAGATGTTCAGCACCAGCTGACCAGGGCGGAACGGACGTGTGACGTACGGCTCCAGAGCCGTGGTGGCGAACACGACGACGTCCGCCTCCAGGGCATCCTCCAGCACCGGCGTGAACCGCGCGGACAGGCCCTGGGTCTGCAGGTGCTCGACCAGGGACTTGCCCGAGGGCTCATGAATGTCATGCACCAGATAGGTGTCCGGCCGGCAACCGACCTCGTGGAGGTACGCGCAGATGTTGCGGGCGATGACTCCGCCGCCCACCACCGCGATCCGTCCGCCGGTGAGTCCCGTAGGCCGCAGGGCCCTGGCCGCCACGGCCGCCGAGGCGGCGGTGCGGGTGGCGCTGATGTGGGCGGCCTCCAGACAGGCGATCGGGTAGCCCGTCTCGTAGTCGTTGAGAATCAGGACGGCGGAGGCCCTGGGCCGGCCGGCCGGTACGTTCTTGGGGAAGCTGGCTATCCACTTGATCCCGGCGAGCTGGACATCGGCCCTCAGGAGTGCGGGGAGCGCGATGATGCGGGAATCCGGCTTCTCGGGGAACCGCAGGAAGTAGCTGTCCGGGTTGATGGTCTCACCGGCCTCGTGTTCCCGGTAGGTCCGCTCGACGATGTCCACGATCTCATCGCGGTGCTGGTCCAACTGCTGTCGCGCTACCTCGCCCGGTACGACTTCGAACGTGAACATGGATCCCCTTGGATGAGATTCGCTGAACGTGTCGATCTTCTTGGTGTGGACATGCTGACTTCTTGCCGCGCGCTCGGACGAGCGTCCCTGCGCCGCAACTGCTCAGTTCCGCATGAGCAGTCCGCGGCTGCGCAGTACCCACCGCTCCAGCGGGCTGAAGATGAGCAGGTCGATGGCGATGCCGACGAACAGAATGAGGAGGATGGAGAAGAACACCAGGGACATGGAACTGGTGTTGCGGCCGTTCTCCAGGAGCTGGCCCAGGCCGACGCCCAGGTCAGGTGAGGAAGCGATGATTTCCGCCGCCATCAGGGAACGCCAGGAGAAGGCCCAGCCCTGCTTCAGGCCGGCCAGGTAGCCCGGCAGCGCGGCCGGCATGACGATGTGCCAGGTGCTCCTCAGGCCCGTCGCGCCCAGCGTTCGCCCCGCCCGTAGGAACAGCGGGGGCACCTGGTCGACGCCGGAGATCAGACCGTTGGCGATGGAGGGGACCGCGCCGAGCAGGATCACCGCGTACATCATCCGGTCGTTCAGGCCCAGCCAGATCACGGCGGGCGGCACCCAGGCGACCGACGGCAGGGCCTGCAGGCCGGACAGGATCGGCCCGATCGCCGCCCGCACGCACCGGACCCGTGCCACGAGCAGCCCCAGCGGCGTACCGATGGCGAGCGCCAGCAGGAAGCCGAGCAGGCCGCGCGAGACGGACGTCCAGACGTACTGGTGGAGGGTGCCCTGCAGCCATGATGCGCGCAGTTCGCCCCACACGGCGGCCGGCGCGGGCAGTGTGGCCGGGTCGTCGGCGATACCGGATGACACCAGGAGCTGCCAGGCCCCCAGCACCAGGGCGACGGCGACGACCGGAGGAAGGACCTTCCGCGTCAGCGTCTTGCGGAACGGCGTACGGCCCGTCTGGACCGTCTCCAGGGCGTCCAGCCCCGCTTCGAGTCCAGCGAGGGAGGTCCCGTCCTTGGCAGCGGTCGTGTCAGTGCTGGCCATGTCGGCGGATCTCCCCACGCAGTTCTTCGGTGATGTCCCGGGCCAGTTCCGCCACTGCGCCGTCCTCGATGCGGCGCGGCTGCGGGATGCCGACCGTCCACTCGCGCGCGACGCGTCCCGGGCGGGAGGACAGGAGCACGACCCGCTGGGCGAGGCGGACCGCCTCACGCACGTTGTGCGTGACGAACAGCACCGACAGCTGTGTCTCCCTCCAGATGCGGGTCAGCTCGTCGTGCAGCACGTCCCGGGTGATCGCGTCCAGCGCGGCGAACGGCTCGTCCATCAGCAGCAGCTTGCTGTCTTGGGCAAGCGCCCGGGCCATGGCGACCCGCTGGCGCATACCACCGGACAGCTCGTGCACCCGCTTGCCGTACGCGCCCTTGAGCCGGACGAGTCCGAGGAGTTCCTCGGCCCGGCCGCCCCGCTCGGCTTTGGGTACGCCCCTGAGCTTCAGGGCGAGTTCGATGTTCTTGCCCGCCGTCAGCCACGGGAAGAGCGCGTGTTCCTGGAACATCAGCGCCGGGCGTCCGTCGGTGACGATGCTGCCCGCGCTGGGCTTGTCGAGGCCTGCCACCAGATTCAGCAGGGTGGACTTGCCGCAGCCGGACGCTCCGAGGAGGGTGACGAACTCGCCGGGCGCGACATCGAGCGTGATGTCGTCGAGGACGAGCTGCTGTCCGGCGGGACCGGCGAAGGACTTCGAGACGTGGTCGATACGCGCGGCGTGCTCCACGGACGTAGCCGTGTCGGCGGCCGTGGCCAGGGCGGTTGCCATGGTCGTCACCTCCTGGGAACTCATCGGGGATTGGTGCTCACGAGCCGGCGCCGAGACCTGCGTCGTCGACCGGGAGTTCGCCCTCGGCTCTGCGGACCCGTTGGAGAAGCGTCAGGTCGTAGATGCCGTTCAGGTCGGGGTTCTCCAGCAGGCCCGTCTCGACCGCGTGCTGCGCTTCGGTGTCGAGGGTGGCGGCCAGCGGATCGTCGGTGAACCGGATCGACTTCCACGCCGGGTCCAGGACATCCGCGGGAAGGCCCCTGCCGGAATCCGCCTCCAGCTGCTTGTTCGCTGCGGCCTTCGCCCGGTCCGGGTGGTCGTTGATCCACTGGTTGGCCTTCACCGAAGCGCGCAGGACTGCCTCCACGGCCTTCGGATGAGCCTTGAGGAAGTCCTGCCGCACGATGACGTTCGTGATCACGAACTTCTTGCCGGGCCACAGGTCAGCCTCGTCGAGGAGCACCTTGCCACCCTCTGCGACCAGCATGGACGCGGTCGGCTCGGGTACCCACGCGCCATCGATCGAGCCGGACCTGTAGGCGTCCGGCGTGATCTTGTTGTCGGTACGGACGACGGAGACCTCGCCTCGGCCGCTCTTCGCGTCGACCTTCCAGCCCTGCTCCGAGACCCAGTTGAGGAACGCCACGTCCTGGGTGTTGCCGAGTTGTGGCGTGGCGATCCTCTTGCCCTTGACGTCCTCCAGGGACGTGATCCGCTCCGGATTCACGACGAGCCTTACGCCGCCCGACGCCGAACCGGAGATGATGCGCAGGTTACGGCCGTTCGACTTGAGGTAGCCGTTGACCGCGGGAGAGGGACCGATCCAGCCGATGTCGACGGACCCGGAGTTGAGGGCCTCTATCTCCGACGGGCCGGCGTTGAAGATCTGGTACTTGGCCTCCGTGGCACCGAGTTCCTTCTGGAAGAGCCCCTGCTTACGGCCCACCAACGCGGTCGCGTGGGTGAGGTTTCCGAAGTAGCCGATCCGCACGGAGTCCAGACCGTCGATCTTCTTCGCCCCGGCGGCGATCCTGACGGTGTCGTTGTCCTTGGCCTGGGAGCCGTAGCCGCAGGCCGCGAGGGCGAGGAGGGGAAGCACGGCCATCACCGCCACGGTGCGGCGAACGGCGCTTCGGGCGGATATGAGGGCGGAATCGGAGGAGTTCATCCGAGAAAGGCCCACCCATCGCCCTTGCCCTCGTCGTCGTCCTCAGTCTTGGCGGGCTCGGGGGTCGCGAACGACTCGCCGATCATGCCGGCGGTGAGGGTGGTGCCGTCGTTGGGGTCGATGAGGATGAAGGAGCCGGTGCGACGGGAGTCCGCATAGGAGTCGACCGGCAGCGGCTCGGCGGTGCGGATCTTCACGCGGCCGATGTCATTGGCGACGAGCCGGCCCGGGTGTGGGTGCAGGGACAGGTCGTCGAGGGTGAGGCGGGACGGGATGTCCTTGACGATCGCCTTGACCGTACGGGTGCCGTGCTTGAGCAACACGCGGTGGCCGACGGTGAGCGACGCGTCGGCGACATGGCAGACCGTGGCCTCGATGTCCTGCGTGGTCGCCGGGGCGTCCGCGGTGGGCACGATCAGATCGCCGCGGGAGACGTCGATGTCGTCCTCCAGCAGGACGGTCACCGACTGGGTGGCCCAGGCGACGTCCACCGGCTCGCCCAGCAGGTCGATGCCGGACACCTTCGACGTGCGGCCCGAAGGCAGCACGGTCACGGCCTCACCGACGCGGAAGGAACCGGCGACGATCTGGCCGGCGTAGCCCCGGTAGTCGGGGTGCTCAGGGGTCTGCGGACGGATCACGTACTGTACGGGCAGCCGCGAGGGGCAGTGGCTCAGGTCATGGGCAGCCGGAACGGTTTCCAGGTGCTCCAGAACGGTCGGGCCGCCGTACCAGTCCATGTTCGCGGACGGCTCCACGACGTTGTCACCGACGAGCGCGGAGATCGGGATCGCGGTGATCTCCGGGACACCGAGCTCGGTGGCATACGCGGTGAACTCCTCGGCGATCTTCGCGAACTCCGGCTCCCGGTAGTCGACCAGGTCCATCTTGTTCACGGCGAGGACGACGTGCGGCACCCGCAGCAGGGCGGCGATGGCGGCGTGCCGACGGGTCTGCTCGACGACGCCGTTGCGGGCATCGACCAGGATCACCGTCAGTTCCGCCGTCGAGGCGCCCGTGACCATGTTGCGCGTGTACTGCACGTGCCCCGGGGTGTCGGCCAGGATGAACCGGCGCCGGGCCGTGGCGAAGTAACGGTAGGCGACGTCGATGGTGATGCCCTGCTCACGCTCGGCGCGCAGGCCATCGGTGAGCAGCGCGAGGTCAGGGGCGTCCTGACCGCGGCTCGCCGAGGCCCGCTCCACAGCTTCGAGCTGGTCGGCGAGGACCGACTTCGAATCGTGCAGCAGCCGTCCGACGAGGGTGGACTTGCCGTCGTCCACGGAACCGGCGGTGGCGAAGCGCAGCAACGTGGTGGCCGCAAGCTCCTCGGTCGTCGTGCTCATGCTTAGAAGTACCCTTCGCGCTTACGATCTTCCATCGCGGCCTCGGACAGCCTGTCGTCGGAACGCGTGGCGCCGCGCTCGGTGATCCGGGACGCGGCGATCTCTGCGATCACCTGTTCCAGGCTCACCGCGTCCGAATCGACGGCACCGGTGCAGGACATGTCACCCACCGTGCGGTAGCGCACGAGCCGCTTCTCGACCGTCTCGCCGTCCCTCGGCCCGCCCCACTTTCCGGCGGTCAGCCACATCCCGGCCCGCTGGAAAACCTCGCGCTCGTGCGCGAAGTAGATCTTCGGCAGCTCGATGTCCTCCCGGGCGATGTACTGCCACACGTCCAGCTCCGTCCAGTTCGACAGCGGGAAGACGCGGACGTGCTCGCCGGGCGCGTGGCGGCCGTTGTACAGGTTCCACAGCTCGGGACGTTGCTGGCGCGGGTTCCACTGCGAGAACTCGTCCCGCACCGAGAAGACCCGTTCCTTGGCGCGTGCCTTCTCCTCGTCACGCCGCCCGCCGCCGAAGACCGCGTCGAACTTCTCGGCCTGAATCTTCTCGGTCAGCGGCAACGTCTGCAGCGGGTTGCGGGTACCGTCGGGCCGTTCGACCAGCACACCGCGGTCGATGTAGTCCTGTACGGAGGCCACGTGGAGCCGCAGCCCATGGGCGGCCACCACACGGTCGCGGCAGTCGAGAACCTCGGGGAAGTTGTGCCCGGTGTCGACGTGCAACAGCGAGAAGGGGACGGCCGCCGGCGCGAACGCTTTCAGCGCCAGGTGCAGCATGACGATGGAGTCCTTGCCGCCGGAGAAGAGGAGCACCGGCCGCTCGAACTCGCCCGCCACCTCGCGGAAGATGTGGACCGCCTCGGACTCCAGCGCGTCCAGGTGACCGGGCCGGTGCAGAGTGTCGGGGCCGCCCCCAGGTGCCACCATGGTGGGCATCAGACCAACCCCCTCGCGGCGAGGAGATCACACACCGACAACACCGTCTCGTCCACGGTCAGTGTCTGGGTGTCGATGCGGAGATCCGGGGCGGCCGGCGGCTCGTACGGGTCGTCGACCCCGGTGAGCCCTTTGAGTTCACCCGCGGCCTGCTTGGCATACAGCCCCTTCACATCGCGCACGGAGCACACGTCCACCGGAGTCGCCACGTGCACTTCGAGGTAGGGAGTGCCGCTCGCCTCGTGGCGGCTGCGGACCGCCTCACGGCTGTCGGCGTACGGCGCGATGACCGGGACGAGGACGAGCACGCCGTTGCGGGCGAGCAGGTCGGCGACGTAACCGACGCGCTGCACGTTGGTGTGCCGGTCGGCGCGGCTGAAGCCGAGGCCCGCGGACAGGAACGTACGTATCTCGTCGCCGTCGAGCACCTCCACGAGGCGGCCACTGGCACGCAGCCGTCCGGCGACGGCGGAGGCGATGGTCGTCTTGCCGGCACTCGGGAGTCCGGTCAGCCAGACGGTGGCGCCACCCAGGGGGCGTGGGGAGGTGGCGGACGGTGGCGTGGTGAGGCTGAGGTGCGGGGCGGGCACGTTCACTGGGTTTCTCCGTCGTGGATCAGGTTACGGCTGCCGGGCGAGAACGCGGCAGGAGGCCTAGAGCGGAAGTTTCGGGGGGTCTGCGGCATGCAGGCCCTCAAGCGGGCCGAAGGTCTCGATCACCCATGCGTCGTTGTAAAGGGTGTCGGCGTAGCGGTCGGCGAGGTCGGGGGCGATGGCCACCGCAATGGCGTCCCCTCCTTCGGGCAGGCGGTTCCGAGCGGCGCTGACCACCGTTCCCGTGGACCCTCCGAACAAGTAGCCACGGCCGGCCAGTTCACGGCAGGTGGTGACGGTGTCCGCCTCGTCGACGAAGACGATCTCGTCCACGAGCCCCTCGTCGAGGATCTCCGGCCGCCTGCTGGTGCCCAGGCCCGGGATGTACCGCGGGGCGGGTAAGCCTCCGAACGTCACGGAGCCGACGCTGTCGACCGCCACGATGCGGACCTCGGGCCGGTGCTCCCTGAAGTAACGGGCGCAGCCCATCAGGGTGCCTGTCGTGCCCGCGCCGACGAACAGGTAGTCGAGAACGGGGTGGTGCTTGTCGATGGCGGGGGCGGTGAGCTCGTAGTGTGCACGCCAGTTGTGGGGGCTGGCGTACTGGTTCAACCAGACGGCAGCGGGGTTCTGCCGGCAGAATTCCTGGACGTAACTGATACGGGAGCCGAGATATCCGCCGACGGCGTCGGGCTTGGTGATCAGGACTACACGCGCGCCGACGGCCTCGATCAGGGCCCGGGTGGTGGGGTTCGATCTCGGGTCGGTGACACAGACGAACTGGTAACCGCGGCTGGCGGCCACCACCGCCAGGGCGACCCCCAAATTCCCCGAGGAGGACTCCACGAGAACAGAGCCCGGCCGCAGTCGGCCCTCGCGCTCCGCAGCTTCCACCATGGAGGTCGCGGCCTTGAGTTTGACCGAACCGGCGAAATTGAAACCCTCGCATTTGAGCAGTATCTGCCTGTCGAGGATCGGCTGCAGATTCACGAAGAGGTCGTCGATGAACAACTCGTCCGGAGAGTGAATCGTAGGCATGTCGCGCTCAACCACCTCTGCCTGTGGAGGGACATCGTCTGGGTATCTCGACCCGCATGGCGCGCACTACCCCCGTCAGGACCGCGGGAGGATCCGCTTGGGGTCCTCAAGCAGGTGCTGATACAGGTCCACGGCCCAGCGGACGTGGGCCCGGAGGCCGCCTTCCTCGGGAAATTCCGTGAAATCGGGGACGGTCTCCACGGGCGGTTCGATGCCCTTGCTGTTCAGCACACGGGTGAAGAAGTGGTCGACGCCCGAGGTGCGGTGGTTGCTCAAGGCCATGTCCGGGCGCGGCTCCCAGACGAGCTGGGCGGGGTCGAAGTCGAGGCCGAGGCGTGCGCTGACCTGGCTCATCACGGAGGCCGGCTGGGAGCGGAAGTCGAAGGCGTCCACGAGAACATAGTCGATGCCGTTGTCCCGGCAGTGCGCGATGTGCCGTTCGAGCGCGTGCCAGCCCGTCTCGTCCAGGGGGAACTCCAGCGGACTTCCCGCCCTGCGCTTCACCTCACGCCGAGAGCTGATCGTCAGGCGCGGATCGCGCATCAGGAAGACGGGCACGGAGGTCGCCACGGCAAGCAGTTCCCCGATGCGTTCGCCGACCTGAAAGGCGATCTCCTTGATCAGCAGGGAATCACCGCTCTTGGCGCCGACGACGGCGGACAGGTCCACGGCGCCCCGCACGGATTCCCAGGCGTGTTCGGGCCCGTGGCCGTCGAAGTAACCGGCCTCGAAGGGCTCGTGCGCGTAGTAACCGACGGTCGGATTGTTCCAGAGCACCCGAGCGAAGGCCGTCGAGGCGGTGCGGGGAGGCGCCACGACGACATGGACGGCCTCATGCTTGGCGGTCAGTTCGGGGGAAGGGTGGGACATCGTTCCTCTTTCATCGTTTGCGGCTCTGGAGACATGTGCACACGCATGACAAGGCCGAGCGGCGGCTTGAGCGGGAAATAGGTCGACTTTCTGGGAAGTCGGCGTCCTGCGAGGGCCGCGCGTCGGATGTCGGCTTCGTCAGGCGGATTGAGCAGTACGGCGACTCCGCCCACATCGGCCGCTTCGGCCACGACCTGCGCGGCGGAACCGATACGTTCGGTGCGCGTCGCCGCATTGCCGTGCAGCCGGGGGAAGAGGCGACGTCTCGCCACCTCGGCATCGGTGAGATCCGTTTCGGCCGACGTCGGCCCGAGACGGATGAGGCAGTGTTGCTCGCCGTCGCTCAACAGCGCGACCCGGTGGTCCCGGAGGTCGGCCAGCCGTGCGAGGGCGGTGGCGAGCGTTCCCTCGCAGACCTCGTACGGATGCGCGGGCCCCAGCCGTTCCAGCGCGCCGGCCAGAGGCACTTCGCGGATCACGTGGTGGAAGGCGTGCGGTGTCATCGGGTGCTGCTCGGTGTCGACGAGAAGCGCCAGGCTGTGGTCCCAGAAACCGGCGAGCCGGCGGTGCGCCTGGGCGTCCTCCCGCAGCTGGGTGTGGGCCGAGAAGCGGTGGTGCCCGTCGGCTATCACAGCCCGGCTCGCGGCCAGTTCGCGCTGGGCGGCCTCGATCTCCCGCTCGTCGGTGACCGGCCACAACCGGTGCACGGTGCCGCGATCGGTGATCGCCTCCAGTAGGGCAGGGCGCTCGGTGGCGGCGGCGATGACCGACGCCACGGTGCCCGTGCCGCGATACCACAGCATCAGGGGTTCCACATCGGCTCGGAGGCCGGCGAGCATCGTGGCGAGGCGGTCCACGGCGTGCGCCGCGACGTCCTCGTGCGGGGCCACCCCGTCGGTCGAGTGAGGGCCGCCGCGCAGTGCGCCGATCAGGCCGCTCAGCACCGCGCCGGACGGCTCCCGCTGCTCGTACGCGTAGAGCGCGGGGCGGGTGTCGACCCGCAGTACTCCGCGGGACAGCCATACACGCAGCAGGCGCCCGGAGTCGGTGTGGTCGGAGCCCTCGGGGGGCATGACCAGGCGCAGAACGTGGTGGGGTGGGAGCGTGGCAAGAACGTCGGAGGTCTGCCGGACCGCTTCCTCCACCTTCGTGGAGGTGGTGACGAAAGCGGATGCCGCGCCAGGGCGTCGTACGTTGTAGAAGACGCCTGGGAACGGCTCCAGTCGAAGTCCGGCGCGTTGAGTGTGGTCCACCTGAGCATGCACAGGGGTTCGGCTGTACGGCATGGACACTTTCGAAGCAGGAGTGGGCCGAGCGCGATCCGCGGGTTACGGTCGCGATCACTGTCCGTGGGAAGTTCTGCCTGTTGGCGCTGCTTCCCGGGAGCGATGTCGTCATCGCCCGTGGCGGAAGAGGAGACCTGCGAGCGATCAGCAAACAGCAGGATCTGATCGGGAGGACAGTGGAAACCGCCACGAGGCGCCGATATCGAATGTCACGGAATACCCGGAGGTGACGGGCTGATCCGCGGAGATCGGGGCCGCGCCGTCAAGAACTCTCCGGCACGATCTCGATGTGGTACGCCTCGACGACGCGCCGCATCGCGGCCTCGGCTTCCTCCGGGCTGTCGCCCCGGAGATAGACGACGGCACTGGCGGACGCCGAATTCAGGTGGGCCGGGACGACATCGCCCTTCCTCCGGAGCATGTCGACCCGGACGACGGACGGCAACGCGGCCAGCTCCTCCTCCGGTGTCTGCTCGACGATCAGCCCGGGAGACACGGGGAGGTGGCAGTGGGCGAGCACCCCCTCCTCGGCCTTCAGCTCAAGCTTCGGAGTGAGCCCCAGCTGCAGCTCCAGGCAGGCACGCCAGAGATCGACACCAGTGTGCATACGAATGCACTCGGGGAAGGAACCGCCTGCGGGCCGGCATGCGATCTCGCCCGCGAGCAGACCGTCGGGCGTCTCGAAGAACTCCATGTGCGTGACACCGGAATCCAGCCCGAGACTGTTCACCGCCTGCGCGTGCAGCTCCGTCATGCGCCGGCGGTTGGGGTCGTCGGCCGGAAGGATGCATGAGCCCAGGAAGCTGTCGCGGGCGAGGACGGGCGAGGAGTAGCGGGAGCCGACGGAGAAGAGGACCTGGCCGTCCTCGACGATCGCGTCGAAGTGGTACTCGGCACTCATGCGCACGAACCGCTCGGCGAGCAGCGGCACGGGGAGCGCCCGGATGCGCTCGGCGGCTGGAGTCCGGCAGAACCGCTCGAAGTCTTCGGGCCCGTCGATGACGCTCACGTTGATGGAACCGCCACCGATCACGGGCTTGATCACCACCGGCCAGCCCAGCCGATCGGCCGCCTCGGGGACCTGGTGGAGCCCGGCCGCCAACCGGAAGTCGGCGACGGGCAGTCCGCCGGCTGCGAGACGCTGCTTCATCGCGTACTTGTTGGAGAAGTTGTTGGCCACGTCAAGGCCGGTACCGGGCAGACCGAAGTACGAGCGGAGATACCCTGCCGCCGACTGGCCGAGCTCGAACGGGGCGAAGATACGGTCGATGCGGCGCTCGCGCAGGATTTCGAGCACCTTCGCCCGCATCACCTCCAGGTTCTGCACACTCTCGACGACATGGACGTCCACGTCGGCACCGTACTGCTGCACATGCCCCGGCTCGGTGATCACCGTAAGGTGACCGATCTCGTCGGCTGTGCGGATATGGTCCGGCAGGACGTTCTTCATGACGTGCAACAACAGGACGTTCGCGTGCAATGTCATCTCCTGGTGGTGGCGTGCTGACCCGCCACTGCCGCGCGGTACGTACGACAGCTCCACGCAGCAGCGGGGCCAGTCTTGCCCCGGCCCCCTCGGTCGGCCAGGCAGAGTGGGGATCATGTTTGGGACCGACAGGGATAGGCCACTGGCATAAACCGGGGGATCCCCGCCGAAACCGGATGCCATGCGTCCCACCGACGCACCCCCCCCCGACGGGATACACTCGCCTCCCCAACGGCCGCTTCAACCAGCGCTGTTGACCGCCCCCACGGTTCGCGGTCCCCAATACAGGGGACTGACGGGCGAGCAGGCTGGAAGACGTACATCTCCCGCTCGTCGCACCGGTCCACGACGGCCCCTTCGACCTGGAGTCGCCCCAGCGTCCAGCGGGGCCGGCAAGAGCACGGAGCTCGACGGCTTCTCGCTTGCCGGCTACGCGGCTCGTACCCCGAGCCCCATCGCGATCCGCTTCACCGGCGACGTGGCCGGATTCATGCGGGGCGCACGCGCCGTCATCATGGCCACCGGCCTCGCTGCTGCTGTGCGCGACCGTGACGGGAATGCACCGCGTCCGACCACATCCCGGACATTCAGGCCCCTAGGGCGCTTCTGATGGATCTCCGCGGCATCGCGACGCCCGGCACGCACCCTCGCCGCACGGCGCAAAGGGACAGGTGGCTCCGCCACATGACCCTTCACACCGTACGCCGAGCGCACGCACCGAACGCCGCTCCGTCCCCCACGGAGATCCATCAGAAACGCCCTAGCGCGACTGCCCCGCCGACCAGGTCGACGGGGCAGGGCGGTTCGGCGGGTCCTCGCGCCGGCTACAGCGCGTCCGTCACCGTGGCGAAGCGGTTGCGGGATCCGCCCCCGGTACCGGAGCGCCGATCAACCCCCAGCCGGTGTCGTCGTCGCTCACGGATGACGCCGAGGGGCACATGGGGCGGACCGCAGGTTGCGACGTGGCCGGAGAGGGGCATCGAGCAAGCATCGTGCGTCTCTTCTTTCTCGCGTCGGTGCAGGAACGGAATTGCGTAATCAATGGCTCTGCCGATTGGCCGCCGCTCAGGCGCCGATCAGCGAGACCAGTCGCCGATCGCTCCGAGCGTGCCCGGGATCTCGTCGCCCCGGAACACGGACAGCACGATCGACACGGCGGGAAGGGCCTAGCACGCCGTGGTGACGCTGAATGGGTCAGCGTCATGCACCACGACAGGTAGGCAACCGATCCGGGGACGTTTCCCGGACGCAGCAGGGACAGAATGCTGCCGAGGGAAGCCGGGGAAGCGGACGTCAAGGCCTGTCCGGCGGGGCCGGATCGTCCGGCTCGGCGTCCCCCGCGACCGGAAGTCAGGTGTCGGTACCGCCGCATGGAACGTAGAAGGCCCGGCCGCAGCGGCGGCACCTGTTCGCGTTCGGCCCGGCGGGCCCCCCGACATACCCGCGTACCGCTCGCACAGTTCCTTGCGGAGCAGGTCGGACTCGGGCCTGCCGCCTCTCCTCAGGAAGCCCTCGGCGGCGGACCGCGCGAATCCCACTTCCCTGAGCTCGGCGACATTGCCCGTGCCCAGTGTTTCCACGCTCATGCTTTCCCCCATCTGGATGGCACAACTGGTGGCGACCCCTGGCTCACCCTCACGACCGGACGCCGTACAGCGACTGCAGCCGACGCCTTGGGCGGCACTCTCGACAAAAAGGCGTTGATTCTCGAATACCGAACTCCGTCAGCCGGCCATGCGCCCCTGCCTCGACTCACCCCTCCACATTGCCGGCAAGGGAAGAACCTCCTAGCTGGCCGCACTGAGCAATACGAAGAGCTGCGGGGAAGAGGGTGCGTCCCTGGAATTCACCGGCGTGCCGGAACCCTTCACCCGGCCGTCGGAAGTGTTGAACGGAACGCCGCCCGGAGGCGGCACCTTCACGGAGTCGGATCGGTCTCGTCGTCCGCTCCGGCCTCAGGAGTGAGCATGCCGGACGATGCCAGTAAATAGCCCAGGTGAGTCCGGTTGCGAGCGTCGAGCTGTTGCATCAGCTTGGCGATGTGGCGCCGGCAGTTGCGTTCGCTGATGCCGAGCCGCCGCGCGATGGCCGCGTCCTTCTCCTCGTGCAGCAGCAGACGGGCGATGGACCGCTGGATGGCCGAAACGATTCCGTCCTCCGTGCGGCTCTCATAGGCCGAGCTGAACGGCAGGGCGGTCAGCCAGACCCGGTCGAACGCCCCGATGAGGAACTGCACCACCGCCGGGTTCCGAATCATCACGGCGGCATGCTGGTCGTCGGGGTCCGGGATGAAGGCCACGGTTCGGTCGAAGACGATCAACCGTTCGAAGAACTCTGCCAGGGTGCGGACCTCTCCGCCGAGAGCGGTGACCTTCTCCACGTAGGCCTGGGTCGGTGCACTGAACCGTGCCGTATGCTGGTAGAGGGTGCGCATGCGGACGCCACGCTCCAGCATCGCGACGTCTCTCGGCAGCGCCTGCTCCAGGACCTCTGGTCGCCGCGGCCCTCTGGGCTGAGCGGTCGCCAGGCTGTCGCGGCAGTCGGACGCGGCGGCGGTGAGCAGCGCGTTGATCTCGTGCAGTCCGGTGACCCGGCATACTTCGTCACCATGCTCGCTGCTCTTGCCAAGGGCCTCCCGAACCGCTCGAAGCTGCGCCAGCCCTGACCGGATCTCGCCCAGCTTCATCTGAACCGCATGAGCCTCCTCTTCGAGGGTGGCGAGTGACAAGGAACTGCCCCACTGCTCAAGACTCGCCCAAGACGCGTCGCCGACCCTCCACCGAGTATCCGGTTGGGGCGTTCCATTCGACGGCATCTGCATGTTCCCCCCGTACACGATCGTGCAGTTCGCGTTTACGGTTGCCTCGAACCTCCTGCCCGATGCGGCAGAAGAAGCAACCTGGCACCGGTGAACCGGCAAGCCGGGCATATGAGCTGTAGCCACGCCTGGTCCTGGAATCATGACACGGCTCGTCCATGTCTGCGCTGCCCGTAACGCCTGGGCGGCCCGGTCCGCAAGGGTACGTGTCAGCCATTCCCGGCGACACCTTCCTTTATGTTCGTAGCACGAACGTGATCGGCGTTTCTCCGGGCGCCTCCAGCGCCCAGCCCCTTGATGTCCGGGGTGCTTCGCGGGAGATGGCCGGCAGCGCGCACCGTTTGCGGAGCTCGCTTCGGCGAGGGGGCGGAGGCGTAGCCCTTGTCACCGGGCAGCGCGGCGGCGCGGGATGGATCCCCAGCTGCCGGAGGGCGAGTTGTCAGGCCGTGGCATGGTGCAGAATGCGCACGAGGCCCGGCAAACACATCCGGCCCGCTGCCGGGCGCGGTCCCGCAACCGCTCCGGCCGAAGCGGTGGCAGCGGCCCGATCAGCATCCTCACGTCATCATCCACGCGTCACGGCCGAGCGCCCGCACTCTCCCGCACGGTCGCATCGGCCCATCGGTCACGCCCGGCCAGGGCACTCCAACTAGGGTGCATGGCGCTGAATTTCGGTTTGCTCTCGGAATCCGATGCCGCGAGCGCATAAGGTGTACCGGGCTTCCGGCTCGGCAGCGGATGCCCTGGACAGGCAGGCGGACAGACGAGGGACACTGCTTAGCGATGACCATAGATGTTCTGCACAGCATGAGCGAGATACCGCCAGACGCCTGGGACACTCTGACCCAAGACCTCGATATCGATGCGGACCGGGGCTATCTGCGTTTCCGGGAATACCTGGAGCCCGGACAGAACCTCGTGGTGACCGTGCGGGTGTCCGGCACGCTGCGTGGCGCCCTGCACGGGGCCCTCACCACTGCCCGCACCGGACTGGCCAGCCACCCCTGGAAGTTCATCGGCTCGGAGAGCGTGCTGCGGCTCGCGGAGGACGAACCGGATGCCGAAGGGGCGCGCCGCGCTCATCGCGATCTCGCCGGCTCCGGACAGGCGGCGCCGGCCGATGACGCTGAGCCCATCTGGCGCGTACTCGACCGGCGGTTCGGCAGCTGCTACGTGATCAGGGGCTTCGACAGCAGCGAGGTGATCCTGGACCCGGGGCTGGACGCCGCCGCAGCCGAGCACGTGACGGGACAGCTCGTCCAGGAGGCGCGGTCGGCAGCGCTGAACCATGGCGCGGGAGCCGTGGTCTTCCCGTACGTTCGGCCGGGCGACCAGCTGCTGCGCGGCGTTCTGGCCGAACAGGGATTCCACAGCGCGGTGACGACCGCAGCCTCCGCCTTCCACCTGCACGGCCGCACCACCTTCGACGCATACCTGGAAGGGCTGCCGAGCCGGCGCCGGCGCCGGTACCGCCAGGAGGAACAGCAACTCCTCACCTCGGGCTTGTCGACCGGCGAGATCGACCTGGTCGCGAACGCGGAGCGAATCGCCGTTCTGGAAGCGCAGACGCTGGCCAAACATGGTGGCCAACCCGACCCGGAGGCTATCCGCCGGGCTCGCACCGTACTGGCGGAGGCGCTGCCGGACGCGGTCCGGGTGCCTGCCGTGCACCGTGACGGCCGGCTCATCGCCTGTGCGCTGCACCTGCTGGGCCGGCGCAGCAGCCTCTTCATGGCCTACGGCTGCGACTACGACGTGGCGGACCGCGGTCCGTCGTATCCCTGGTCCTGCTTCTACCACCCCATTCGCACGGCCATTGAGCGCGGGGCCGAGACGGTGCGGCTCGGGCTGGAGGGGTTCGAGGCCAAGGCTCAGCGAGGAGCCACGGTGGAGGAACGGGAGATGTGGGTCTGGGTGCCCGAGTCGGCAGCCGAACAACCGGGCGTACTGCTGGACTTCCTCCACGCCAGAAACACGGCCTACCTACGCCGCTTCACGAGCGGAACACCGACACGGTGAAGGGGCTGGTAGCGGTGGTCGACGGGCAGGTGCCGGCCTTCCCGTCGAAGTGTGGCTCTCCCCTTCCCGGCGGCGGATCGCCCAGCCGGCTGTGCGAGGTGGTCCGGCCCGAGGTACTGGGTGGTCGAAGACGTGTCCGTGCCGAGGGGCGTGGCTGACAGAAAAGCGCCACGGCCCCGCGGCACCAGGGAGTCGAGCGGCCACGAGACCATCGACGGGTCGCGGTCATGGACGGACGACGAGCCGACAGGGCCTCTGAACACCGGTGCGTGAGGGAGATTCACGACACCGGCGTCAGGGGCCCTGTCCTGTCACATCACCTTCCTTCTGCTTGAGCCACCCGATTCCCACGGGGCGCAAGGAAGGATTTTCAGTACGGGCTCGCCTCAACAGGTGCCCGGAAGCGTTCGGGGGTGAACGCCGAAAGGTCTATTGCCGATTCCCCGTCGGTGACGAGTTGTGCGAGCATGTCGCCGACGCCCGGAGCGAACTTGAATCCGTGCCCCGAGCAGGCGCTCGCGTAGAAGACGCCGTCCAGTTCACGTGATCGGCCGATGAGGAAACTTTGATCACGCGACATCGTGTACACACAGGATGTTCCTCTTCCGGTGTACTGCGCTCCGGGCAGGAGGCCCCTGATGGTCCGCCACAGGTCCATTCGTTCGGCATCGGTAGGCGGACGTCTGGCGTCATTGACGTTCTGAGGTGACAGTTGCCGGTTGTGAAAGCCGACACGTAAACCGCCCCCGACCGCCTGCCACTTGGGCAACCCGTAGACAAGCGTTCCTTCGTCATCCTCGTAGAGGAAAACCGGGAACCGGTCGGGCAGGTGATCCCGAGCACGCGGTCGGTCCACCTCGAACTCGTAGACGGGCACTCGCATCGGCGTCACCAGGTCGCCGAGTTCTTCGGGCAGGAACTCGCCGATCCATCCGCCGGCCGCGAGTACGGTCGCGCCACAGCTCAGCTGCCAGCCGTCGCCGCGTATGCGGACGGGTCCGCCGGCCTCGGGGTGCAATGAACGCACGGCTTGGCCGTACCAGATGTGTGCGCCGTTGGCCGCGGCCCGGGACAGGTAGCTCAGCCGCGCCCGGTCGGCGAACAGCATCAGCGCATCCTGCTCGTGGACGGCCACCGCGTCGTCCCGTACGTGGAAGGCGGGGAATCGCCTGGAGATCTCCCGTGCCCCCAGGTATTCGTGCCGGATCCCACAGCGCCGGGCGGTCTCCCGCGAGCCTTCGATGAGCCGGGAACCGGGAGGCCCGACGAAAAGGCCGCCGGTCCGCAGGGCGATCCTGTCGTCGGACGCGTCGTCGAGCTCCATCCACCCTGTGTAGGAGCGGTTCAAGAGCGGGACGTACATCTCGCCTTCCCAATAGGCGCGGCGGAAGATACGCGTCTGGCCGTGTGAGGACCCCAGGTCGTGCAGCGGTCCGTGCGCCTCGATGCCCAGGACCCGAAGTCCTCGCCGGCTGAGATGGAAGAGTGTGGACGCGCCCATGATGCCCAGGCCGATGACCACGACGTCGTAGGTGGAACGCGCGGCCGGAGTGATCGTGTCACTCATGGCCGGGAACACTCTTCACAAGGTCTTTCGTCAGAGCTTCCACGGTGACCTCTGTTATCTCGTAGAACCAGTGGATGTCGTCACCTTTGGTGGTGTAGGTGGCGGCATAGTTCCGGCGCCCCTGCTCGAACTGGGCGAGCAGGCAGTCACGCACCTCCCGCCACTCTTCCGTGTAGAACAGAAGCGGGAATTCGGTTCGTTCCAGAACCTTCGAGTGGAGAGCGACGTCGCCTTGTTGCCGGTGCGCCGACCGGCAGGAGTCGAAGAGATCGGCGATGCCGAGCAAGGAGTTCAGACCGATGACCGCTCGCCCGCCCTCCGCCAGGTGGTCCGGCAACTGGCGCAAGAACCTCAGCAGGACGCGGTCACCGTAGAACATCGCCTCAAGGTCGAGGAAGTTCCGCTTGCCTTCCAGTCTTCCCTTCAGCGTGTCGGACGGTGCCCGCCATCCGGGCGGGTTGAAGACAATGAGGTCGTAGCGGCCGTCCTGGCCGGGCCCGGGGAACAGGTCGGCATGACGGAAGTCGATCTTCGCGTCGCCGAAGTTCGCGAGCTCGTTCCGCCGGGCCGTGTCGGCCGCGGCGGCTGATATGTCGGTGGCGGTGATCGACGTGGCACCCATACTGCGCAGCAGCAACGCGATCGCGCCGCTTCCGGTGCCGACCTCCAGAATGCGGCCGGTGATTTCATCCTCGCGCAATTGGTGGACCAGGTGGTTCCCGAGCGCGCGGCCTGCCGGGCTGACGCGGAACGCACCAGGCCGGTCGAAAAGGCGGAAGTGGTGTCCGAGGTCGAAGCGTACGTCGTAGACGTCGCGCGCGGACGGGGTGGCCGCTACCGCGTCTCCGCTGCCGGACAGCAGGTCAATCATCGGTCTTCCCATGCTCTACTCCCCCACTCATGAGGTGGGCCAGCTCGCGGGAGCGGTGAGCGGACGCAGAGAGCCCGGCCCGCAAGGAGCCCTGCAGTCCGGCCGCTTCGAACGCGGCGATCCCTCGCTCGGTGGTGCCGTTCGGCGTCATCACTTCCCGGCACAGCTGCATCGGCGGTTTTCCGACCTCCGCCACCAGCTTTGCCGTACCACCGAACACCTGGAACGCCATCTCGCGGCTGGCGGCCTCGGTGAAACCCCGTTCCACACCGAACCGGCAGAAGGCGTCGAGGAGGTAACTGACGAACGCCGGCCCGCCGCCGCAGATCGCCGTGGCATCGTCGATCAGTTCTTCGGTGTCGACTCTGAGAGCCCGGCCGATGGTGCTGAGCAGTTCGTCCGCCTGCGCGAGGGTTTCCTGCGACACTGCCGGGCCCGCGTAGTAGACGGACATGCCCTCGGAGACTTCGGAAGGCGTGTTGGGTATCGAACGGACCACCTGGGACGTTCCGAGCGCCTTGGAGATCGAGTCGGCGGTCAGTCCCGCCATGACCGAGAGCACCGGCGTCCCGGGGCCGAACTGGTGCCGCTCGGCCAGGGCGAAGGCATCGAAATCCTGTGGCGGAATGGCCAGGACCACGAGGTCGGTGTCGGCTGTCTCCAGTTCGGCAGCGACGTGCAGATCCGTGCTCCGCGCGAGTTCCTCGCGTCGCTCGGCACTGATGTCGACGGCGAGCAAACGGCGGTCGGGGGATGCGCCACGGAGCCCCTTGGCGATCCCGAGCCCCATGTGGCCACAGCCGACGATGACGGTACGCGCAGCGGTGATCATGTGCGATTCCCTACGTCGCGGCAGGCACGGGTGCAGGTGCCTGCGTCGGATCGGAGATCTGACGAGACCGGACATCGGCCGGTCTCGCACCGCCGGGCGGACACCACCCCGGCGGGCCGGCTCACTACGCCCTCACCACCGTCGGGCGGTCGAACGGTGTCTCGGTGTCGGACACGGTGGTGCGGTGCAGAACCCGGCGCTGTGCGAGGTCGTACGGTCGGCCGCGGTGCATGGTGCAGCGGTTGTCCCACACCACCAGGTCACCGACCGCCCAGTCGTGCGTATAGACGAAACGTTCCTGCGTGGCGAACTCCATCAGCTCTTCGAGCAGCGCTCGCCCCTTTTCGACCGGCCAGCCGATGATGTGCGACGCGTGCGAGGCGAGGTAGAGGCTCGAACGGCCGGAATCCGGGTAGTGGTCGACGAGCCGCTGAGGTACCGGCGGCAGTTGAGTGGCGATATTTTCGTTGAACTCGCTGAACCCGGACTTCTTCCGCGAGGTGGCGATGGAGTGCTCGGCAACGAGTCCGTCGAGCTCACGCTTGCGCTCCTCCGGAAGCGCGTCGTACGCCGCGCGCATATCGGCGTACTGGGTCTCTCCGCCGCTCGGCGGAACCTCACGCGCCGACAGCAGCGAACACTTGGACCGCGTTGCCTTGAACGAACTGTCGGTGTGCCAGAGCTGGTTTCCCAGGTTGTACTTCGTCAGTCGATCGGAAGGGTCCAGGACCCGCCCCTGGTGGTCGAGGTTGGAGATGTCGGTGAACTCGTTCCGCAGCCGCAATTTCTTACCGGCATAGTTCGGAGCTGTTTCCAGCGCACCGAACCGCTTACTGAAGGCCAGTTGCTGCTCGTCGGTGAGCGGCTGCCCAGGGAAGACCAGAACCGCGTAGCGCTTGAACGATGCGTCGATTGTGGCGAATTCGTCGTCCGAAAGAGGGCGGGTCAGGTCCACGCCGTTCACTTCGGCAACGAATTCCGAGTCAGGGTTCTTCGGCTTGATTTCCATGTGCGTCTCTCCTGTGCTTACCCGTGGCGGACCCGATTTCACCCTGCTGGGTCTCGATCGAGTCACGCCACTACGTGACTATTCTGGCGAATAGCCCTTCCGTGTTGCATGGCGAGGAGGGCATGAGGAAGTGAGCTGCGACTGTCGCGGTGCAGTCGTGTCCTGATTCGGGCACGGCGAATCAATGGTGCCGCGAGCGAGAACTGCGAGAAGGAAGCAGCTCAGACGGGGCTCGCGTCCAAGAAGTAGACGTTGCGTATGTTCTCCAGACGCGACAGCACTTCTTGTTCGTCGCTCGCCTCGTAGAACACGAGTCCCGGGCTGGTGGAGGAAGTCAGGTCTTCCGAGATGACATCGCCGACGCCCATGGTCATACGGGCGCGGATGACCCCAGGCAGCTCGGCGAGTTCCGCTTCGGAAACGATGCGGGTAATACGTCCGGGCCTGGTCGGGAAGTCGGAGTTCACCACGATGCCGCTTCTGCGCCGCACCGTGGTCTGCGGCCTGCGCCCAATGGAAGTATCGAGGAACGCCTGCCAGATGTCTATACCATACTGCAATTGGAGGGCCTCGGGAATGCCGCCGCCTGCCGGCCGGCAGGCCACTTCACCCACGAGGAAGCCGTCGGACACCTTGAAGACTTCCAGGTGGGTCACGCCGGACCGCATACCGAGAGCCTGGACGGTACGGGCGTGCAGGTCCAGTAGGGGAGCGAAATCGGGATGCCCCTCGTGCAGGAAGTACGAGCCGCTGAAATTGTCGATCTGGCCTAGCAGCGGTGTGAAGTACCGTGACGGCGCGACGAACTCCACTACTCCGTCGTGCACCACGGCGTCGCAGTGAAATTCGGCATCCATGGGAACGTAGCGCTCCACGATCAGCGGATGGCGGGAGGCTTTGAGCGAACCGGCCTGGGCCGAGGATGCGAAGTCGTCGAAATGCTCCCGGCTCTGCAGGACGACGATGTCGAGGCACCCGCCGCCGAACACCGGCTTGACCACGCACGGCCATCCGACGCGGTCGGCTGCCTCGGGTACGTCGTCCAGGGAGAGAGCCTGGGCGAAATCGGTCACCGGCAGCCCTGCCTCCCGAAGTCGCCGCTTCATCACGTACTTGTTCGAAAAACCGAGAGCCGCGTCATACCCCAGACCCGGCAGCCCCAGTGTGGAACGTACATAGCCGCCCGCGGCCTGGCTGAATTCCACGGGCGAGACGACGTGCGAGATCTCGGCACGGTGGGCGATGGAGATGGCGGCACTCAGCACCTCGCCAGGGTCCTGGATGTCGGCGATCTCCGTGATCTCGACACCGGAGGGAAAACTGTGCGGGTGCCCGGTCTCGGTGATCACCGAGACCCGCTCCATGCCGGGGGCGCCGAACAGCCGGGCAGGCATGGCGCGGCGACGGGAACACAGAACCAGGGCGTGCCGGGTCATAGCATTCTTTCTGGCTTGGAGGGAGGAGGCGGTAACACAGCTGCACGGCCCACGCGACGGGGCGGACCGGCGGTCTTCGTCTAGGAGGCGCCCGAACGCTCATGGCCGGCCCGCACCGGCCCCGGAGCGGTGGCCGTGTCGGTCACGATCCGTTTGAAGCCCTCGGCGTATCCGCAGCCGGCCCGGTCACCGAAGCCACGCATGCGCTCGACCACCCATGCGACATCAGCGCGCGGATCCACGGAGGTGCGGAACTGGCTGGCGTGGCACATCAGAGCAGCGATCTTGCGCTCGTGGTACGGCCCGACATCGACGAAGAAGTCGGTGTGCTCGTGCCCTGGAACCCAGACCTCCGTCACCCGGTGCGGGCCGAGGCCGGCCGCCAGGAGTTCGGGAAAGGCTCGCGGGTTGCGGGCGTCGGGGTAGACGGCACCGAGCGCGGCTTCGCCTACGGCGAGATGGTCCGGGTGGGAGGCGCCGATGGGGTATTCGAGGGAGCGCAGGGGCTGATGAGTGAGTACCAGTCGTGGTCGCACTCGACGAATGGCTTCGACGAGGGAGCGACGCAGAGCCAGGGTCGGAGTCAGCGTCCCGTCCGGAAGCCCCAGAAAGGTCACGCTGTCGACGCCGAAAAGCTCGGCTGCGGTTCGCTGCTCGGCATAACGAATGGCTGTCAGTGCGGCGGACGCCTCATGCGGATCTTCACCCCCTTGCGATCCGTCCGTGCATACGAGGTAGTGCACTTCGGAGCCTTCGGCACACAGCCGCCCGATCGTCCCGCCGAAAGCATACTCGGCGTCATCCGGATGAGCGGTGATAACGAGTACCCGCTCGTAGAAGTCGGGCAGCGGCAAGAGTGAGCTGGCTGGGTTCATAGGTGTCGGCGCGATCGTGTCGCTCCTTGCGATCTCAGCGCTGTGGGTACGGCTGAAATACACAGCAGATGATGGAGGCGCGGAAAAAGGGATGAAGACGGAAGCTAGCCCGACCGCCACCGGGCGTCAATGACCGCGAGTGTGATCTCGATCTCGTTGAAACTGGCTGGCGTCCGGCGCGGAAAGCATGCACGATCTTCGGCATGTATCTCAACGGGGCTGCCCTGCATACCGGTTGTACACCACGGGGTCGAGCCGGGGTAGAGGTTGAGGATCGCTGTCGGTACAGGCTGACGTATCGTCATTCCTACCCTCAACGCCCGTGCACATTACCAGAGTTCGTCGCGGCGGCCGCCGCGACCGACCGGCCGGCCGCAGCGCGCGCCGGAGGCGCCGCGTGACCTCCCTCAAACACCATGACGACCCACGGCAGATCGCCGGGTGGGATCGGCTGGCGGACCACAAATCGTTCTACGTCGACGCTGATTGGCTGCGATTCGTGGACTCGGACGGTGGTGCGGATCCGCACTATCTCGCCCTCTACCGTGGCGGTGCGCCGGCCGCCGGCCTGGTTGCACACTGGAATCCGGACGAGGGCCACCCGGACTACCGGCCTACCGGTGTGCTCGGCCACCTTGACGCCCCAGGCCCCATGGTGCTCTTCGGTGGGCGCCGCGGGTTCTGTTCGGATGTGCTCCTGCCCGATACCGGCTCCGCGGTCGGCGGCCCCGACGACCTCGCGGTCCTGCTGAACGCCGCCCTGGACAACGTCCCGGAGGCACGCGCCCGCTGGTGGTGGCCGTATCTGCCGTCGGAAGCGGCGCGTCATGTGGTAGCGGCAGCCCGCACCGTACAGCCGAGCAAGACGCCCGGGGTCCAGCTGTTGGGCGCGGACTGCATCGTGGACCTCGTCGGCCGGGAACTCGACGATCACATCGACGCGCTGCCGGTCAAACAGCAGCGCACCAACGCCAGGCGGGAGATCCGGCGCTTCGACGAGAGCGGCCTGGAAGTGCGACAGTCGCGGCTGTCCGAGACCTGGGAACAAGGCGCTCCCCTGCTCGGCCAGGTGCAGCGCAAGTACGGTCACGACATGTCCGATGACCGGTTGCGGGGCTTCCTCCGCCGGCAGGCCGAGCACCTCGACCGTTCGGCCGTAGTGTTCGCGGTCTTCGACGGCAGCCGGTTGACCGGCTTTTCACTGTGTTACCGGACCGGCCGTGAGCTGGCCCTTCGGCTGCTCGGCCTCGACTATCCCCGGCTGCGCGAGGCGAGCGAGTATGCGCAGCTCATGCTGTACGCGCCACTGCGCTACTGCTATGTGAACGGCCTGACCCGGCTCCACCTGGGAACCGAGTCCTACGACGCGAAGTGCCGTCGCGGTGCGCGCATCCGCCCTCTGTGGGCCATCACCTCCGATCCGCCCGCGGAGTCCCGGGCCGCCGACGACCGGCTCGGCGCTCTGACCGAACAGCTGCCCAGCCGCGCGGCCGCAAGCCTGGTCACCGAGGTGCGTACGTCCCTCATGGCCTGGAAGGCGTCATCCCGGCCCGCGGAGGGCCTGTGAAGTCGGCAGCGGCTCTCGACACGGTCCCGCGCCGGGTCACCCTGGCCTTCCTCCTGGTGCGCGGCTGCAGCAGCGCCGCGTACTTCACCCTGCTTCCGTTCCTCGGACTGTGGCTCCTGCAGACCCGGGGCATGAGCGGCGCCGCGGGCGGAACCGTCGTCGCCGGCTGTCTGCTCTTCGGCAGAACAGGCGGGCTGCTGGTCTCCCGCTTGGTGACCGCGCTGGGACTTCGCCGCTCCGTGCTGGTGGCGTATGTGACCGCCACCAGCACACTGCTGGCCATGCTCGGCTACCCGGGACACTCGCTCCCGGTCTGGCTGCTCCTCGCCGCTGTCCTCGGTCTGTCCTTCTCGGCGGCGACGGCGGCGCTGAAGGCACTGGTCGCCGCCGCGTACTCGGCCGAACAGCGGCTGCGGGGCTTCTCCCACCTCAATCTCGCGGTCAATGCCGGCTCGGCACTGGGTTCAGCCGCCGGTGGCGCGGTCCTGACCCACTGGCCCGGCCTTCTGCCGCTCGCGGGTGTGGTGCTCTATCTGGGTGCTACGATCTCGGCTCTCCTCCTGCCGCGCCCCGTGGCGCGGCCGACGGGCGCGGCGCCCGAAGTCCCGGGTGCAGGCCCGACGTTGCGGCCGTTCGTGGTGTTCCTCCTGGTCACCTCGCTCACGTGGGTGGCGTACGCGCAGGTCTTCGAGGTGCTGCCGACCTACGTCGCGGACTCCCTGGACCCTCAGCAGGTCTCCCTGCTGTTCGTGGCGAACGCCGTACTGATCATCATCCTGCAGACTCCGGTCACGGCCGTCGTCCAACGGCTGCGCGCGCGCCACCCCCGGATGTGCGCACTGGGGCTGCTGCCGGGGGCGCATCTGGTCATGGCGCTGAGCATGGTGCTGTTCGGGGCCCTCCTCGGGTCTCCGGTGAGTGTCGGGTACGCCGGGATTCTGCTGTTCACACTGGCCGAAGTGGTCTGGGGCCCGATGTACGACGCGGAGATCGAAGAGGTCAGGGGACGGCTTTCGAGCGTGACCGCGTACAGTGCGGCCGGACTGGCCTGGGGAACCGCGGAGTCCGCAGGCACCTGGCTGGGCATGGCCGTGGTCACGGTCACCGGGCTGTCCTGGCAGGTGACGGCCGGCATGTACTGGCTGTCTGCCACAGGGCTCGTGGCGGTCGCGGGGTACTTCGCCGTGCGTAGCCGAGGTGCGATGCGCACCACGGAGCATGCGCGCGTCGACGTCTGACGTGCCTGTCCTGACGACGTACGGGCGAAACGCCCGGCCTCTTCCCTGCAGCACCCACCCTATTCACGAGGCAGTGACATGACGATGGGGCACACTCGGATCGACGGCATCTACCTGCCGTTGGTCACTCCCTTCCACGACGGCGAAGTCGACTACGCATCGATCGCACGGCTACTGGACCGATACCGGGGGTCGGGGATCGCCGGGATCGTTCTGCTCGGCACGACCGGCGAGTCACCGGTCCTGTCGCCCGACGAGTCCGCGGCTGTCGTCGCATTCACGGCCGAGTACCTCGACGGAACGCTCCCGCTCTACGTCGGCGTGAGCGGCAACGACACCAGAGAGGTGGCCGCCTCCGTCCGGCGGCGGAACCGCCAGCCCGCTGACGGGTACCTGCTCACGGCTCCGCACTACAACCGGCCTACGCAGGCCGGCCTGATCGCCCACTTCGACGCCGTCCTCGCGGAGACGGACCGGGACGTCATCGTCTACAACATTCCGTACCGCACGGGAGTGAACCTCCACAACGACTCGTTGTTCGAGCTGGCGGCACGCAACCCGCACCTCGTCGGTGTCAAGGACTCGTCCGGCGACATCAAGCAGACGCTCGAACTGGTGCGGGAGGGCAGCGGCCGGCTGGCCGTCCTTGCCGGCGAGGACCACTTGTTCTTCGCGTCGGTGGCGCTCGGTGGCGCCGGTGGCGTCCTGGCCTCCGCACACATCAACCCCGAGAAGTTCGTACGCGTTTTCGACGAGTTGCGGAAGGGCAGTCTTCGGACGGCCCTGGCCGAGTGGAACCAGCTCGGTCCCTGGATCCCTCTCCTGTTCGCAGAGCCGAATCCCGCGCCGCTCAAGGCGTGGCTGGCCGGCCAGGGCCTGGTGCGGTCACCGGAGTGCCGGCTTCCGCTGACTGCCGTGTCCCCGCCGCTCTTGGAAGAGCTCCGCCGACACATCCCTGACAACCTCGAAACCGCCTCACGGTAAGGAGCACATCATGAAGTTCGTTGTTCCCGCGAAGCGTTCGTCCACCCGGGTGCCGAACAAGAACTACCGTGAATTCGCGCACGGGAAGTCCCTGCTGGACATTCTCGTGGCGAAGCTGACCCGCGTCGCCGCCGATCCGGGCGACGTGTATCTCTCCTCCGAGGACTCCTCGGCACGCCAGGTGGCCGAGCGGTACGGGGCGTCCTTCCTGCCGCGCTCCGCGCACCTCACCGAGAACTCCTACCCGTTCCAGTCGGTGGTGAACGAGGTCTGCAAGCAGCTCCCCGACGACGACGATGTCATGTGGTGCCACGCGACGGACCCGTTCTTCGACGAGCACGAAGCGGTGATCAAGGCCTGGCAGAGCCGCGACCCCGAGGACGCGAACTCCATCACGGTGGTCTACCCGATGCGCGAGTACCTCCTCGACGGAAACTTCAACCCGATGGGGTTCGGTTTCGGGGCTTGGCACCGTGCGTCCCAGGAGTTGCCGACCTACTACCAACTGGGCTTCACCTGCTCGATCATGACCCGGCACGTCGCCACGACGCTCGGGCTCGTCGGCTCGCGGCCGATGTGGCACCAGGCCTCCAACCTGACCATCGACATCGACACCCAGGCCCAGTTCGACTTCGCCGCCCGGCTCTACGCGCTCGGGGTCGATTGATGCGGAGTACGGGCATCGACAGCCTGACCCTCGCGGAGTCGGTCGCCGAGCTGGTACGGATCCCCAGTGTCAACCCACTGCAGGCCGGGCCGCGAGCCGAGGAGCACGGGCCGGTCGGTGAAGGCGCCCTCGCGCTTCGGCTGGCGGAGCGGTTCGACGCTTACGGAGCGGACGAGGTCGTCCTGGACGAGGTGCTGCCCGGCCGTCCCAATGTGTACGGGCGGTTTCCCGGACGGTCCGAGCGGCTCGTCGTGCTCGACGTTCACACCGACACCGTAAGCGTCGAGCACATGACCGACCCGCCTTTCGACGGACGCGTCGAGGACGGCAGTGTATGGGGCCGCGGTGCCCTGGACACGAAAGCGAGCATGGGGGTCATGCTGGCCCTGCTCGCGGACTGGCGCCGCCGTGGGCTACGGCCCGCTCCGACCTTGCTGCTCGTCGGATCGGTCAGCGAGGAGGTCGGAGGGCTGCTCGGCGCGACCCGGTTCCGGCCGTGGGCGGAACAGCAGGGCCTGCACATCGACCAGATGCTGGTGGCGGAACCGACCGAGTTCCGCCCCATCCATGGGCTGAAGGGCCTCGTGCTCATCGAAGTGACGGTGCACGGCACGGCGGCCCACTCGGCGCGTCCTGACCTCGGGGCCAACGCCATCGAGGCCATGGCACCGGTCATCGCGGCGTTCGGCGCGGAGCACGAACGCCTGCAGGCCCTCCCGCCGGCCACAGAACTGGGCAACGGCACCGTGTCCGTCACCGGCATCTCGGGCGGCACCGGCACGAATGTGATCCCGGATCTCTGCTCCATATCCGTGGGCCGGCGCATCGTACCGGGCGAGGACCCCGCTGACGTGCTGGAGCGTCTGCAGGCGATCGCTCACGCCTCCTGCCCGTTGCCGTGCGAGGTCACCTCGCTCCTGCCGACCACACCCGATGGCAGACCCGCTTCGCCCGCGTTCTACCAGCGCCCGGACAGCGGCTTCGTGCGGTTCCTGGCGGACGTGTCCGGTACCGAGCCCACCACCGCCCCCTTCGGAACGAACGCCCTGCGCTACACCGGACTCGCCGACGAGCTGGCGGTCTTCGGCCCGGGCTCCATCGAGCTCGCGCACCAGGCCACCGAGCGGATCGCCGTCGCCGACCTGGTGCGTCTGGCGGGCGTGCTGGAGGCCTGGCTCGCGCCGGCCTGAGCATGTGGTCCCCGACGAACCCAGTGAGAAACGACAAGCCGAGTGAGAGGGGAAGCAGATGGCCGCCACAGCAGCCGTCGAGACCATCGAGCGCATCAAGGAACCGGTTCAGCAGCTGACCCGTCGCTGGATGCTGGCCGATTCGACCGATGCCTGTGGAGTGCAGCTCGGCTTCGCCTCCGGCGCCCAGTTCTGGGTGGTCGGCCGCGCCGGTGTACTCGGCAGTTGCCCGGCCGAGGTCGCCGCGGCCGCCATCGCCTTCGAACCGCTCGCGGAGGTGGAGAAGGCCTGGCACGGTGTCCCCGAAGGCCTGACGCACCAACAGGTCGCCGTGCTCTACAAGGACATCATCACGGCATGGGGGGAACGAGCCCTGGGCAGCATCGACCGTGACGTCCTGGCCACCGTCGACGTACTGGGCCGCCGGGTCGTCGATGCGGCTCCCGCCTCGCTCGGCACGATTTTCGCAGGCTGGCGACGGCTGCCGGCTCCGGACTCACTTCCGGGCCGGGCCGCTCTGACGACCCATGTGATCCGGGAGCTGCGGGGCGCCGCTCACATCAGCGCCATCGCGGCCTGCGGGCTGACACCGCTCGACGCGATACTCGCCGCCACCCACGCGCCCCCGCGCACCGGCCCGGCTTATGCCGAACGGATGGGCTACACGGGGCCGTTCCGAGACCCGGCTGAAGTCCGGGAACAGCGCGTCGAGGCCGAGAGACTGACGACCTCGATCCTCGTACCGTACTTCTCGTCACTCACCGACAAGGAACTCCGGCTCCTCGCCGAGGCAGTGGAGAGTACCTGCCAAGCCGTCATGGCTTAGGTGAGGTGGGAGGGCTCCGGGTCGAGTGCGGTACTCAAGACGCGGAACAACTTTCCGATGTTCCGGGAATTGGGCGCAGCGGCTGCTCCGAAGGCCATTCGCGGCACCATAGCCACCTGACCATAACTCTTGAATCCTTATGGACACATGATGTAACTTACATGAGCAGGGTCCACACCCGACAACGCCGGCGACCGATGCACGAAAACATCGTCGGGTTTCCTTCATGGTTGTGTGCGAAAGGGCAAGTACTCCGGGCATCGGAGTACTGCCCGGGCAACCAGCTCGTCAACCGGGAGAAATCCTGCCTGCCGGTCGTACGGACCAGCACCGGCCGCAGAATGCCCCAGATGATCCAAGGCATCCGGACGGCCTCGGGAGATTCCGCTTCTCCGCATGAGGCGAGTTCGACAGCTGACCGGCGGAGACCTGCCGGGTGATGCTGCCGAATCGAGCAGTCGCAGAACTGCGGAGCTGCTCGCGACAAAAGCGACTTCCCTTTCCCCTGGAAAGTGCCAACGAATTCCGAGCGCCAGCGAGGACTGCACGCGAGAGACAAAGGAACCGCCGGTCCTGCCACTGCCGTTCTCGGAGCCGGACCCGTGATGACAAAAGCATGCGGACGGGAGCAAGCACACTCATGCCACGGCAAGCAATGGACGACGAGTCCGCACGGTACGCGGAACGAGGGATCGTGCCGGTCCTCGAACAGGACGTGTCCGCATGAGCGGCGCAGCTGGTCAGGACTACGGCACGGGCTCCCCTGCGCGGATCATGACGGCCGCTGCCCCGCTCTCCCAACAACAGCGGGCCGTCTGGGCCGCGCAGCAGCTCTACCAGCACAGCGACCTCTACAACGTCCCCAGGGCCTATCGCCTGACCGGTCCCGTCGATGCATCGGCACTCGAAGGCGCAGTGCGGCGGGTGATGGAACGTCACCCGGCTCTGTGTGTGGACATCGACGAAGCCCAGGACGGCACGCTCCACCAGTCCCTGGGCACGGTGCCCGCGCGAGTTCTGGCCGTGCACGACATCCCGGCCGACAGCCTGCGAGAGCGTCTGGCCGGCGAGATCTCCCGGCCGTTCGGGCCGGAGTCGACGGCGCGGCTGCGCGCGCACCTCTTCCGCCTCAGCCCCGAGAACTCCGTTCTCCTGCTGGTCTTCGACCATGTGGCGGTGGACGCCCCCTCGGTGCCGATCGTCCTGGAGGATCTCGCCGAGGCGTACTCCGCAGCGGCCGGCGGAGCGCCGGTGGAGCAGACTCCTGCACGCACCGATTACTTCGATTACGCCCGCTGGCAGGAGGAGCACTTCGCGTCGCCCGACGGCGCCCGCGGTGCCGCGTTCTGGGGCGACTACCTCAAGGGCTGGCACGGTGACGTGTTGCACGCACCGGAAGCGCCCGCCACGGAACCGGACGCCCTGCACATGGCATCGGTGCCGGTCGCCGTGCCGGCCGGCCTCCTGACCACCAGCGAGCGCCTCGGCTTCACCCCGTTCGCCGTCCTGCTCGCGGCCTTCGCCGTGGCTCTGCAGCACTTCTCCAGGGCTGATGACGTCCTCATCACGTACCCGGCGATCGACTGGAAGAGGTCCGAGTACGACCGAGTGGTGGGCCTGTTCACAGAATTGCTGGCCTTCCGCTGCCCGGAGCAGCGCGATCTCGGGTTACACGACTATGTGGCGGCCGTGCAGGACTCCCTGTTCGAGAGCTTCGACCACCAGAGCGCACCACTGGACCGGCTCTGGGACCAGGTGCGCAAGGCGACCCACCCGCACTCGGGGGTTTCCGACCTCCCCGCGATGCTGTCCCTGAACGACGCGACGGCGGAGCGCCTGCCGCTGCCCGGCATCGGGGTGACGGAGATTCCCACCGCGGTCCGGGACGGCAAGGCCAATCTCATGCTGTCCGTGGAGATCCGCGGCACGCAGGTGACCGGCCTGCTGGAGTTCCGGAAGCGGCTGTACGAGCCGGCGACCGCCCGGCGTATCGCCGCCGCCTGCGAGGAGATCCTCCGCGCGATCGTCACCGGCTGGGACGGAGCGGTACGGGCCGTTCCGTTGGCGTCCGCGGCAGACCGCGCCCTGGTGCTCGACTCCTGGAATCCCGTGCCACCCGACGAGCGGGCAGCACTCGTTCCGGAGTGCTTCACCCAGCAGGCGCGGACGGCTCCGGACAGCGTCGCCGTCCTGGAGAACGGCCAGGCGTACTCGTACCGGGAGCTGGACCTGATGAGCCGCGACATCGCGTCGCGGATCGCGGCCCTCGCTCTTCCGCCCGGAAGCGTCGTGGCGCTGTGCCTGCCCCGGTCGGTGCGCTTCGTCGCGTCGGTCCTCGCGGTGTTACGCAGTGGACACGCCTTTCTGCCCGTGGACGGCGAGCAGCCGGCGCGCCGGCGCGCCTTCCTCCTCTCGGACTCAGGGGCTGCCGCCGCCGTCGTGCACGGCGCCACCGACAGGGGAATACCGGAGGGCATCCCCCTGGTCGACCTGGAGCAGGCCGCCGAGGACGTCCCGCACCGGCCGTTCGAGGACGTGCCACTGAGCGGAAGCGCCCCCGCCTACCTCATCGCCACTTCGGGCACCACCGGTCTGCCCAAGACCGTCGTCGTCCCGCACCGGGCCCTGGCGAACCACCTTGCCTGGAAGCGGCAGGAATTCGGGTGGCGCGCTGACGACCGCTTCTACTTCAAGACACCGGGCATCTTCGATGCTTCCGTATGGGAGTACCTGGCGCCGCTCACAGCCGGTGCGCTCACCGTGATCGCGCCTGAAGGGGCGCACCGCGACCCGGCCCTGCTGCTGTCGGAAATGCGCCGGTACGGGGTCACCGTGGCCCAGTTCGTCCCCACGCTGCTCAAGGCCGTCCTGGCCGAAGGAACCCTGTCGGACTGTACCGCGCTGCGCCGGCTCTTCTCGGGCGGCGAACCGCTGGAACGCCCGGTGGTCGATGCCGTCCGGCGGGCGTGCCGTGCCGAAGTCGTCAACTTGTACGGACCCACCGAGGCCACCATCGACGCGACGTTCCACCGGTGCTCAGCCGAAGACCGCACGGGAACGGCAACCGTACCCATCGGACGCCCGGTCCACGGTGCTCAGGCCTACGTACTGGGGCCCGGGGGGCAGCCGCTCCCGCCGGGCTTCGTGGGGGAGCTCCACCTCGGCGGGCTCCCGCTGGCCCTCGGCTACATCAACCGCGCCGAACTCACCGCAGAGCGCTTCATCCCGCACCCGTTCAGTCAGGACCCCTCGGCACGCCTGTACCGGACGGGAGACCTCGCGGCCTTCCGCGAGGACGGCGTGCTGGAGTTCCGTGGCCGCGACGACGCCCAGGTGAAGGTGCGCGGGCTGCGGGTCGAACTCGACGGGCTCCGTCACCTGATCATGGCGTATCCGGAGGTCAGCGATGCCGTGGTCACCGTGCGGCCGGAGGCGCCCGACTCCCTCCTGGCCTACTGCGTGGTGGCCGACGGCGTCGACCTCGACGGCCTCCGTCGCCACCTCACCGAGCGACTGCCTGCCGAACTGGTACCCGACCACCTCATCGGGCTGCCGGAGCTGCCCGTGACCCCCACCGGAAAGGTCGATGCGCGTGCCCTGCCGACGCCCGAGGTCGGGCGGAGTACGACGGCCGAGGGCGCTCCGCGCGGCGATCTGGAACGCCGTCTCACGGACCTGTGGGCCACGGCCCTCAGCATCGACAGCACACGGATCCCCCGCGACAGCAGCCTGTTCGAACTGGGCGGGAACTCCTTGACCCTCATTCGCCTGCACCGCCTGATCAGGCAGGAGTTCAGGGCCGACGTCGCAGTCACCGACCTGTTCACCTACCCGACCGTGGCGGCCGTCGCACGCCTGCTGAACGGCACCGAAGGGGAGACAGAGCATGCCGACTGACCCGGACCTGCGGGAAACGCCGCAGGGTGTCGCCGTGATCGGCATGGCCTGCCGGTTCCCGGGCGCACCGGACATCGAAGCCTACTGGGAGAACCTGGTCCAGGGGGCCTGCTTCCTCACGTCCCGCACGCCGGAACGCATCCGCGCGCTGGGTGTCCCCGGGGAACTGCAGACGGATCCCCAATACGTGCCGGTCTCCGGAACACTGGACGACATCGACCAATTCGACGCGGACTACTTCGGGATCTCCCCCGCCGAGGCGGCGGCCATGGACCCCCAGCACCGTCTGCTTCTCCAGGAGGCCGTGCACGCGCTCGAACACGCCGGATGGGCCGGCCGCCGGCAGGACCGGAGGATCGGCGTCTTCTGCGGCGGCGGAGACAACCGGTACGCCCGCTACCTGCCCGGCGGTCACCAGGCCCCCGCCGGCCTGCTGGACAGCCCGACCGCGCTGCCGCTCCGGGTCTCCTACCATCTGGACCTGCGCGGTCCGAGCGTCTTCGTGAGCAGTTCGTGTTCCACGTCGCTCACCGCCATCCACCTCGCCCGGCGCAGCCTGCTCGCCGGAGACTGTGACCTCGCGCTGGTGGGAGCCGTCTCCTTGCTGATGCCGTACGAGTACGGTTACCGCGCCGTCGACGGCGGCGTACTCGCACCGGACGGCCGGCTGCGTCCCTTCGACGACGCGGCCGGCGGCACGGTGCCGGGCAGCGGCGTCGGCGTCGTGGTGCTCAAGCGCCTCGACGACTCGCTGCGCGACGGCGACACCGTCCACGCGGTGGTGCGGGGTTCGGCGCTGAGCAACGACGGTGCCGACCGCCAGAGCTTCGCCGCGCCGACCGTACGAGGGCAGCGCGAGGCCATCGTCGCGGCTCTGACCGACTCCGGCGTCGATCCGGCGACCGTGGGCTACGTGGAAGCGCATGGTACGGGCACCCCCCTGGGGGATCCCGTGGAACTGGCCGCTCTCAAGGAAGCCCGGGGGCTGCTCGGGGTGAGCTCGCCCTGTGCCGTGGGCACGGTGAAGTCCTCGGTCGGTCATCTCGACATCGCCGCGGGGATGGCCGGATTCCTGAAGACGGTACTCGCGCTGCGTGCAGCGACCGTGCCGGCGACCGTGGGCCACTCCGTACTGAACACCGCCATCACGCTCGAAGACAGCGGCTTGTACATCAACACCCGTACGCGCCCGTGGCCCGAATCCGCGCACCCGCGGCGTGCCGCGGTCACCTCCCTGGGCCTTGGCGGGGCCAACGCGCACGTCGTCCTGGAGCAGTCCCCCGACGTGGTGCCCGCTGCGGCCGAACCCGTGTCCGAGCCACAGATCTATCCGGTGTCGGCGCACTCACCTCGCGCCTTCCACGCGGTGTGCGAGCAACTGGCGCGTGCGGTCCCGTCGGTACCGGGCCCGAGCGCCGCTGCCGACGTGGCGTTCACACTGCAGGAAGGCCGCGAAGCGCGGCAGTTGAGGCGGGCGTGGGTCACTCCGTCGCTGCGGGAGCTCGCCGCGTCCTTGGGTGAGGGTGCCGCACCCACGCCGCAGGAGCCCCTTGTGCTGGGCGTCGGCCTGGACGAGGCCTTCGCGGCCGGTCCCCCTGGCATCCACCTTCTCGCCGACCGGCTGCCTCGGCTGCGTACGGCCTTGGAACGCCCGGGCCCGGACCGTCTGGACGCGTTCGACGGGGTGTCCGGCGACGCCTTCCGAGCGGCCCACGGCGCCCTGGAGGCGCTGCGAGCCCTCGGCGTGACAGCGGAGGCCCTGGCGGCCGTGGGCGCGGGCGAGTACGTGACGTTCGCGTTCGCCGGAGTGTTGCCCTGGGACGTGGCGATGCGCGGCTTCCTCCGCCACACACGCATGGTGGCCGCGACGGGCCGGGACGGTGACCTGAGCCGGTGTGAGCGGGAGCTGATGGCGATCGAGCGGGAGCTGACGGCCGCGCCGTGGACGCGTCCCTCGTGTGACCTGCTGTCCGTGACGCTCGGTGAGACCCTGCCCGTCGGCAAGCTTCCCTCGCCGGACCATCTCGTGGAGGTGTCCCGCTCCGCGGTGCTGGGCGGAGCGGAGACCGTGCTGCCCGCGCGCTTCCCCCTTGTCCTCCCGGCGCCGGCCTCCTGGGAACAGTGGCTGGGCCTGGTCGCACACTGCTGGGAGAGGGGCGCCGACGTGGCCTGGGACCTGCTGCCCAGATCCGCTGCCGCCCGCCGTACGGTGCTGCCGTCGTACCCCTTCGACACGGCGCGCCACTGGGCAGCCGAGCCCCCGCAGTCCTCAGCGCCCCCGGTGTCCCCCGCCGCCGACGACGCGCCCGCGGCTCCTGTCACCGCTCCTTCGGATCCTTCGGAGATCCAGGACCAGCTGGCGGAGATCTGGCGACAGGTGCTGGGGGTCGAATCCGTGGCGCCCGACGACAGCTTCTTCGAACTGGGCGGGCACTCCATCGTGGCCTCACAGGTACTGGCCAGGATCCGCGAGCGCCTGCGGGTGCGCGTCCCACTCGGCGATCTGCTCGATGCCGAGACGCTGGCCGGCATGACGGAGCTGGTGATCGCGGAAACGGCATCGATGAACCTGTACCGGACCCTCACGTCCGACGGTCACGACGACACGAGGGGAACGGTCGAACTGTGAACATCACCGCCCTTCTGGAGCGTCTGGCGAGGGACGGTATCCGGGTCGCGGCCAAGGCCGACCGACTGGCGGTGTCGTCGCCGGACGGTGCCCTGACCGACGACGTCAAGGACACCATCCGTGCGCACCGCGAGGAGATTCTGCAGTTCCTGCGCGAGTACCGGGAGGAAGAGGCCCGGCGGCAGGTCCGCATCGAACGCGTCGACCGGACGCTCCCCCTCCCCGCCTCCTACGCGCAGCAGCGGCTCTGGCTGATCGAGCAGACCGCGACCGAACTTCCCGTGTACAACATGTACTTCGCCTACGAGCTGCGGGGCGCCCTGGACGAGGCCGTGCTGCGGGAAGCCGTCGCGGACGTCACCGCCCGACACGAAGTCCTGCGAACCGCCCTGGTCGAGGCCGACGACGGCCTGCGGCAGGTGATCGACGAGCGGTGCGCACCCGTTTTCGAGCAGCACGAGGCCGGTCCCGAATCGATCGACGACACCCTCTTCGCCATCGTCTCCACCAGGTTCGACCTCGCCGTGGCCCCGCTGATCCGTTTCGACCTGGTACGCACCGGTCCCCGGCGGTGGGTGTTCGTCGTCACCCAGCATCATGTGATTTCCGACGGGTGGTCGACCGGACTCCTCCGGAAGGAGCTGTCGGAGTGCTACACGGCACGGTTGGAGAAGCGGAGACCGCGCCTGCCCGACCTGCCCGTGCAGTACGCCGACTACGCCGTCTGGGAGCGTGAATGGCTGGGGAGCGAACTCGCCCAGCAGCAGCGCGAGTACTGGCGTCAGACCCTGGCCCAGCTCCCCCCGGTGCTCGACCTCGTGCCGTCCCGGCCTCGTCTCGCCGTCCAGCACTACCGGGGCTCGGCGTTCACTTCCGTCTACGATGCGCAATTCCTCCGCAGGGCCAAGGAATTGTGCGCCCGGACAGGTACCACGCTGTACAGCGCATTCGCCGCCGCCTACTCGCTCCTGCTGTCCCGGCTGAGCCGCAGCGACGACATCGCGTTGGGTAGTCCGCTGGCGAACCGTCCCTACCCGGTGTTGGAGAACTCCCTCGGACTCTTCTTCAACTCCATCACTCTGCGCAACCGTATCGACGAACAGCAGACCGTCCGGGACTTCCTGACCCAGGTCAGGAGAACGGCATTCGAGGCGTTCGCCCACCAGGACCTTCCGTTCGACCAGGTGGTGCAGGCTGTCGCCGCCGAACGCAGCAGCTCGCACTCACCGGTCTTCCAGACCATCTTCATCCTGCAGAGTTACCCGGACGAGAATCTGACGTTCCCCGGCGTCGAGGCCGAGCCCGCCGACACCCCTGTCTACTCCGCGCAGTACGACCTTCTGTTCAAACTGCGCGAGGACGGCGATGAACTGCACGCGCTGCTGGTGTACGACACGACTCTGTGGGACGCGGACGACGCGCGGCGCTTCGTCGCCTGGTTCCGGCATCTCGTCGAGCGCATGTGCGCGGCGCCGGACGCCCGGCTCGGTGAGCTGCCGCTGATCGATCCCGCCGAAGCAGCCGACATCGCCCGCTGGAACGCCCGTACCGTCTGCCCCGTACCGCCCGCTCCCGTGCACGCGCTCATACGGGACCGGCTCGCCGAGGAACCGGACCAGCCTGCCCTGACGTTCCGCGGCACGACCCTGTCCCGCGGTGACGTGGCCCGTATGGCGCGAGCGGTTGCCGCGGGACTGGCGGCCGCGGGCCTGCGCCCGGGCCAGCGGGTCGGTGTGCTCATGCCGAGGACTCCGAAGCTGGTCGCCGTCCTGCTGGGCATCATGTCGGCGGGCCTGGTGTACGTGCCGCTGGACGGCGCCGCCCCCACGGCACGCGTCGAGACGATGCTGGACACCGCGCGGTGTACCGCGCTCGTCACGGGGGAGCCTTACGGGGGAGAGTGCCCAGGTTTCACCGGAGCGCGGATCGACGCAGCCGGCCTGCTGGGCACGCGGGACGTCGGTGAGCCCGTGGCCGGCACGGACTCCGCGTACGTCATCTTCACGTCGGGCTCGACCGGGCTGCCCAAGGGCGTCGAGATCTCCCACGCCAACCTGGCCCATCTGTTCACCGCCCTCGACCGGGCGGTCCCGCTGCCCGAGGACGCGGTCTGGCTGTCCGTCACCGGGGTGACCTTCGACATAGCCGTCGTCGAACTGCTCTGGACCCTCGCACGCGGCATCCCCGTGGTGCTCGCGGAGACATCGGAGACGCTGCGGAACGCACCGCGCTCCGCGGGCGAGCGCGAGCCCGCGACGGTCCCCGAACTGATTCTGGGTGAGAAGGCGACGGCCATGCAGGCGACGCCCACCCTGTTGCGCGGAGTGCTGCAACTCCCCGGGGGTGAGGAGGCGTTGCGTTCACTGCGCCTTCTCATGGTCGGCGGTGAGACGCTCGACACCACGCTGGCCCGGAGGCTGAAGGCGCTGGGCATCCCGAAGGTTCTGAACATGTACGGGCCGACGGAGACCACCGTGTGGTCCACGTGCTGGGAGGTTCCCGACCGTCCCGAGAAGGTACTGATCGGCAAGCCGCTGGCCAACACCGCCGCGTACGTGGTGGACGCGGCCCTCCACTCGGTACCGGTCGGAATGTACGGTGAGCTGGTGCTGGCCGGCGCCGGCGTGGCCCAGGGGTACGTCGGCGACCGGCAACTCACCGAGGCCCGCTTTCCCGTTCTGGCGTCGGTGCCCGGTGAGGGCAGGGTGTACCGGACCGGCGATGTGGCCCGGCTGCTCCCCGGCGGTCATCTCGAACTGGTCGGCCGCATGGACAACCAGGTCAAGGTCAACGGCTACCGGATCGAGCTGGAGGAGATCGAGCAGGCCGTCAACGCCCTGCCGGCCGTAGCCGAATGCGCGGTGACCGTTCAGCGCACCGAACAGCGCAGTGTGCTGGTCGCCCACTGTGTCCCTCGCGAGGGCCACCCGCTGGACCCCGAAGTGCTGCGGGCCGGGCTGGCCGAGGTGCTGCCGGATCAGATGCTGCCGGCCGTCTTTGTCACCCGTACATCCCTGCCGACCACGGCAAGCGGCAAGACGGACCGCAGGGCCCTGCCACCGGTCCCCCTCGACAAGGCCGAGGAGGCACCCCAGGAGCCCATCGGGGAGCTTGAGGTGAAGCTCCTGGGCGTCTGGCGTTCCGTCCTCGCCGACGACACGATCGGTCCCACGGCCGACTTCTTCCGCTCCGGAGGGAGTTCGATCCTGGTGGCCCGGCTGCTCACCGAGGTGCGTAAGCACGTCCACGCCGACGCCCGGATCGTGGATCTGTTCCGCTTCCCCAGTGTGCGGACCTACGCCGCCCACCTGGCCCGCGGCCAGGACACCGGTTCCGAGTCCACGGCTGTGCCGGAGGCCGCGTCGCGGGCCCGCCGCGCCGCGCAGCTCAAACGCCGCCAGCAAGTCCAGCGCAAGCAACGTCTGCGCGGCACCGGCTCCGGTCCGGAAGCCGTCTGACCCCCTGTACCTACGAGGCCCCACCGGAGCGTGAACCATGGCCGTGGACGGCCCAGCAGAGCATGAAGACGCCCTCCCGGCCATCGCCGTCACCGGCATGGCGTGCCGCTTCCCGGGGGCCGAATCGGCCGCACAGTTCTGGGATTTGCTGCGTGACGGCATCGCCCCGCACGAACACGTGCCCCACGACGAGTTGCGGCGCGCGGGACTGCTGGACCGGGCGCTCGGCGATCCGTCGTACGTCGCCGAGCGCAAGGGGTTCGCCGACCCCGCCCTCTTCGACGCCGCCTACTTCGGCATGACCCCGGCCGAGGCCAGGATCACCGACCCGCAGCAGCGCTTTCTGCTGGAAACGGCCGTACACGCGCTGGAGGACGCGGGTCTGGCCCCGTCCGCCGGTCGCGACCGGATCGGTGTGTTCGTCGGTCTGAACCATTCGGACTACCTGCTGCGCCATGTGCTCGGGCACCCCGAAGCGGTGGAGGCCCTGGGCTGGCACCGTGTCCTGATGGGCAACGACCGGGGGTTCGGGGCCACCGGGCTGTCCTACCGGCTGGGGCTGACCGGCCCGAGCATCGCGGTGGACTGTGCCTGTGCCTCCAGCTTGGCCGCGGTGCACCAGGCGTGCCGCGCTCTGCTCGACTACGAGGCCGACGCCGCCCTGGCCGGTGGCGCCGGCATCATGCCGGAAGAACTCGGCTACGTGTACGAGGCAGGCGGCATCGCCTCCCCGGACGGCCGCTGTCTGCCCTTCTCCGACGAGGCGCAGGGCACCGTGTTCGCCAGCGGTGTCGGCCTGGTCGTGCTGCGCCGCCTGGAGGACGCACTGCAGGACGGCGACCGGGTGCTGGCGGTCATCCGGGCCGGCGGGATGAACAATGACGGCCCGCGCAAGAGCGGCTTCACCGCTCCCAGCACCGAGGGCCAGGCCGAGCTGATCGCCTACGTGCATCAGCTGGCGGGTGTCACCGCCGACCAGGTGTCCTACGTGGAGGCGCACGGTACGGCCACCGTGCTCGGCGACCCCATCGAGGTCAGCGCCCTGACCGAGGCGTTCCGCGAAACCACCGACGCCACCGGCTTCTGCGCCATCGGTTCGGTCAAGTCCAACATCGGGCACCTGGACTCGGCCTCCGGCATCGCCGGGCTCATCAAGGTGGTGCTGGCACTGCGGCACCGCACGCTCCCGCCGACCCTGGGGTGCGAGCGAACCAACCCGCACATCGACTTCGCCGGGTCGCCGTTTCACGTGCAGACGCGCACGCTCCCGTGGACGGCGCCGGGGCCGCTGCTGGCGGGAGTCAGCTCCTTCGGAGTCGGTGGCACCAATGTGCACCTCCTCGTGGAGGAGGCACCGGCGGTTCCGCAGGCCGAGCGGAAGGCCGTACCGGACCACCTGCTGCTGCCGTTCTCGGCGACGTCCCCCCGGTCCCTGCACGCACTGGAGGCGCGGTTGCGTGAACGCGTCGCCACAGCGGATCCGGACGATGTGCGCGATGTCGCTTTCACCCTGAGCGAGGGTCGCGAGGTGCATCCGTTGCGCCGGGCACTGCTGTGGCGCGCGCACCACGCGCCGCTCCTCCTCGACGGGGAAGCGTCCCCGGCGGACCGGGGGCAGCGGATGCCCGCATTCCTTCTGAGGCACGACGTCTGGACCCTGGAAGCGCTGCGCTCGCTCTGGGAGCACCAGCCGGCCTTCCGCGAGACCACCGGACGCCTGATCTCCTCGTGGGCCACCGCCCGTGGCACGACCGTCCACGACGCCTTGACCGACTTCCCCCGCCAGGCACCGGAACCCCTGGTGAACGCGGTGGTCACCCTGGGCTGCTCCGCCGTGTGGGCGACCCACGGCATACGGCCGGGAGCGGTCATCGCCGAGGTGGCGGCCAGACCCGCCGCCGCGGTACTCACCGGGGCCCTGCCCGAGGACGCCCTCGCCACGGCCCTGGCCGCTTCGGCCCGGGAGACCTCGTGGGAACACGTGTTGCGCGACGCGGAACTCAGCGCCGTCCGCGTCCCTTGGTACGACCCGGACGGGGCGCAGCTCTGTTCCGCGGGCCGGGTTCCCGACGGCACGACGGTGTTCACCGGCCGGCCGGCGGCTCCCGGGCAGCGCACCCTGACCCCTCCGGTGTCCGCGATCGTCACGCCTGCGCCGGGTGCCGCCCTGCCCTGCTCGGTGCCCCCCAACTTCGCGGGTGCCGTCCTCGGAGCCGTGCCGCAGGAAGCACGGCCGGGCCACGAGGCTCTTCTGGCCGCGCTCGGCCGCGCCTGGGTCCTGGGCCTGCCGGTGGACCCCCGCCGTGTCACTCCGGCCGATGGTGGCCGGATCACCGAGCTGCCGCTCTATCCGTTCGACCGGCAGCGCTACTGGCTTGCGGCACACCCGCAGCAGGTGCCGCCGCTCCCGGCCCCCGTTCCCGCCCCGGCAGCCGCCGTCGCACCCGCTTCCCACCGTACGGAGAGCACCGACGAGCAAGCAGCCTGCGCGATCTTCGCCCGTGCTCTCGGCCATGACGACGTGTCCTTGGACGACGACCTGTTCGCCCTCGGTGGCGACTCCCTGCTGGCCACCCGGATCGCGGCACTGGCCGGGGCGCGATGGCAGCGGGCGGTGCCGCTCGGCTCGTTCCTCAGGAATCCGTCGCCGCGCCGTCTGGCCCGGCTGATGCACACGGCCGGGCCCGGCACGGAGGAACGGTCCGAAGTGGCGCCTCGTGCGACGGAGCCCGCGCCGGGCCAGGAGATCAGTCTCCCCGTGGGGCCGTTGCAGGAGCGGTTCCTCTTCCTCAGCGAGATACCGGGAGCCGCGCAGTCCTACAACGTTCCCGTGCTCGCCGATCTCCGGGGACCGCTGGACGTGGCAGCCCTGAGCGCCGCGCTCACCGACGTCGTGGCCCGGCACGAGAGCCTGCGGGTGCGGTTCCGCCGTTCCGGCGGACGACCGGAGCAGGTGATCGTGCCCGACGTGGCGGTGGACCTGCCACTGGTGGACGTGCCCGACGAGGAGGCCCTGAGCCGGCAGCTCACCGAACTGATCGGCACCACGATCCCCTTGGACCGGGCACCGACGTTCGTGGCGAGACTTCTGCGCACCGCGCCGGACCGGCATGTGCTGGCCCTCGTCCTGCACCACATCGGCGCGGACGCCCACTCCACCGGAATTCTCCTGCGCGACCTCTACACCGGCTATGCCCGGCGGACCGGCGGCGGGCCGGCCCCGCAGCCCATCGACGGAATGCTGGATCGCTACCTTCAGCTGCAGGCCCGGTGGCTCCGGTCCGAGGAGGCCGACCGGCAGCGGCGGTTCTGGCGCGACGCCCTGGCCGACCTGCCCGACCCGCTGGAACTGCCCAGTGACCGGTCACCCGGTGCCCAGCGCACCCACCAGGGCGACGCATGGGAGTTCAAGCTTCCGGCGACGGTCTCCCGAGCCGTCGGGGACTACGCCGGGCGGGAGGGCGTCACCTCCTTCGTCGTCGTCCTCATGGCGTTCGTCACCCTGCTCAGCAAGATCGGTAACCAGGGCGACTTCGTCATCGGCATCCCGGTGTCGGGACGGCACCGGCCCGAGACCCGCGACCTCATCGGCAATTTCGTCAACACCCTGCCGTTCCGTGCCCGGATCGCGGCGGACCGCGATGTCCGGTCCTTGCTGCAGGACACCGCCGAGCGCCTCACGTCGGCCCTGGACCACCAGGATTTGCCGTTCGAAATGATGCTCCAGGAGCTGGGTACGGGCAGTGGCCGCCACCGGGCGCCGGACGGCGCGTCGGTCTTCCCTGTGCTGTTCAACATGCTCAGCCGGCGGGCGAGCGTCCCGGAACCGCCCGCAGGCCTCCAGGCGCGCCCTGTGGCGTTCGCCCGGACCACGAGCCCGTACCCCCTCTCCTTGGACTGCTGGTTCGACGAGGACGGCGCGCTCGCCGGCCGCTTCCTGTACGACACCGATCGGTTCGACCGGGAGACGGTCGCGGCCTGGCAGGAGGGGTTCGCGCACGTACTCGGTGCCCTGATGGAGCACCCGACGGCCCGCATCTCGGCCATACCGGCAGAGCCGCCCGAGGCCGCCGCGCTCGCCGCGTCCTCGCTGACGGGCCCGGCCGTCGACGTCCCCGAGCTGCCCGTCCACGCGGTTTTCGCCCGGTGGGCGGACCGGGTGCCCGAACGGCTCGCCGTGACGGACGGCCGGTTCGAGCTGATGTACGGGCAGTTGGCCGAAGTATCGGCCGGGATCGCCGGGCTGCTTCGGTCACACGGGGTGGAAACGGCCTCCACCGTGGGCCTGGCCATGCGGCGCGGCGTCCCGCTGGTAGCGGCCCTGCTCGGGGTGCTCCGGGCCGGAGCCACCCCGGTGCCCTTCGACCTCGATCACCCCCGGCAGCGCCTCACTGCCATGGCCGAGGACTGCGGCGCCGAAGTCGTACTGTGCGAACACGCCGCGGACGCGGAGTTCGCGCAGCGGGCGCGGGCAGTCGCCGTACCGGATCTCACCGCGTTCCTGGGCAGCGACCCGGCCGCGCCCGGCGACACAGCCGTCGGGGAGACGGGTGCGTACGTCACCTACACCAGCGGTACCACCGGAACACCGAAGGGCATCCACTTCCCCCACCGGGCGCTGGCGAACCTCATCCATTGGGAGACCGAGGGGTACACCAGGGCGCGGCGCTGGCTGCAACTGGCTTCCTACGGTTTCGACGCCGCCTTCCACGAGACCTTCGCCGCCCTCTGCGCGGGCGGCTCCCTGCACATCGCCGACGAGGAGACCAAGCAGGACCATGACGCCCTGGCGCGGTTCGTGGACAAGCACCAGGTCGAAAAAGCCATCGTGCCGGTGTCTCTCCTGCATGCGCTGGCGGCCCGCTTCCGCCACGACGCCGACGCGTTCGCGTCCTTGCGTGAGATCGCGTCCACCGGCGAGCAACTGGAGATCGGCGAGCACGTGCTGGCGTTCTTCGAAGCACGCGCCGAGTGCCAACTGATCAACAACTACGGGCCGGCCGAGACCCACGTCGTCACGTCGCACCGTTTCCACGGCCCGCCCGGCGCATGGCCGCGGCGCGCCCCCGTCGGCCGCCCCATCCAGAACACCGTGCTGCGCATCGTGGGCAAGGACGGGCAACCCGTGCCCCGTGGCACCGTCGGCGAACTGAGCATCGGCGGGGTGTGCGTGGCCACCGGGTACCTGGGCCGGCCGGAGCTGACCGAGGAACGGTTCGGTCACCGCGCCGACAGCGGCCGGGTCTACCGCAGTGGAGACCTGGTACGCCTGCCGCACTCCGGCGATGTGGAGTTCCTGGGCCGCGGCGACCGGCAGGTCAAGATCCGCGGAGTCCGTGTGGAACCGGCGGAGATCGAGCTGGCCGTACGCGAGGATCCGGACATCCTGGACGTCGCGCTGGTGGTCCGGGGCGCGGCGGGCGACCGCCGGATCGACGCGTACCTCGTCACCGCGCCGGACGCCACGGATGTGGTGCGGCGTACCCGAGCCCGGCTGCGCGAGCGGCTTCCGGCCGCCATGGTGCCGGCCTCGTTCACCACGATCGACCGGATGCCGACGAACGTCAACGGCAAGGTGGACCCGGCCCGGCTGCCTGCTCCCGGCAGCCGGCCGGGCGGGGAACCCGACCCCTGCCGGACGCATCCCGACAGCGGTGTTCTCCCCCAGGTCCTCGACGCGTTCCGGGAGGCACTGGACCGCCCCGGCCTCGGCCCGGAAGAGGACTTCTTCGACGCGGGCGGCCACTCGCTGCTCGCCACCCGGCTGGTCCACGCCGTGCGGGAGAGATTCGGCATCCCCCTGGCCGTCACCGAGTTCTACACCCACGGCACCGCGGCTCGGCTCGCGGATCTCGTCGCGCGACGGTGGCCCACCGAAGACCCGCCCCGGGAAGAGGAGCTGCCGGAGACCGGCCCACCCGACGAGCTTCCGCCGGGACTGCGCGTGTCGGCCCGCGAGCCCTCCGGCGCGCAGCAGAAGACCTACGTCTTCGACGCCGGACAGCGGCTGGACGAGGCACGGTTGCGCGCCGCGCTGCGGACGGTGTTCCACCGCTACCCGGCACTGAGGCTGAAGGCCTCTCCCGACGCGCGCGTGTCCGTCTCCGGCCCCGAACTCCCCGCCGTGGAAGTACGGCGGCACCGGCTCCCCGCCGGCGTCCCGTCACAGCACACGTCGGCCTGGTTGTACGAGCGGGCTCAGCAGGATCCCGTCGATCCCGGAAGCGGACTCCTGCTCCGGACGGCCACAGCCGACGGCCCCGACGGGCAGACGCTGCTCGCGCTCACCGTGCACCTCCTCGCGCTGGACGGGATCGGGCTGACGCACGTGTGCCGGGCGCTCGCCGAGGCCTATGCGGATTCCGACGCACGACCGCGTCCGGACCACGGCTTCGCGCGCTACCTCACCTGGCGGACCCGGCTCGACGGCGACCGGCTGGCCGATGCCGCCGCCCTGTGGCGGCGGCTGCTGCCCTCGGACGTGACGGCCACGGACCGGACACCACCCGGTGCGGCGCGGGTGACCGGGCAGCTTTCCTGGGCCCCTGGGGAGGAGCTGCAGCAGGTGCTGCGGACGCGCTGCACGCAGCATCGCGTCACGCCGTTCGTGCTGCACCTCACCGCCTTCGCCCTCGCACTGTCCTGGGCGGAGGAGCGTACGGAGGTGTGTCTCTCGGTACCGCTCGACGGGCGGCCGCACGCCTCGCTCGCCGCATCGGTCGGCGCCTTCGCCAACGTCGTCCCGGTACCGCTGCCCCTGTCCGGGGCGGTCTCGTTGGACGCCGCTCTGGCTTCCGTGCGCGACGTGATCGACCAAGTGCTGCTCGTACGTACGATGCCTTACGCCGATCTTGCGGCCTCCGATGCCCACCTCGCGGAATTCGCAGCGCTCCCCGTGGTCATGAACTACATCCGCGACGAGGACGAGGTGATCCTGCTGAACGACCGACCGCTGCGTGAGGTGGGGCCCGTCGCCCTGGCGCCCGGTCAGCGCGTCCAGTTCAGCGTTGTCGACACCGCGACCACGTTCCGGGCGGTGCTCACCTACAGGCCGAGCGCGGTCGAGGAGAGCGACGCGCGTCTGCTGGCTCTGTACCGGCATGCCGTGTACGCCCTCTCCTTCGAAACCGGCACCTCGGTGTGTGCGGCGAAGGACGCTGCGCTGTGCGCCGTCGGTTCCGTCGCCCCGCAGCTGCGGGCCAGGTAACCGGAAAGAAGGAAGAGAAATGAAATTCAGCCTGTTCTTCTTCGCCAACGGTGACGAGCCCGCCGAGCAGTACCGACTGCTGCTGGAAGCGGCGCAGTTCGCGGACTCCGAAGGGTTCTCGGCGGTGTGGACCCCCGAACGGCACTTCCACCCGTTCGGTGCGCCATTCCCCAACCCCTCCGTCACCGCCGCCGCGGTGGCGGCCACGACCCGCCGGGTGGACATTCGCGCGGGCAGCGTGGTGCTCCCGTTGCACGACCCGCTCCGGGTCGCGGAGGAGTGGGCCATGGTGGACCGGATCTCCGGCGGCCGGGCCGGCGTCGCCCTCGCCTCGGGCTGGAACCCCGACGATTTCGTGCTGGCACCGGGCCACTTCGAGAACAGGAAGAGCATGCTGTGGGACAGCGCGGCCGACCTCGCCACCTTATGGTCCGGCGGAACGGTCCGGCGCAAGGGCCCCGACGGCACGGAACGGTCGGTGGGCACGTACCCCCGCCCGCAGCGCGGCGGCCTGCCCGTCTGGATCACCGCGGCCGGCTCCGAGGCGACCTTCGCCCGGGCCGGGGAGCAGGGGCACGGGATCCTGACCCACCTGCTCGGCCAGTCGTGGGAAGAACTGGAGGACAACCTCGCCGTGTACGGCGAGGCACTCGGCGAGGCGGGGCACGGCGTCGAGCAGGAGCGGATCAGCGTCATGCTGCACTCGTTCGTCACCCGTGACGAGGATCAGGCACTGAACGCGGCGCGCGGACCGCTGACGCGGTACATGCGCTCTTCCATGAAGCTGTTCGACGTGACGGCCCCCGTGCCCGGTACCGCAGGCACGACGGAAGAGATGGATGAGGCGCTGTCCGAGCTGCTGGAGCACACCTATCGGGAGTACGCGAGCACCCGCTGCCTGATCGGGTCTCCCGACAGTTGCCTGCCGCTCGTCGAGCGTCTCGCCGAACTCGGAGTCGACGAGGTCGCCTGCCTCATCGATTTCGGGATCGACACGGACGATGTGCTCGCATCACTGAAGTACCTGAGCCGGCTCAAGGCCAGGTGCTCCGCACTGTGAGACCGACGCGGGCCGCGCGACGGGAGCCCGGGCCGGGACTCCCGCCGTGCGCCATTCCTCAGGACGGCACCGGCAGCAAGCGCTCCACGGCCTTGGAGAGCTGCCGGACGGTCCCTGCCGCCAGGACGGGGATCCCCGGCGCCGCCGTCTTGCCGATGTTGGTGAGCACCCGGCCCGGTCCCGCTTCGACGAAGGCCGCTGCCTCGTCTTTCACCAGCAGCTCCAGCGACTGGTACCAGCGCACCGGAGACGTGAGCTGGCGCCTCAGCAGTTCCCTGGCCTCCGCACCGGACTCCACGTACCGGGCCGTCACGTTCGCGACCACCGGAATCCTCGGGGTGCCGAACCGCACCGCCTCAAGGTGGCTGCCGAATTCCTCCTCGATGTCCCGCATCAGGGAGGAGTGGAAGGGGGCACCCACGTTGAGGGGCACCACGTGTGCGGCCCCCGCACCGAGGGCGGCGTGGGACAGGGCGTCGACACCGGCCAGCGAACCGGACACCACGGTCTGGGACGGGGTGTTGTAATTGGCGACCTCCACCGTGCACGTGGCCGCACGGGACACCTGCTCACACAGCTCCTCCACCCGCGCGGCCGCGAGCCCCACAACCGCGGCCATCTTCCCCGGTGTGCGGCGGTTGACACCTTCCATCAGCCTGCCGCGCTCCCGGACCAGCCGCAGAGCATCCGTCCACTCCAGGACCCCGGAGCAGACCAGCGCCGTGTACTCGCCGAGGCTGTGCCCGGCCACCACTTCCGGGCGGACCCCTCGTTCGTGCAGCACCGCCTGTATGGCCAGGCTGGTGACGAAGATGCCCGGCTGGGTCACCGACGTGTCGCGCAGGTCCTCGGCGCTGCCGTCGAAACACAGCCGGCTGAGCGGGAAACCCAGCACCTCGTCCGCGGTGTCGAAGTACGTCCGCGCGATGGCCGGGAATTCTCGCACCACATCATGGCCCATGCCGGTGGTCTGGGATCCCTGCCCAGGGAAAACAAAGGCAATCCTGTTCATGATCAGGTCCTTCCGAGAGAAAACTCCACGACCGATCGGACATCTGGCCTGGCTCACTATATCGGCCACCCGGAAAGGTAACAATGGACCTGGAGTTAACCTTCAGCAATCTGCGCCCACGAGAACAGACGGGAGGCATCCGGCCCCCCGGCCCGGTTTTCACCTGTTTCTTCATTCATCATGCGGGAGGCTCCGCGACCGCCTTTTCGCCGTTCGCGCGACATCTGCCGCAGACCTGGGAGCTGTACGCGGTGGACCTGCCGGGACGCGGGCGTACGGCAGGCGACCCGCCCTGCCGGAGCGCGACCGGAGCAGCCGCGTTCCTGCGTCCGGGAATCCTCGCCCGGGCCAGCGGGGCATACGGGATCTTCGGGCACAGCATGGGCGCGTTGGTCACCTACGAACTCGCCCGCGAGCTGGCCGTTTCCGCCCGGCCTCCCACCTGGCTGGGGCTCTCCGGAAGTGCGGCCCCGCAGCTGGTGCACGACCTGCACACCGAGCGCCGCGATCTCTGGCCGACCACCGAGCTGGTCGGCTTCCTGCGCGACCTCGGAGGGACACCCGAGGAAATGCTGACCGACCCCGACATGGCCGCCTATCTGGTGGAGGTACTTCGCGGGGACATAGCCATTGTGGACACCTATACCTACACCCCCGGTCCGGCCATGGGAATTCCCGCATCGATTCACTACGGTGACACCGATCCGCTCGTGACGCACGAGCACATCACCCCTTGGCGGAAACATTTCCACGCGCGGGTGGACACACAATCCTGGCCGGGCGGGCATTTTTACCTCTTCGACCAGGCACAGAAACTTTCCCAGCACATCGTCACCGATGTAGAAAGAGCGCTCGCCGCCGCGGCGTCGTCAGCGCCCCGAGAAGGAGAACGAGTTCACAGTGTCTGAGCAGGAAACAACGGCCGACGGCCGGGCGGGTGGCCGGGCCCGGCAGATCGCCGGCGCCGCCCTGCCTCTCTACGTGACCATGGTCGCGTCGTCAGCGGGCTCTCTGGTCGACACCGTGATGCTGGGACGGCACGCCACCGCTGCCCTGGCCGCCTTCGCGGTGACCATCGCCGTGTTCAGCCCCGCCGTCGCCGCCGTCACCGGCGCCATGCGCGGCGTGATGCCCTTCGTGACCACCGAGCGCGACAACGCGGACCGTCTGCTGCACGTCGTCCGCAACGGTTCGTGGCTGGGCATCGTCGTGGGGCTGCTCGGGGCCCTGGCGGTGGCCGCGGTCCCCCTGGTCGGGCGCCTCACCGGCGTACCCGAGTCCACGCTCGCGGAGCTGGGCGTGCTGCCCGCGCTGTTGGCGGGCAGTGTGCTCGTGACCTCCGTGGGCAGCACGGCGACGTCAGCGCTGGTGGGTCTCGGGCGTGCGAAGGCGGTCATGCGGGCGGGGATGTGCGGCACCGCCGCCGCGGTGGTTCTCTCCGTGGTCCTGGTCGGGGGGATGGGCTTCGTTCCCGCACTCGGCCTGGCCGGCGCGGGCCTCGCGATGCTCACCTCCAGCCTGATCAACGCGGTGATCGCGCACTCGGTGCTGCGCCGCTCCACGATCCTGGCCGGGAGGCCGCTGCGTCTGGGCCGGCCGCACCCGCGCGAGGTGCTCGGGATCGCCAAGGTGGGCATCCCGCTCGCGGCGACGGTGCTCATCAAGTTCGCCGTCCTGGGTGTGCTGGCCCTCGCGGCCGCGCGGATCAGTACCGAGAGCGCCGCGGTCCACAGCATCGCCGTGTCACTGGTCAACTTGATGTTCACCGCGGCCGTGGCCGTGGGCCAGGCGACCGTACCGCTGGTGTCCGTACACGTCGCGGCCGGGCGCGTCCGGGAGGTGCGCGGGGCGGTGGTCGCCGGGGCCTGGGTGGGGCTCTGCGCCGTGGCCGTGCTCGGCACCGCCCTCGTCGCGCTGAGAAGCCCGGTGGTCACTCTCTTCTCCAAGGACCAGGATGTGCACGCAGGCGTCCTCGCGCTGTTGCCCGTGGTGCTGAGCGTGGTCGTACTGGATGCCGTACAGGCGGTCTTCGGCTTCGGCCTGGTCGCGATCAGACGGACGACACCGAGCCTGTTGACGTTCGCGGTCTGCTACGGGGGACTCGCCCTGGTCGCCGTACCCATTGCCTCCTGGGCCGGTCTGCACGCGCTCTGGGCCAGCCTGGCCTGCGCGAACCTCATGCTCGTCCTCGGCCAGGTGTTCTTCTTCCACCAGCGCACAGGGAAGTTGCGGCCCGTCGAGCCGTCCCCGGCGTGTGCGTGAACACCTCGCTGCCCGCCGGCTCACCGGCAGGCGGCCATACGGGTCTTCCCCATCACGATGTTCAGGAGCCTCACATGTCCGATGCAGTACGCACCCTTCCTCCCTCCGGGACTTCCGGCGCGGAGCGAGCGCCGCAGACGCTGGTCGCCCTGTTCGAGAGCACGGCGGCTCGCCACCCCGAGCGGCCGGCCGTCAGCGACGCGGAAGGGACGCTCACCTATCGGGAGCTGAACCAGCGGGCAGCGGCCGTGGCCCGTCGGCTACGGACGCGCGGGATCGGCCGTGAGGACCGCGTGGCGCTCTACCGCCTGCGTTCTACGAAGCTGTTCGTCTCCTTGCTGGGAATCCTCAAGGCAGGCGCTGCTTACGTGGCGATCGACCTCCGTTACCCGGACAGACGTCGCGACTTGATGATCGAACGCAGCGAAGCCAAGGCCGTGCTCACCGAGCCGGGCTGGGGGGAACGGCTCGCTCACCTCGGTACCGAGATCATCGAGGACCAGGGGGCACCGGACCCCTTCACGGAGGAGCCCACGGTGGGCCCCCGGCCCGAAGACGCTGCCTGTGTACTGTTCACGTCGGGCTCCACCGGGGAACCCAAGGGTTTCACGCTCGAACACCGCAATGTGATGGCTTTCGCCATCAACCGAGCGGTGCCCGAACTCCGTCCCACCGACCGTACCGCCCAGGTCAACAACGTCTCCTTCGACGCCTTCCACTTCGAGACGTGGCGAAGTCTGGCCACCGGCGCGGAAATCGTCGTCATGCCCGGCCTGCCCGACCTCCTGGAATTGGACGTCCGTCGGGAGTTCGACGAACGCGGCATCAGCGCATTGCTCCTGCCGACGATGGCGTTCAACCACCTGGGGCACGAAGACCCCCGGATCTTCTCCTCCTTGCGGGTCCTCGTGGCCGGAGGCGGCGAGATGCAACCTGCGGCGTGCCGGAACGTACTCGACTCCGGATTCCGCGGATCGCTGTGGAACATCTACGGCCCCAGTGAAACCACCACCGGGTGTGCCATCCACCACGTACGGGACACCCGGCCGGAAGACACCGCCGTTCCCCTCGGCGCCGCTCTCGACGGTTTCGCTCTCCATGTCCTTGACGACCAACACCGTCCCGTTCCGCGCGGGGAAGTCGGGGAGCTCTTCATCGGCGGACCGGGAGTCTCACGGGGATATCTCGGTCAGCCGGAGCTCACCGCGAAGCACTATCACCCGGACCCTTTCGCACGGGACGGGAGCCGGATGTACGCGTCGGGCGACCTGGTCCGCCAACGTCCGGACGGGCTGCTGGAATTCGTCAGCCGGAAGGACGACCAGGTCAAGATCCGCGGCTACCGTGTGGAACCGGCGGACGTGGAACGCGCCCTGGACCGGCATCCGAAGGTCAAGGAAAGCGTGGTCATCGCCGCTGGACGGGGACTGGACCTACGGCTGGTGGCTTTCGTGACAGCACACGAGACGCTGACCGAAGGTGAACTCAGAAGCTTCGCGGAGGAGTTCCTGCCCGCGTACATGGTGCCCAGTACGTTTCTGACGGTTCCGGCGCTCCCCCTCAACGAAAACGGAAAACGCGACCTGCCCGCACTGCGGGAGCTGCTCGCGGCAGACTCGCGCCGGCCCACCGAGGGACAGCCGCCCGCCACCGCGACCGAACGCTATCTCATCGGCCTGTGGCAGGAACTGTTCGGTTCCACTACCGTCCGCACGACCGACGACTTCTTCAGCGCAGGAGGAAACTCACTGCTCGTCTACCGGACACGGCAGCGAGTCGAGCGGGACCTGGGTGTTCCGATCGGGTTCCGCGACATCCTCCGCCGGCCGGTGCTCAAGGACCTCGCCGCGCACATCGACGCCACCCGGGCCGCGAGGCCGGACCACGCGGGAACTGCGCCGTGACCGCCCAGAACGTCGGGTCCTTCCCGCCGGCCGGCGGCCTCCACACTCACCCACGACTTCCCGGCCGCCATGACCGCGGCGGCGGCCGGGAAGGGGCGCAGGACCAGACGCAGCCGAGCCGGCCCTGCTCACCGTGGGAGAGACCCAGCGTCTGCCGACAGGTGCCGGTCCCTGGTCGTCCGCCCGCCAGGTTCGAAATGGCGCCTCAGACCAGCGGGAGCGGTGAATTCCGCTGGAGTACTAGACTGCTGGGGAGGAGAAATACGTGTCGCGGCGCGTGAAAAGCCCGTCCGGTCCCACCGTGAAGAAGTCCGCGAAACCTACGGTGACGCTGCTCCTGTCCTTCAGTTGCCCGCGGAATTCACCTCGCACGGAAACACGTTCACCATCCGCTATGACGGCGAACAGTTCATGGCGGCCATGCGAGATGACGCGCTCATTCAGATAGAAAGCACGCATCGCCGCACGCCCCCGTAGCGCCGGATAACCTGGCCGCCGGTAAACGGCGTCGTCGGAGAAGAGCGCCAGCAGGCCCTCTACTTGCCCGGCATCCACGAGTTCGTAATAGCGACGCGCCAGTACGCCGCAGCGGGCCGGGGATAACGCAGCGTAATCACTCATCAGGCCTTACAACCCTTTCTCACTGTTCCAGCGTGGCACTATGCCCGTCCCCCGCACCTACATGAGGCATGCACGCGTTTCGGCGCGTGCGTCGTCACAGTCGCGAGCAGGAGGTGGCGTCATCATATCGACTTGGTCCGGTCAGGTAAATCGCGGGCATGCCTCCACAATGAAAAAACCGAGCCGATTCCGACGCGCAACTTCACGCATCTTGAAGACGCACCCAGATATTCAATTAAGGAGATCGCCTCATGACCACGACACTCGACATCCCCTTCGCCCGGCTGCGGGCCGCTTACGACGAGGACGGCTGGTGCCCCGTACCGTTCCGATTCGACAAGGCGGCGGTCGAACTCATACGCAGGCACGTCGATTCCCTGTGCCGGGAGCGTCGGCCGGAGGTCGTCTACGAGGAGGGCACCGACGTGGTGCGGGCCATCCACGGCTGCCACTCCTTCGACGAGGTATGCGCCGCGCTGGTGAGGCACCCGCAGCTCGTCGCCCTGGCCGAGGCACTGACCGGCAAGTCCGTCTACGTCTACCAGTTCAAGATCAACCTCAAACAGGCACATGAGGGCGCGGCCTGGCCCTGGCACCAGGACTATGCGTTCTGGAGCGAGGAGGACGGTATGCCGTGCCCAGACGCTGTGAACATCGCCGTGTCACTGGACGACATCCACGAAGAGAACGGCCCCTTGTCCGTCATCCCGGGCTCTCACCGTCTCGGCCTCCTCGACCTCCCCGAGTCGGGGGACGGCAAGGGCGACTGGCGCCGGCACGTTTCCGAGGACCTCGCGTACACGGTATCCGCGGACACGGCCGAGACGCTGGCCCGGAAGAGCGGCAAGGAACGCATGACGGGCCGCGCGGGTTCGGTCCATGCCTTCCACCCGAGCATCGTCCACTCGTCTTCGAACAACATCTCCGCGGACCGCCGCGCCCTGCTCCTCATCACGTACAACTCGGTCGACAACGCCCCGCCCAGCCCGATGCGTCCGGAGTTCCTGGTCACCCGGGACTCGGCTCCCATCACACCTTGGCATGACGGCAGGCTGGGGATCGAGGCCGACGAGCAGGACCCTACCGGCTGACGGCTCGGGCGGCTCACCGCGAGATTCGTGTCGTCCGCTTCGCGTGTCCAGATGGCTTGGACACCGGCGTCGGGCGTCGGGCACCAGCGGCCAGTCCGGCCGGCGCGGGCGGATGAGTCAGTCGGTGCGCTGGGACCAGCCCGCAGGAAGGTCGCCGGGAGCGACGGAGACGACCGAGTCGTCATCGGCGCCGACGTGTTCGAACAGCGTGATCTTCGCGAACTCGGGGACCACGTAGATGGGGTAGGTCGGGCCCTGGTCGCGGTAGGCGCGCATCGCGTCCAGGTGGTCGTTCTGGTAGCAGACGGTGCGCTCGCCGTGCCGGCGGATCCAGTCCGGGAAGAAGATCACTCCGTGCAGGCGGCGCTTGCCGGGCATGACGTTGACGGCGACCGAGGTGCCGGTGGGCTCGGTCCACGACACCTTGTAGCTGTCCTCGTCGAGCCGGACCAGGTCGACCTCCTGGTCCTTGACCCACCGGCCGCCGACGTGGCCGCTGTGTATGCGGTAGTCGATGGTGTGGTCGTTCTTCACGTACATCTCGTACTGCCAGCCGTTGGCGTACGTGTAGATGAAGCGGTGGCCGACGATCCCGGAGAGGTCCTGGGCGGGGATGGGGTCGGCGACAGTGGTCATGGTGTCCTCCTCGTACGGGTGGGATGGGTGCGGATCCGCCCCTTCATTTTGCAACAAAACTGTTTTGGAGCAAAATGTTAGCTGGGGCACAATGGAGTCATGGACACCGCGACCGAATTCGGCCGACTCCTCGGCCCCCTGCGCCGAGCCGTACTGCGCACCCGCCGCTCCGAGGGCCTGCCCGACCTCCCCGAGGCCCAGATCGAACTCCTGCGGGTCCTGGCCGACGCCGGCACGATCACCCCGCGCGAAGCCGCCGCCCGGCTCAAGGCTGCCCCCTCCACCGTCAGCAACCTCATCCGCACCCTGAGCACCGCGGGCCTGGTCGAACGCACCCCCTCCCCCACCAACCTGCGCACCGCCCACCTCGCCGCCTCACCCAAGGCCCTCGACATGCTCGACCGTTACGACCGCACCAGCACGGCCGCCCTGCGCCGTGCCCTGGCCGGCCTGCGCCCGGAAAGCCGCGAGGCGCTGGAACGGTCACTGCCCGCACTCACCGAACTGCTCACCGCCCTGGAAGCAGAGGCCCCCACCGGCCAGGCATGAGACGGTCGCGCCCTCTCAAGGCGCGCTCACCGGCCCCAGTGGCGCGCACACCTGCGATCCGGCGGCCCGGATGGCGCGGGACGGGCGCAGGTCGGCGACCGCGAAGCAGCGTCGCAGCCACCGGTCCTGCCCGTCGTAGCGGGGCCGGAAGGCGGTGCGGCCGTGCACGGCGGCGCGGTTGTCGACGATGATCAGGTCGCCGGCTTCGAGGACCGTGCCGGCGAGTACGGCGAGCATGGCCTCGCGCAGCTCGTCGAACGCGCGCGCCGCGGTCTCGTCCAGCGGTTCCATGGCATGGAAGTCGGCGACGATCTCGGGGCTGTCGGCCGGCCCGCTCAGCACGGGGAGGGGCGGCGAGACGGTGCCGGTAGTGACCGTGCCGGTGTTCGCGCCCGGTCCGCCGCACGAGCCGCTGAACGAACTGCTGGAGTGGATCCGGAACAGCGGACGCCGCAGTACCCGCACGCACTCGGCGGACAGGCGGGGCAGCGCCTGGCTGATGGCACCGTAGGTGGTGCGGGCCCGGCGCTCGTGGTCGGCGCGCAGGCACAGCAGCGTCACGAAGTCCGGTTTGCAGGGGTGGAAGCCGTCCTCGGTGTGCAGTTCGAGCAGCACGCTGCCGCTGTTCTCCTGGCGCTGTTCGGCGCCTCTGACCGGGACGATGTCCTGGACCAGACGGCCCGCCTTCTCGTCGGCGTAGGCGATGACGTCGCCCAGCCAGGACACCGCGGCGAGCTGGGCGACGGTCGCCGTCCGCAGCCGCGACCAGTCGGGCGCGGCGCCGTCGGCGGGGGTCGGGGGCAGGTCGTCGTCGAGCGGTACGTTACGTACGAGCAGGACGCCGTGCGGGTTGCCCTGCCTGCGGAAGCGGCTGAGCTCACGGGCCAGGCGCGGCGGGAGCCAGCGTGCCGCCACCTCGATCTCCGCGAGCAGTCCGGGGTCATCGAGCTGCTCGGGTCCGGTCGGTGCCCCGTGCGGCACCACGCCGGTGATCTCGGCGGCGACCCTACGGAACTGTTCGGTCTCCTGCGGCGTCAGCTCCACCGTCACGCCCTCGGCGCCGCCGACGGCTGATTCCTGGTACGTCAGCACAGCGGTGTCTCCCCTCACGGTCCGCGGCGGTCAACGGGCGGACGGAGACCCGGCGTCGTCCATGGCCCGGACGAGGCTCTTCGGGCGCATGTCGGTCCAGTGTTCCTCGACGTGGGCGAGGCAGGCGTCCCGGGTGTCCGCGCCGTGGGCGACCGTCCAGCCGGCCGGCACCTCCGCGAACGACGGCCACAGCGAGTGCCGGCCCTCGTCGTTGACCAGCACCAGGTAGGTGCTGTCGGGGTTTTCGAAGGGGTTGGTCATGATGGGTTCCTTCTTGAGGTGAGATTGCGTGAGCCTGGACGGGCTTGGGTGATCTTGGGGGAATTCGGAGAAGGAGAGAAATGTGTGAGTTGGGGGAGAGTTGCGTGAGCTGGAAGGCGGAGTGTTAACAGGCCGACTCGTCGTGCCTGCCCTCCAGCAACTCGGCGACCACGCGGCCGATGTCGGCCAGTGGCTCGGGCCGGCACATGTCGTGGTGGGTGCAGTCCACGGCGTACCGGCGTACGCGCCCGGTGACGAACGGTTGCCAGCCGGCCGCCGTGGGCGCTTCGGCCGGGCGGCCGGCGGTCGCGGTGAAGTGCACGAGGTCGCCGTGGAACCGGCCGGGCGTGTGTGCCGACGCCAGGTTGCTGCTGTTGGTGAAGACGTCGGCCAGGGCGGCGACACGGCGTTCCTCGACGTCCGCCAGGGGGCCGCCGCCGCTGCGCAGGATCTCCATGACGTCCTCGATGCGCAGCTGCCCGGAGCCGGTGGCGTCCTCGCTGTGGCCTGCGAAGTCGAGCAGCGTCGCCAGGATCTCCCGTTCCTCCACGGGCGGGGCCGGGACCTCGGGGGCGCGGGGGTAGGAGTCGAGCACGGCGAGGAAGGCGACCTCCTCGCCTTCGGCCTGGAGGCGGACGGCGACCGCGTGGGCCGCGAGGCCGCCGAAGGACCAGCCCAGCAGGTGGTACGGGCCGGTGGGCCGGACCGAGCGGAGCTGCCGGACGTAGTCGGTGACCAGTTCGTCCATGGACGTCGGGTACGCCTCGGGGCGGGCGAGGCCGCGGGCCTGGAGGCCGTACACCGGCCGGTCCGGTCCCAGGTGCCGCAGCAGCCCGGTGTAGCACCAGCTCAGGCCGCCCGCGGGGTGGACGCAGAACAGCGGCGGCAGCCCGCCGGAGTCACGCAGCGCAAGCAGGACGTCGAAGGCGTCGTTGCGGACGCCGACGCGCAGCCGGTCCATCAGCCGGCTGACCGTGGGTGCCGCGAACAGGTCGCTGACCGACAGTTCCACGCCCGCCGCTTCCCGGATGCGGCGGGTCAGCCGGATGGCCGCCAGCGAGTCCCCGCCGAGGCCGAAGAAGTCGTCGTCGATCCCGGTTCCGGTCAGGCCGAGGACTTCGGCGAACAGGCCGCAGAGCACCTCTTCCTCGGGGGTACGGGCGGGCCGCCCGGCCGTCACGGACAGCGGGCCCGGCCCTGGCAGGGCGCGCCGGTCGAGCTTGCCGCTGGGGGTCAGGGGCAGGGCCGGCAGTAGCACCACGGCGGTCGGCACCATGAACTCCGGCAGGTGCTGTGCGGCGTGGCGTCGCAGGTCGGCGGGGTGCGGTTCGGTTCCCGGCGCGGGGACCACGTACGCGACCAGCCGCTGGTCACCGGGACGGTCCTCGCGGACAGCGGCGGCGGCCGCGGCGACGGCCTCGTGGCGGGTCAGGACGGCCTCGATCTCACCGGGTTCGATACGGATACCGCGCAGCTTGACCTGGTCGTCGGCGCGTCCGGCGAAGGCGAGTACGCCGTCCGCGGTCCACCGGGCGAGATCGCCCGTACGGTACATCCGCTCCCCCGGCGCACCGAACGGACAGGCGACGAATCGTTCCGCCGTCAGGCCGGGCCGGGCCAGGTAGCCACGGGCGAGCTGCACACCCGCCACGTACAGCTCCCCGGTCGCCCCCGGCGGCACCGGGCCGAGGCCGGCGTCCAGCACGTAGGCACGGATGTTTCGGACGGGGCGGCCGATGGGCACCGGGCGGGTGGCGGTGGCACGGCCGTCGGAGGTGTCCTGGCCGGCGGGCGTCTCGTGGTCGGTGAGGGTGTTGCGGGCGGCCGCCGTCTGCTGCTCCCAGGACCAGGTCGTGGCGTGGATGGTGGTTTCCGTCGGTCCGTAGAGGTGGTTCAGGCGGGTGCCGAGGAGGCTGGTGGCACGGTCGCGCAGCTCCGTCGGCAGCGGTTCGCCGCCGGTCTGGACGCGGCGGAGGCTGGTGCACCGGGCGGCGGCGGGTTCGTCGATGAAGGCCCGCAGCATCGACGGTACGAAGTGGACCGTGGTCACGGCGTGTTCGCGGATCAGCGCGGCCAGGTAGGCCGGATCCCGGTGGCCCTCAGGGGCGGCGACGACGACGCGGGCTCCGGTGGTCAGGGGCCAGAACAGCTCCCACACGGACGCGTCGAAGGCGGCGGGCGCCTTGTACAGGCAGCTGTCGGAGGGTTCGAGGCCGAACTCTTCCTGAATGCCGAGGAGCCGGTTGACGACCGCGTGGTGCGGGACGATGACGCCCTTGGGGGCGCCGGTGGAGCCGGAGGTGTAGAGCACGTACGCCGGGTGCGACGGCGTGAGCGGCACGGCCGGCCCGGTGCCCGCCGCCTCGGGCCGGGGGTTCCGTACGTCCTCCGGATCGTCCAGGACGTATACCGGTCGCGCCTCGTCGAGCAGGAGGTGGACGCGTTCCGCCGGGAGGGCGGGGTCGACGGGCAGGTAGGCCGCGCCGCTCTTGAGCACCGCCAGCAGCGCCACCACCAGCTCCACCGAGCGCGGCAGGGCCACCGCCACCACCCGCTCCGGACCCGCACCCCGCCCGGCCAGAACCTGCGCCAGCCGGCCCGCCCACGCGTCCAGCTCCCCGTACGACAGCGACACGTCCGCACCGACCACCGCCACCGCGTCCGGCGTCCGCGCCACCTGCGCCCCGAACAACTCCGGCAACGTGACCGGAGAAAGCGGCCGCGCGGTCGCGTTCCACCCCCTCAGGACCAACTCCCGCTCAGCCGGGGACAGGACGGGAAGGTCCGCGAGCCTGCGCGAGGGATCGGCCGCCACAGTCTCCAGCAGCCGTTCGAAGCGGGTGACCAGGCCCTCCACGGTGTCCCGGTCGAACAGGTCGGTGCTGTACTCGACACCGCCTTCGAGGCCGCCGGGCCCGCCGTCGGCGGTGTTCCGCTCGGCCACCCGGAACAGCAGGTCGAACTTGGCCGAGCGGGACCGCGTCTCCTCGGCGCGGACGCGCAGGCCGGGCAGTTCCACCGGCAGGTCTTCGGCGTGCTGGAGGGACAGCAGCACCTGGAACAGCGGGTGCCGGGCCGCCGAGCGGGCCGGGTTGAGCACTTCCACCAAGTGCTCGAAGGGCACGTCCTGGTGGCTGTACGCGGCCAGGCCGGTGCGGCGGACCCGGTCGAGCAGGTCCGTGAAGGACGGGTCGCCCCCGGTGTCGGTGCGCAGCACCAGGGTGTTGACGAAGCAGCCGACGAGGTTGTCCAGCGCGTGGTCGGTACGCCCCGCGACCGGCGTGCCGATCGGGATGTCGGTGCCCGCGCCCTCGCGGGTCAGGAGCGCCGCGAGGGCCGCCTGGACGACCATGAACAGGCTCGCCCCGTTGGCCCGTGCCAGTTCGGCGAGTTGGCCGTGGGTGCCGGGAGCGACGCGCAGCGGGACCGTGGCGCCACGGTGTCCGGACACCGCCGGACGGGGCCGGTCCGATCGCAGCTCCAGCTCGGCCGGCAGGCCGTCGAGCGCGGTACGCCAGTACGCCACCTGGCGGGCGAGGACGCTGTCCGGATCGTCCTCCTCGCCGAGGACGTCCCGTTGCCAGAGGGTGTAATCGGCGTACTGGACCGGCAGTGGCGCCCAGTCCGGAGCGCGGCCGGTGCTGCGGGCCGTGTAGGCGGCCGACAGGTCCCGGGCGAACGGGACGTTCGACCAGCCGTCCCCGGCGATGTGGTGGGGGACCAGGAGCAGGACGTGCTCGTCCTGGCCCAGCGCGAACAGGGCGGCGCGTAGCGGCGGTTCGGCGGTCAGGTCGAAGGGGCGGGCGGCCGCGTCCGCGAGGGCTGCCGCGAGTTCGTCCTCGGTGACCGTCCGCAGGGGCAGCGGCACGGGCGCTTCGGCGGGCTCCAGGACGTGCTGGCGCGGGGTGCCCCCGGTGTCCGGGTACACGGTGCGCAGGATCTCGTGCCGGGCCACCACGTCGTTCAGGGCGGTGTGCAGGGCCGCGGCGTCGAGCCCGCCGGTCAGGCGCAGCGCGAACGGCATGTGGTAGGCCGCCGCGTGCCCCTCCAGCTGGTGCAGGAACCACAGGCGCCGCTGGGCGAAGGACAGCGGCAGTGCGGCCGGGCGCTCGGCGGCGGGCCGCAGCGGCGGCCGTCGCCGGGCCTCCTCGCGCGGTGCGGTGAGCCGGGCCGCGAGGCCGGCGGCGGTCGGTGCCTCGAAGACGTCCCGTACGGCGAGTTCCGTGCCGAGGGCCGCGCGGACGCGCGAGACCAGCCGGGTCGCGAGCAGGGAGTGGCCGCCGAGGGTGAAGAAGCCGTCGTCGACGCCGACCCGGGCCACGCCGAGGACTTCGGCGAACAGGCCGCACAGGATCTCCTCGACCGGGTCGCGCGGCTCCCGGCCGACGGTGGTGCCCGCGCCGGGGGCGGGCAGGGCGCGGCGGTCCAGCTTGCCGCTGGGGGTCATCGGCAGGGCGTCGAGCTCGACGAACTGGGCGGGCACCATGAACTCGGGCAGCGTCCCGGCGCAGAACTCGCGCAGCTCCCCCGGGTGCGTGCGGGCGCCGGACGCGGGGACGACGTAGGCGGTCAGGCGCTGGTCGCCGGGCCGGTCCTCGCGTACGGCGGCGGCCGCGTGTGCGACGGTGGGGTGCCGGGTGAGCACCGTCTCGATCTCGCCGGGTTCGATCCGGTAGCCGCGCAGCTTGACCTGGCCGTCCGCCCGTCCGGCGAAGGCCAGCAGGCCGTCGGCGGTCCAGCGGGCGAGGTCGCCGGTGCGGTACATCCGCGTCCCCGGGCCGCCGAACGGGTCGGCGACGAAGCGGCCGGCGGTCAGGCCGGGCCGGGCGAGATAGCCGCGGGCGAGCTGGAGGCCGGACACGTAGACCTCGCCCACCACGCCGGGCGGCACCGGGCGCAGCCGCGCGTCGAGCACGTAGGCCCGCGTGTTGGCGACCGGCCGGCCGATCACGGGCCGGTCGCTGTCGCGCACCCGGGCGCCGACGACGTCCACCGTGCACTCGCTGGGCCCGTAATAGTTGTGCACCTCGGTGTCCGGGTGGGCGCGCAGTGTCTCCCACAGCGCCGCGTCGGTGGCCTCCGCGCCGAGGAGGACGACTCCCGGCCGGTGTCCGGGGCCGTCCAGCAGCCCGAGCGCGGTCAGTTCCCGCATCAGCGAGGGTGCGACGCCCAGGTAGTCGATGCTCCGTTCGCGTACGTACGCCAGGAGCGCGGTGGCGTCGCGGCGGGTGTCCTCGTCGACGACGTGCAGTTCGTGTCCGGCGATCAGGCCGGTCAACTGCCCCATGCAGGCGTCGAACGACACCGACGCCGTGTGCGCCACGCGCAGCCGCCGTCCGGACGACGCGGCCACGGCGTCGGCCGCCGGGCCGAACACCCGGTCGCGGTGGTCGGCGAACAGGTTCGCCAGGCCCAGGTGGGTGACGACCACGCCCTTGGGCACACCGGTCGATCCGGAGGTGTAGACGACGTAGGCCGCGTGATCACCACGCAGGGCCGGGGTACGGGCCGCTGCGGGGGCGGCATCGCCCTGGGCTTGGCCCTCGCCCTCGCCCTCGCCCTCGCCCTCGGACGCATCGTCGTCCAGCAGTATCACGGACGCCGCCGGGTCCTCCCCGAGACGCCCGGCCGGCTCGCGTTCGGTCAGCACCAGCGGCACCGCCGCGTCGGTCAGCATGAACGCCAGCCGCTCCGCCGGGTAGCCGGGGTCCAGCGCTACGCAGACCCCGCCCGCCTTCCAGATGGCCAGCACGGCGGCGATCATCTCCGCCGACCGGCGCACGCACAGCCCCACCAGGACGTCGGGCCCGGCGCCACGGGCGACCAGGCGCCGCGCGAGGCGGTCCGCCCGCGCGTCCAGTTCGGCGAACGTCCAGGACACCCGGCCGCAGACGACGGCCACCGCGTCCGGGGTCCGCGCCGCCTGGTCCGCGAACTCCTGCGGTATCAGCACGGACGGCGGCTCACCGGCCCTGCCGTTCCACTCCTCCAGTACCCACGCCCGCTCGGCCTCGGTCATCAGCTCCAGCGCGCCGGTCCGCCGGCCGGGCTCCGCGACCAGGTTCTCCAGGACCCGCACCACCCGCGCCATGATCGCTTCGGCGGCGTCCCGGTCGAACAGGGCGGCCTGGTGGTCCAGGCGCAGCCGCAGCGGTGCGCCGGGCATCACCATGAAGTTGAGCGGGTAGTGGGTGACGCCCTGACTCCGGCTCGCCGTCACCCGCAGTCCGCTGCCGTGCGCGGTGGCGGCCAGCTCGCTCTCCCCGGCGGGCAGGTTCTCGAACACGGTCACCGTGTCGAACAGTTCACCCGAGCCCAGGCTGCGCTGGATGCCGGAGAGCCCCACGTGCTGGCAGGCCAGCAGGCGGGTCTGTTCCTCCTGGAGCCGGGCCAGCATCCCGGTCAGCGGCTGTTCCGGGTCGAGGCGGACGCGTACCGGCAGGGTGTTGGCGAACAGGCCGATCATCCGCTCGACGCCGGGCACCTGGGGCGGGCGGCCGGAGACGGTGGTGCCGAAGACCACGTCGTCCTTGCCGGTCAGCCGGCCGAGGACGACCGCCCAGGCGCCCAGGAAGACCGTGCTCAGGGTCAGCCGCTCGCGGCGGGCGAGGGCGTCGAGCGCTGCCGTGAGGCCGTCCGGCAGGTCGTACAGCACCTGGCCGGGCAGGACCGGTTCCCGGGACGGGTCGGCGGGCGCCACGCGGGTGGGTTCCTCGACGCCCTTGAGGACGCGGCGCCACACGTCCTCGGCCGCGGCCCGGTCCTGTCCGGCCAGCCAGGCCAGGTAGTCGCGGTACCGGGCCGCGGGAGGCATCCCGTCCTCCCGGCCGCCCCGTACGTACAGCTGGAACAGCTCGCCCAGCAGCAGTTGTACGGACCACCCGTCCAGCACCAGGTGATGGGCGGTGACGATGAACCGGTGCCGGGCCGGTCCGAGCCGCAGGAGGGTGAAGCGCAGCAGCGGAGGGCGGGTCGGGTCGAAGCGGCGCAGCCGGTCCTCGGACGCGATCCGCTCCGCCCGCGCCTCCCGTTCCTCGGGGCCGGTCCCGGTGAGGTCGGCGTGGTGCCACGCCAGTTCGGCCTCGCGCGGGACGACCTGCACCGGCTCGTCCAGGCCCTCGTGCCAGAAGCCGGCGCGCAGGGCGGCGTGGCGGCGCAGCAGGGTGCGCGCGGCCTCGCGCAGCGCCGCCGCGTCGAGGTCGCCGTCCAGGTCGTAGGCGCTCTGCAGGGTGTAGAGGTCGAGGGCCGCCGTGTCGTACAGCGCGTGGAACAGCAGCCCTTCCTGGAGTGGTGCCAGGGGGAGGATGTCCTCCAGTTCCCCTTGCGGCCCCGCCTGCGTCATCGTGATCGCCTCCATGCGGCTTCGAGCTGTTCGAGCTTGTCCTGGCTGATGCGGACCAGCGGTACGTCGGACGGGGTGCGGCCGCCGGCGTCGGGCTTGGCGGCCTGGGCGGCCAGGGCCTCCAGCGCGCGGGCCCAGACGGCGGCCAGGTCGTCCATGTCGCGGCTGGTCAGAGGCGCGCGTGCCCGGCGCCAGGTCGCGGTCAGCCGCGGGCCGTCGGGGCCGTCCACGGCGGTGACGTCCACCTCGGCCCAGTACCGCGCCGGCTCGCCGGTCTCCTCCGGGCCGGACGGGACCTGCGGCAGGTGTCCGAGGTAGTGGAAGGCGAACCGGGGAGCGGGCAGGGCCGCCAGTTCGGGGGCGGTGGCGGGGTTGAGGTGGCGCAGCAGACCGTGGCCCAGACCGCCGTCGGGCAGGGACCGCAGCTCCTCCTTGACGCGTTTGAGGGCCGTCGCGGCGGCGTGCCCGCCGTCCTCCCGCAGCGCTTCCCCGCCCGGGTCGCCCAGGTCCAGGCGGACAGGGTGGGTGGCCGTGCAGTGGCCCACGGTGCGGGACAGGTCGATACCTTCGCCGATGTGCGCGCGGCCCGGGCGCCGTACGTCGGCGAGCACGGTGCCGTCGGTGGCGCCGGGGCTGCGACGCCGCCGCCAGTCGGCGACCGCCAGGGCGAACGCGGTCAGCAGCACGTCCTCGGCATCGGCGTGGAAGGCCGCCGGCACGTCGGTGAGCACCTGCCCGGTGCGCTCGGCGGACAGGACGGTCGTCAGGGGCTCGGCGGGGAGGCCGGGCGGCAGGGGCTCGTCGGGCCGGGTGGCCGTCAGGGGCCCGTCAGGCCGAGGGGCCGTCAGCGGATCGTCAGGCCGGGAAGCCGTCAGGGGCTCGTCAGGCCGGGTGGCCGTCAGCGGATCGTCGGGCCGGGGGGCCGCCGGCACGCGGTCCCCGTTCTCCCGCGCCGGGAGGCCGTACGGCGCCTCGTCCGGACGGCCGGGTCCGGCGAGGATGCCGGTCCAGCGTGACAGCTCCCCGGTCCGCCGGGGGTCGCGTGCCTGGGTGCGCAGGTGCTGGGCCCAGCGCCGGAACGACGTGCCGACGGGGACGAGTTGCGGGCTCCGCCCCTCGGCCGCGGCCTCGCAGGCGTCCGCGACGTCCCCCAGCAGGATGCGCCAGGACTGCGGGTCGGTGACGAGGCGGTGCAGGACGAGCAGCAGCAGGCCGGGACGGCCGGGCCCGTCGTCGAAACCGACCGCCTGGAACAGCACTCCGGACTCCGGCGCCAGGCGGGCCGCGGCGGCCCGCTCCGCCTCGGTGACGGCGGCCTCGTGCGGTGCTCCGTCGGCGCGGCGCAGGTGGTCCGCCGCCCGGACGGTTCCGGGCGGCAGCACTTCGAGCAGCCACTGCGGTCCGTCGACCTCCGTGGACCCGCCGGGGGTCAGGCGCATCCGCAGGGCGTCGTGGTGATCGAGCACCGCCTGGAGGGCGGTCTCCAGCGCCTCGGTGCCGAGCCCTGCCGGGGTGCGTACGGTCATCGCCTCGTACCCGGTGCCGGGGTCCGCGGCACGCTCCCGCAGCGCGTGCAGGCCCGGCGTCAGCGGTACCACGCCGATGCCCGCCTGGGGCGCCTCCGTGGCGGTGGGCGCCGCGTCCGGCGTCCCGGCGGCCGCGGCGAGTGCCGCGACGGTCTTGTGCCGGAAGACGTCCTGCGGGCCGATCGTCAGCCCGGCGGCCCGGGCCCGGCTGACCACCTGGATGGAGACGATGCTGTCGCCGCCGAGTTCGAAGAAGTCGTCGTCGGCGCCGACGGACGGGCGGCCGAGCACCTCCGCGAAGATGTCGCACAGCAGCCGTTCGCGGGCGGTGGCCGGGGGGCGGCCCGCGGTGGTCCCGGCGGTCTCGGGCGCGGGCAGCGCCTTGCGGTCGGCCTTGCCGTTCGGGGTCAGCGGCAGCGCGTCGAGCGTGACGATCACCGCGGGCACCAGGTACTCCGGGAGGCGTCGGCGCAGCCAGGCACGTACGGAGGAGCCCAGGGCCGCCGGCGGCGCGGCGGCCGCCGGGTCGTTGGTGAAGGACGGCGGCACCGGGCGGCCGGCCGCCGGCAGGTACACCCCGGTGACCGGGGCACCGCCGTCCGCGGGGGCGGCGTCCGGGGCGGCGAACAGGGCGTCGAAGCAGGCGTCACCGGCCGTGCCCGACCAGGTGACGGCCGTCCAGAACCCCAGCTCCTCCGCCAGCGCACACAGCGTCTCGGGATCCACGGTCACCGCGTGACCGGCGGCTGCCTCGCCCGCCAGCCGCGCGTTGGGGATGCCGGTGACGCGCAGCCGGTCCGGCCGGCGCTTCGCCACCAGCGCGGCGATCTCCTCCGCTCCGCCCAGGTCCGGGTGCCAGGGCAGCGCGGGCGCGGCGGCGAACGAGCGGGCCGGCGCGGCCTGCGGCGTGCGGTGCAGGACGACGTCGTAGCGGTAGCGGGACAGCTCGTTGTGGTACGCCCCGCGCTTGAGGCGTACGTCGACGGCGGCGACCTCGGGGTCGGTGGCGGCCAGGGCCGGGAAGAGGTCCGGGTCGACCAGCAGTTCCCGCTCGGGTGCGGTGGCGCCGGTGGCCGCCCGCAGGCTCGGCAGCAGCCGCAGGTTGCGCAGGTCGCCGAGGAAGAGGGCGCCGCCCGGTGCCAGCAGCCGCAGCGCGGCGTCGATCACCTCGGTGAGGTAGGCGGCGCCGGGGAAGTACTGGGCCACCGAGTTGAGCACGACGGTGTCGAAGAAACCTTCCGGCAGCCCGGTGAGGTCGTCCGCCGGCTGCGCCCTGAGTTCCACCTTGGCGGCGAGCCCGGGCTGTTCGGCGACCTGCGCCGTCAGCGCCTCGATCACCGCTGCCGACAGGTCGGTGCCCCAGTACGCCTCGCACTCCCCGGCGAGCCGCGACAGGATCAGGCCGCGGCCGACGCCGATCTCCAGCACCCGCCGGGGCCGCAGCTCCTTGATGCGCGCGACGGTGGCGTCCCGCCACTGCCGCATCTCGTCGGCGGGCAGGGGCGCCCCGTCGTAGGTGCTGTTCCACCCGGTGAAATCCGCACCGAACGGGGCGGGTCCGGATGTCCCGTACAGGGTGTCGTAGAGCTGCCGCCACTCGCCGAGCACCCGTTCCGGGGCGTCGTCGGCGGTCTGCGCGGGTTCCGGGGCGCCCGCCGCCGGGACCACGTACCCGAGCAGGCGGGTTCCGCCGGGGCCGTCGTCACGGACCGCCGCGACGGCCTGCGCCACCTCGGGGTGGGCGGCCATGGCGGCCTCGACCTCGCCCAGTTCGACCCGGTGGCCCCGGACCTTGACCTGGTCGTCGGCGCGCCCGGCGAACTCCAGCGCGCCCTCGGCGTTCCACCGCGCGAGGTCACCGGTGCGGTACATCCGGGTGCCGGGCGCGCCGAACGGGTCGGCGGTGAACCGCTCGGCGGTCGGCCCGGGCCGCCCCAGGTAGCCCTGGGCCAGGCCCGCGCCCGCCAGGTACAGCTCTCCCACCACGCCGGTCGGCACCGGGCGCAGGGCCGCGTCCAGGACGTAGGTGCGGGTGCCGGTGATGGGCGTACCGATGGGCGGGACGGCGTGGTCCCCGGTCAGCGGCCGGCTCATGGTGCCGCAGACCGTCGACTCGGTGGGCCCGTAGGCGTTGACCATCCGACGGCCGGGGGCGAAGGCCGCCACCGTCCGCGGCGGGCAGTGCTCTCCCGCGACCACCAGGCTGGTCACCGGCGCGAGCTGATCGGGTGTCATGACGCCCAGGGCGACGGGCGGCACGGTCAGGTGCGTCACGTCGTACTCGGCGACCACCGCGGCCAGGTCGGGGCCCGGCAGCAGTTTCTCGGCCGGAGCCACCACCAGGGCCGCACCGGTCAGCAGGGCCATGCACAGCTCCCAGAACGCCGCGTCGAAGCTCGGCGAGGCGAACTGGAGGACCCGGCTGCCCGGTCCGGCGCCGAAGGCGTCCGTCTGGGACGCCGCCAGGGCGGCCGCGCCCGCGTGGGTGACGGCCACGCCCTTGGGCACGCCGGTCGAGCCGGAGGTGTAGATCACGTACGCTGGGTGTGCGGGACCGGGCCGTCCGGTCCGCTCCGCGCCGGGGTCGGTGTCCGGCCGTCCGGCCAGGTCCCGGGTCAGGTCCGCGTCGGAGCCGTCCAGGTCGAGCCGGGGCAGGCGGTCGGCTCCGGGCACGTCCTGGCCGGCGGCGCCCGTCAGCAGCAGCGACGGGCGGGCGTCGTCGAGCATGAAGGCCAGGCGCTCGGCCGGGTAGCCGGTGTCGAGGGGCAGGTACGCCGCCCCCGCCTTGAGCGTCGCCAGGACCGCCACGACCAGGCCCGCACCGCGGGGGAACGCCAGGGCGACGATGTGCCCGGGGCCGATACCGCGGGACAGCAGCAGGTGGGCCAGGCGGTTGGCCCGGGCGTTCAGCTCCTGGTAGCTCAGCGGGCCGGACGCGGACAGCACCGCGGGGGCGTCGGGGTGCCGGGCCACCTGGCGTGCGAACAGCTCCGGCACGGTGGCGGGCGGCACCTGCGGGCCGTCGGCCCCGGGCGTCCGGGCGTGTTCGGCGGGGGTGAGGACGTCGGCCTCGCCGATGGGGCGCGCCGGGTCGGCGGTGACCGCCTCCAGCAGCCGGGTCAGCCGCTCCACCAGCGTCCGCACGGTCCGCTGTTCGAACAGGTCGGTGCTGTACTCCACCGTCCCGCGTACGCCGCCCCCGGCGCCGCGTTCGGTGACGCTGAAGAACAGGTCGAACCGCGAGGTCCCCGAGGCGGCCGGTTCGGGCGTCACCTCCACACCGGGGAGCGCCAGCCCGGCCTCCGGGGTGTTCTGCAGGACCAGCGCCACCTGGAAGAGCGGGTGCCGGTTCGGGGAGCGGACCGGGTTCAGCACCTCCACCAGGTGCTCGAAGGGCACGTCCTGGTGGGAGTAGGCGTTCAGGGCCGTCTCCCGTACGCGCCGGAGCAGTTCGCCGAACGACGGGTCGCCGGAGGTGTCGGTGCGCAGCACGAGGGTGTTGACGAAGAGTCCGACCGCGTCGTCGAGCGCCTCGTCGTGGCGCCCGGCGACGCCGCTGCCGATCGGCAGGTCGGTGCCCGCGCCGAGCCGGGTCAGCAGGGCGGCGAGGCCGGCGTGCAGCACCATGTGCAGGCTTGCCCCGGTGGCGCGGGCGAGGTCCGCCAGTTTGCGGTGCAGTGCGGGGCTCAGGTCGAAGCCGAGCATCTCGCCGCGGTAGGTGGACACGGCGGGCCGGGGGCGGTCCGCCGGGAGCGGGAGTTCCGGTGGCAGGCCGGCCAGGGTTTCGCTCCAGTAGGCCACCTGCCGGGCGAACGGGCTGTCCGGGTCGGTCTCGTCGCCCAGCAGCTCGCGCTGCCACAGGGTGTAGTCCGCGTACTGGACGGGCAGCGGCGTCCAGGACGGGGCCCGGCCCCGGGTGCGTGCCGCGTAAGCGGTGGCCAGGTCCCGGGCCAGCGGGGCCATCGACCAGCCGTCGCCGGCGATGTGGTGCACCACCAGCACCAGCAGGTGCTCCCGCTCGCCCAGGACGAACAGTTCGGCGCGCAGCGGGAGGTCGGCCGCGAGGTCGAAGGGGTAGCGCGCCGCCGCCCGGACGGCCTCGCGCAGCCCGGCCTCGTCGGTGTGCCGTACGAGCAGTTCGGGTCGGGCCCCGTCCGCGTCGAGGACGAGCTGGCGGGGCACTCCGTCGGTCACCGGGAAGACGGTGCGCAGGGTCTCGTGCCGGGCCGCCACGTCGGCCAGCGCGTCGCGCAGTGCCGTACGGTCCACCGCGCCGCGCAGGCGCAGGGCGATGGGCATGTTGTAGGTGGCGTTCGGGCCTTCCAGCCGGTGCAGGAACCACAGCCGCTGCTGGGCGAACGACAGGGGCACCGTCTCGGGCCTGGGCATCGGCCGCAGTGCGGGCCGCGCCTCGCCCGGTGTCTCCTCCGCCGCCAGTCGCGCGGCCAGCCCGGCGACCGTGGGCGTCTCGAACAGGGCGCGGACGGGCAGTTCGGCCCCCAGGGCGGTGCGGATGCGGCTGATGAGCCGGGTCGCCAGCAGCGAGTGGCCGCCGAGGTGGAAGAAGTTGTCGTCGACGCCGACCGCCGCCACGCCCAGCACCTGGGCGAACAGGTCGCACAGCACCCGCTCGCGCGGGGTGGACGGCCGGCGCGAGCCCTCGACGGACCCGAGGTAGGGGGCGGGCAGCGCGGCCCGGTCGAGCTTTCCGTTGCCGGTCAGCGGGAGTTCGGCGAGGACCATGACGGCGGCCGGCACCATGTACGCGGGCAGTTCCTCGCGCAGCGCGGTGGTGAGCGTGGCGACGAGTTCGCCGCGCCGCCGGGAGGACGCCGGGTCGTTGGCGAGTGCTTGCGGCGGCCCGTCCACGGCGGCCGCCGCCGGGCGGTGGACGCCGTCGAGGGCGGTCACCGCCGGGTCGAGAAAGAGGACGTCGAGCAGTGCGGCGTCGTCGCCGGAGCGGGTGACCGCCACCTGGTAACCGGCGCTCTCGCCCAGCTCGTGGAAGGCGTCCGGGCCGAGGTCCGGTGCCGTCGGCTGCTCGGCGGGGCCGAGGAGGGCGAGGGCGTCGGCCAGGGGGCGTCCCTCGTCCATGGCGAGGAGGGCGGCCGTCTCGTCCGCCAGCCGCTCGTCGGGCACCCCGGTCACCCGCAGCGCGGGGACGCGCTCCGTGGTGAGGCGCCGGGCGAGGCCGTCGGGCCCGGACACGTCGTGGCCCCAGCGCAGTTCCGGTACGGCCGTCAGGTCCGTCAGCCCGGCGGGCCGCTTGTGCAGGACGACGTCGTACCGGTAGCGGTTCAGCTCGTTGACGTACGCGCCGCGCTTGACCCGCACGTCGACGCCGGCGATGTCCGGGTGCCGCGCCGCGAGCGCGGTGAAGAAGGCGGGGTCGAGCAGGAGTTCCTTCTCCAGCGCGACGGCCTGCTCCACGGCGCGGCGTACGGCGGCGGGGTCGGCGGACGGGGTGGCGCGGCGCAGTTGCACCGCGGTGTGCAGGCAGCGCAGCAGCCGCAGGTCGCGCACGTCACCGAGGAAGACGGCCCCGCCGGGGGCGAGCAGTTCCAGCGCCGTGCCGAGCACGTCGGTGAGGTGGTCGGCGTCCGGGAAGTACTGGGCGACGGAGTTGATCACGACGGTGTCGAAGGAGCCGGCCGGCAGGCCGCTCGCGTCGGCGGCGGGCTGGACCCGCAGCTCCACCCGTCCGGCCAGGTCCGGGCGTCCGGCCACCTGGGACCGCAGCCGGGCGACGGCGTCGGCGGCGATGTCGGTGCCCCAGTAGGTCTCGCAGTCGGGGGCGAGGTGGGAGAGCAGCAGCCCGCTGCCCACGCCGAACTCCAGCACCCGGCGCGGGCGCAGCTCGCGGATGCGGGCGACCGTGGCCTCCCGCCACCGGCGCATCTGTTCGACGGGGAGGAGCCGTCCGTCGTAACTGCTGGTCCAGCCCCGGAAGTCGGCGCCGAACGGGGCCGGTGCGCCGTTCTCGCGGCCGGCGGCGCCGTACAGGGAGTCGTATACCTCCTGCCACTCGTCGAGCTGGTCCCGCGCCGCTGCGTCGTCGCGGCCTTCGCCGGCCGCCGGAACGACGTAGGCGATCAGTTGCGTGCCGGCCGCGTGGTCCTCCCGTGCGACGACGGCGGCCCGGGACACGTCCGGGTGGCGGGCCAGCGCGGCCTCGATCTCGCCCGGCTCGATGCGGTGGCCCCGCACCTTGACCTGCTGGTCCGCGCGCCCGGCGAAGAAGAGCCGGCCGTCGGCGGACCACCGGGCCAGGTCCCCGGAGCGGTACATGCGCTCGCCCGGCCCGCCGAAGGGGTCGGCCGTGAACCGTTCGGCGGTCAGGCCGGGCCGGTTCAGGTAGCCGCGGGCGAGCTGCGCGCCCGCCAGGTACAGCTCGCCCGGCACGCCGGGCGGCACCGGCCGCAGCCGTTCGTCGAGCACGTACACCCGCGTGCCGGGCACCGGCCGGCCGAACGACAGCGGGCCGTCGCCGGTCGCCGTGCCCGGCGGCACCCGCAGGGCGACACAGCCCACGGTGGTCTCGGTCGGCCCGTACTCGTTGACGACGGCGGCCTGCGGCTGGGCCCGCCGCCAGGGCGCGAGCTGTTCGCCGGTGAGCAGTTCGCCGCCGGCCACGAGGTCCGCGACCGCCGTGCGCGCTGCGGGAGGTGCGGTGCCGAGCAGCGCCAGGTGGCTCGGTGTCACCTTCAGGAAGGTGTACGGGCCCGGATCGGGCGCGTCGACGGCGAGGTCGCCGATCAGTACCCGGCCGCCCGAGGTGAGCGGTGCGTACAGCGCGGTGACGGTGAGGTCGAAGGAGACCGGCGAGTGCAGCAGGGCGGTGCCGGCGGTGCCGGGGTACGCCTCGCGGGCGAACGCCAGGTAGGCCGCGAGCGCCCGGTGTCCGACGACCACGCCCTTGGGGGTGCCGGTGGAGCCGGAGGTGTGGATGACGTAGGCGGGGTGCTCCAGGCTCAGCGGCGCGGTGCGCTCGGCGTCCGCCACGTCGTGCTCCGGCTGTTCCCCGGCCGCCCGCCGGGCCTCCTCGCCGTCGACCGTGAGCCACCGGGTGTCCGTCTCGGGCAGGCCGCCGGCCAGGGCGGTGGTGGTGAGCCCGTACGCGGTACGGGCGTCGCCGAGCAGGAAGCGCAGTCGTTCTGCCGGGTGCGCCGGGTCGAGCGGCAGGTAGGCGGCGCCGGCCTTGAGGACGGCGAGCAGGACCGCCACCAGGCCGGCCGAGCGCGGCAGGGCGACCGCCACCAGGTGCTCCGGGCCGATGCCGCGCCCGATGAGCAGCCGCGCCAGCTGGTTGGCCCGCGCGTTCAGCTCGGCGTAGGTGAGGTGGGTGGCGCCGTCGGTGACGGCCACCGCGTCCGGCGTGCGCCGCGTCTGCGCCTCGAACGCCTCGGGCAGGGTCTGCGGCGGCGTGCTGAGGGCGGCGCCGTTCCACGTCTCCAGCAGCCGTTCGCGCTCGGCGGCGTCGGTCAGTTCGACGGTACCGATCGGCCGGTCCGGTGCCCCCGCCACGGCCCGCAGCAGCCGTACGAAGCGGGCCGCGAGGGCTTCGGCGGTGCCGTGGTCGAACAGGTCGGCGCTGTACTCCAGCACCCCGTCGACCCGGTCGGGGGCGCCGTCCTCGGCGTACCGGTCGGTGAGGCTGAACAGCAGGTCGAACTTGGCCGCGGCCAGCTCGGCGACGTCCGGGGTCACCCGCAGGCCGGCCATGGTGAACTCGGCGGCGGCGTTGTTCTGGAGCGTCAGCATCACCTGGAAGAGGGGGTGCCGGGCGGCCGAGCGGGCCGGGTTCAGCAGCTCCACGAGGTGTTCGAAGGGCACGTCCTGGTGGGCGTAGGCGGCCAGGTCGGTCTCGCGGGCCCGCTCCAGCAGGGTGGTGAAGGCGGGGTCGCCGGAGGTGTCCAGGCGCAGTACGAGGGTGTTGACGAAGAAGCCGACGAGGTCGTCCAGGGCCGCGTCGGTGCGGCCGGCGACGGCGGAGCCGAGGGGGATGTCCGTGCCCGCGCCGAGCCGGGTCAGCAGGGCGGCGAGGCCGGCCTGCACCACCATGTACAGCGTCGCGCCGTGTGCGCGGGCCAGCTCGGCGAGCCGGGTGTGCAACTCCGCGTCCAGCGTGAAGAACACCCTGCCGCCCTGGTGCGCGGAGACCGCCGGGCGGGGGCGGTCGGCGGGCAGCGCCAGCTCCTCGGGCAGGTCGCGCAGCGTGCGGGTCCAGTGGGCGACCTGGGCGGATATCAGGCTGTCGGGGTCGTCCTCGCTGCCGAGCAGGTCGTGCTGCCACAGCGCGTAATCCGCGTACTGGACCGGCAGCGGCGCCCACTCGGGGACGCGGCCGGTGCTGCGGGCGGTGTAGGCGGTCGACAGGTCCCGGGCGAACGGGACGTTCGACCAGCCGTCCCCGGCGATGTGGTGGAGCACCAGGAGCAGGACGTGCTCGTCCGGTCCGGCCTCGAACAGGTCGGCGCGCAGCGGCGGTTCGGCGGTCAGGTCGAAGCGGTAGCGGGCCGCTTCGGTCAGGGCCCGGGTGAGTCCGGCCGCGTCGGTGGGGTGGGTGTGCAGCTCGACCGCGGCCTCGTCCGGGCCGAGCACGACCTGGCGGGGGCCGCCGTTGACCTCGGGGAAGACGGTGCGCAGGGTCTCGTGCCGGGCGACCACGTCGTGCAGGGCGGTGCGCAGGGCGCCGGCGTCCACCGCGCCGGACAGCCGCAGCGCGAAGGGCATGTTGTAGGTCGGACTGGGGCCCTCCAGCTGGTGCAGGAACCACAGCCGGCGCTGGGCGAAGGACAGCGGGACGGTGTCCGGGCGGGGCGCGGCGGGCCGGAGGGCGGGCCGTCGGCTGCCCGCGGTGCCGATACGGGCGGCCAGGCCGGCCACGGTGGGTGCTTCGAACACGTCACGTACGGACAGTTCCGCGCCGAGGGCGGCCCGGACGCGGGAGATGAGCCGGGTGGCGAGGAGTGAGTGCCCGCCGAGGTCGAAGAACCCGTCGTCGATGCCCGGCACGGAGCGGCCGAGCACATCGGCGAAGACGGCGCACAGGATCTCTTCGTGGAGGGTGCGCGGCGCGCGTCCGGCGGCCGGGGCGGTGGCGTCCGGGGCGGGCAGGGCGCGGCGGTCCAGTTTTCCGTTCGGGGTCAGCGGCAGCGCGTCGAGCACCATGACCACGGCCGGGACCATGGCGGCGGGCAGCGCGCGGGCAGCGGACGCGCGCAGTTCCTCCGGCTGCGGTTCGGTTCCCGGCGCGGGGACCACGTACGCGACCAGCCGCTGGTCACCGGGACGGCCCTCGCGGACGACGACGGCGGCCGCGGCGACGGTGTCGTGGCGGGTCAGGACGGCCTCGATCTCACCGGGTTCGATACGGATACCGCGCAGCTTGACCTGGTCGTCGGCGCGTCCGGCGAAGGCGAGTACGCCGTCAGCGGTCCAGCGGGCGAGGTCGCCCGTGCGGTACATCCGCTCCCCCGGCTCACCGAACGGGCAGGCGACGAACCGTTCCGCCGTCAGGCCGGGCCGGGCCAGGTAGCCACGGGCGAGCTGCACACCCGCCACGTACAGCTCCCCGGTCACGCCGGGCGGGACGGGCCGCAGGGCGGCGTCCAGCACGTATACGCGGGTGTTCGCGACCGGGCGGCCGATGGGCACCGGCCCCGGACGGTCGGCGCAGGCCCAGGAGGTGACGTCGACGGACGCCTCGGTCGGCCCGTAGAGGTTGTGCAGTTTCGGGCCCAGGACGTCGCGGCCGTGGGCGGCCAGTTGGGCGGGCAGTGCCTCGCCGCTGCACAGCACCCGCCGCAGACCGGTGCAGCGAGCGGCGGTGGGCTCGGCCAGGAAGGCCCGCAGCATCGACGGCACGAAGTGCACGGTGGTCACGGCGTGTTCGCGGATCAGCGCGGCCAGGTAAGCCGGATCCCGGTGGCCGTCCGGCCGGGCCACGACCAGCCGGGCGCCGGTGACCAGCGGCCAGAAGAACTCCCAGACGGACACGTCGAAGCCGGACGGGGTCTTCTGGAGCACGGTGTCGGAGGCGTCCAGGCCGTACTCCGCCTGCGCCCACAGCAGCCGGTTGACGACACCCTCGTGCGGGACGACGACACCCTTGGGGGCGCCGGTGGAGCCGGAGGTGTAGAGCACGTACGCCGGATGCGACGGCGTGAGCCGTACGGCCGGCCCGGTGCTCACCGCCTCGGACCGAGGGTTCCGTACGTCCTCCAGGTCGTCCAGGACACACACGGGACGCGCCTCGTCCAGCACCGCCCGGGTGCGCTCGGCAGGGTGGTCAAGGTCGACGGGCAGGTAGGCCGCGCCGCTCTTGAGCACCGCCAGCAGCGCCACCACCAGCTCCACCGAGCGCGGCAGGGCCACCGCCACCACCCGCTCCGGACCCGCCCCCCGCCCGGTCAGAACCTGCGCCAGCCGGCCCGCCCACGCGTCCAGCTCCCCGTACGACAGCGACACGTCCCCGCCGACCACCGCCACCGCGTCCGGCGTCCGCGCCACCTGCGCCCCGAACAACTCCGGCAACGTGACCGGAGGAAGCACCCGCGCGGTCGCGTTCCACCCCCTCAGGACCAACTCCCGCTCGGCCGGGGACAGGACGGGAAGGTCTCCGAGCCTGCGCGAGGGGTCGGCCGCCACGGCCTCCAGCAGCCGTTCGAAGCAGGCGGCGATCCGCCGGGCCGTCGCCTCGTCGAACAGGTCGCTCGCGTAGTCGAGTTCCCCGCCGAGGCCGGCGGCCTCGCCCTGCGGGCCGCTCCGCTCGGTCACCGTGAACGCCAGGTCGAACTTGACGGCCGTGGTGTCCACCGGCACCGCGCTCACCGCCAGCCCCGGCAGGTCCAGCGGTGCCTCGCCCGTGTTGCGCAGCGCCAGCATCACCTGGAAGAGCGGGTGGCGGGCCAGTGACCTGACCGGCTCCAGCCGCTCCACCAGGTGCTCGAAGGGCACGTCCTGGTGGTCGTAGGCGGCCAGGGAGGTCTCGCGGGCCCGCGCCACCAGGTCGGTGAAGGCGGGGTCGCCGCCGGTCGTGGTGCGCAGCACGAGGGTGTTGACGAAGCACCCGACCGCGTCGTCCAGCGCGTCGTCGGTACGTCCCGCCACCGGTGTGCCGATGGGGATGTCCGACCCCGCCCCGAGCCTGCTGAGCAGGGCGGCGAGCGCGGCCTGTACGACCATGAACAGGCTCGCGTCGCAGGCGCGGGCGACGTCACCGAGCGCGGCGTGCGCGGCGGCGTCCAGGGTGAACGGCACCCGGCCGCCCCGGTGGCCGGCCACGGCCGGGCGGGGCCGGTCGGCGGGGAGCGCCAGTTCCTCGGGGAGGTCCGCCAGCGTCTCGGCCCAGAAATCCGTCTGGCGTGTGATCAGGCTGTCCGGGTCGGCGGGGTCGCCGAGGAGCCGGTGCTGCCAGAGGGTGAAGTCGGCGTACTGGACCGGCAGCGGTGTCCATGCGGGGGTCTCGCCCGCGCGGCGGGCGGCGTAGGCCGCGGTGACGTCCCGGGCGAGCGGCAGGTTGGACCAGCCGTCGCCCGCGATGTGGTGCAGGACGAGCACCAGGACGTGGTCGTCGGGGCCGAGGGCGAGCAGTTCCGCGTGCAGCGGGGGCTCGGTGGTCAGGTCGAACGGGTGCCCGGCCGCGGCGGCGACCGCCGCCGCGAGACCGGTCTCGTCCACGGCGCGGCACGGCAGTCCGGGCGCGGCACGGTCCGGGGCGAGCACGACCTGCTCGGGCGTTCCGGCAGTCTCGGGGTAGACCGTGCGCAGGATCTCGTGCCGGGTGACGACATCGGCGAGGGCGGCGGCCAGCGCGGCGCGGTCGAGGCCGCCACGCAGGCGCAGCGCGAGCGGCATGGCGTACGCGGCGCGGGCGCCATCGAGCTGGTTGAGGAACCACAGCCGCCGCTGGGCGAACGACAGCGGGAGCGTGCTGGGCCGCGCCGCCGGGCGCAGGGCGGGCCGCACCGTGCCGCCGGCGTCGAGCCGTGCGGCGAGGGCGGCGACCGTCGGCGCCTCGAACACGTCGCGTACGGCCAGTTCCACGCCCAGTACGGCGCGGATGCGGGACAGCAGCCGGGTGGCCAGCAGGGAGTGGCCGCCCAGGTCGAAGAACCCCTCGTCGACACCGGGCCGGGCGCAGCCGAGCACCTCGGCGAACAGCCCGCACAGGATCTCCTCGCGGGCCGTGCGCGGTGCCCGGCCGCCCTGGGGCGCGGCGGGGCCGGGGGCGGGCAGGGCACGGCGGGCCACCTTGCCGCTCGGGGTGAGCGGCAGCACGTCCAGCGGCACCACAGCGGCGGGGACCATGAACTCCGGCAGGGTCCGGGCGGCGTGGGCGCGCAGTCCGGCGGGGTCCGGTACGGCTCCGCGCGCCGCCACCGTGTAGGCGATCAGCCTGCGGTCGCCGGGCCGGTCCTCACGCACCACGGCCACGGCGTGCGCCACGTACGGGTGCCGCTCCAGCACCGCTTCGACCTCGCCGAGTTCGATGCGGAACCCGCGCAGTTTGACCTGGTCGTCGGCCCGGCCGGCGTACTCCAGCGCGCCGTCGGGGGTCCACCGCGCGAGGTCCCCGGTCCGGTACATCCGGGCGCCCGGCACGGCGCTGAAGGGATTGGCGAGGAACCGTTCGGCGGTCAGGCCGGGCCGGTTCAGGTAGCCGCGGGCGAGCTGGGCGCCCGCCAGGTACAACTCGCCCCGTACTCCCGGCGGCACCGGGCGCAGCCGTTCGTCGAGCACGTACGCCGCCATGCCCGCGACCGGCCGGCCGATCCGGGGCCGTGCGCTGCCGGAGACGGTGGCGCCGACCGCGTCGACCGTGCACTCGCTCGGCGCGTAATAGTTGTGCACCTCGGTGGCGGGCAGTTCCCGCAGCCGCTGCCACAGTGCCGGGCCGGTGGCCTCGGCGCCGAGCAGGATCGCGGCGGGCTGGTGTCCCGGGCCGCCGAGCAGGCCGAGGCCGAGCAGTTCCTGGGTGAGGGTCGGGGTGATGCCCAGGTAGCCGATCCGGTGGTCCCGTACGTAGGCGCCCAGCGCTGCGGCGTCGCGGCGGGTGGTCTCGTCGATGACGTGCAGCTCGTGGCCCGCGAGCAGGGCGAGGAGCTGTCCGACGCACAGGTCGAAGGAGAGCGACGCGGTGTGCGCCGCCCGCAGCGTGCCGCCCGACGCCCGCGCCGCCGGGGCGAAGACGTGGTCGCGGTGGCTGGTGAACAGGTTCGCGATGCCGCCGTGCCGCGGGGCCACGCCCTTGGGCACGCCGGTCGATCCGGAGGTGTAGACGATGAAGGCGGCGTGGTCGGCACGCACGGCGGGCATCGGCACGGGATCGGCGGCCGTGTCCGGCAGCTCCTCCCCGTCCAGGAGGAGGGTGTCCGCCGTGTGGCTGTCCGGCAGACCGGACAGCCCGGGCTCGGTGACCAGCACCCGTGCCCCGGAGTCGGCGAGCATGAACGCCAGGCGTTCGGAGGGGTAGCCCGGGTCCAGGGGCACGCACGCTCCGCCGGCCTTCCAGATCCCCAGCATGGCCGGAACCATCCGCGCCGACCGGGACACGCACAGTCCGACCAGCGTGTCGGGTCCTACGCCGCGCTCCACCAGGCGTCGGGCCAGTCCGTCGGCCTGCGCCCGCAGCTGGGCGAAGGTCAGTGTGGTGCCGCCGGCGACGACCGCGGTCGCGTGCGGGGTCCGCGTGGCCTGCTGTTCGAACAGTTCGGGGATGGTGCGGGCGGGCGCGTCCCGCGGCGTCCCGGCCCAGACACCGAGGATCCGTTCCCGCTCCGGCGGGGAGAGGATGTCCAGCTCCCCGACGGTACGGCCGGGCCCGTCGGCCGCGGCGCCGAGCAGCCGGACGAAGCGGGCCACCAGTTCCTCGGCGGTGGCGTGGTCGAAGAGGTCGGTGCTGTACTCCAGGATGCCGCCGAGGCCCGCGGGCTCACCGGCCGGGCCGCGCTCCTCGACGAGCCCGAAGGACAGGTCGAACTTGGCCGTGCCCACCTCGGCCATGTCCGGGCTCACCCGCAGCCCGGGCAGGTCGAGCCGGGGCCGGGCGTTGTTGTGCAGTGTCAGCATGGTCTGGAACAGCGGGTGCCGGGCGGCCGAGCGGGCCGGGTTCAGCACCTCCACCAAGTGCTCGAAGGGCACGTCCTGGTGGGCGTAGGCGGCCAGCGCGGTCTCCCGTACCCGGCCCAGCAGCTCGTCGAAGGCCGGGTCGCCGGAGGTGTCCAGGCGCAGTACGAGGGTGTTGAGGAAGAACCCGACGAGGTCGTCGAGCGCGTCGTCGGTGCGCCCGGCGATGGCGCTGCCGAGCGGGATGTCGGTGCCCGCGCCGAGGCGGGTGAACAGCGCCGCGAGTCCCGCCTGGAGCACCATGAACAGGCTGGCGCCCGAGGTACGGGCCAGCTCTTCGAGGCGGGCGTGCAGTGCGGCGTCGACGGAGACGGGCACGATCCCGCCGGTGTGGCCGGGCACCGCCGGGCGGGGCCGGTCGGCGGGCAGGTCCAGCTCCTCGGGCAGCCCGTCGAGCGTGCGGGACCAGTAGGCGATCTGCCGGGCGGCCAGGCTGTCCGGGTCGTCCTCACTGCCCAGCAGGTCCCGCTGCCACAGCGTGTAATCGGCGTACTGGACCGGCAGCGGTTCCCAGCGCGGCGGTTGCCCGGCCCGGCGGGCCGCGTACGCCTCGGACAGGTCCCTGGCCAGCGGGCCGTTGGACCAGCCGTCGCCGGCGATGTGGTGGACGACCACGACCAGGACGTGCAGCTCCGGGCCGAGCGCGCACAGCTCTGCCCGCAGCGGCAGCTCATGGGTCAGTTCGAAGCGGTGGGCGGCCGCCGCGACGACGGCCCCGGCGAGTTCGTCCTCGTCCGCGACGTGCCGTACCGGCAGCTCGACGGCGGCTGCGGCCGACCCGGCGTCCAGGACGGCCTGCCGCGGAGTGCCGCCGGTGTCCGGGAAGACCGTGCGCAGGCTCTCGTGCCGGGCCACTACGTCGCCGAACGCGGCGGTGAGCGCGGCGCGGTCGAGCGGGCCCTCCAGCCGTACGACGAAGGGCAGGTTGTAGTTGGGGGCCGCCCCTTCGAGCTGGTGCAGGAACCACAGCCGGCGCTGCGCGAACGACAGCGGCACCGCCTCCGGGCGCCGGGCGACGGGCCGGACCGGTGGGCGTCTGCGGCCGGCCGCTTCCTTGATCCGGGCCGCGAGCCCGGCCACCGTGGGGGTCTCGAACACGGCCCGGACGGGCAGTTCGGCGCCGAGCACGGTCCGGACGCGGCTGACGAGCCGGGTGGCGAGCAGGGAGTGGCCGCCCAGGTCGAAGAACCCGTCGTCGACGCCGGCCCGGGGCGCGCCCAGCACCTCGGCGAACAGGCCGCAGAGGATGTCCTCCTCCGGGCTGCGCGGCGGCCGTCCGGTGGTCGCCGGTGCCTGCGCGGGTGCGGGCAGGGCCCGCCGGTCCACCTTGCCGTTGCGGGTCAGCGGCAGCGCGCCGAGGGTGGTGAACAGCGCGGGGACCATGGGCTCGGGCAGCCGCCGTGCCAGGTACGCGCGCAGCTCCGCCGGGTCCACCGGGTCCGCGCCGGCCCCGTCGGCGGGGACGACGTACGCCACGAGCCGCTGGTCACCGGGCCGGTCCTCCCGTACGACCACCGCCGCCCGCGCCACCGAGGGGTGACCGGCCAGCGCGGCCTCGACCTCGCCGGGTTCGACCCGGTGGCCCCGGATCTTGACCTGCTCGTCGGCGCGGCCCGCGAAGACCAGGACGCCGTCCGCGGTCCAGCGGGCGAGGTCGCCGGTCCGGTACATCCGCTCCCCCGGCGCGCCGAAGGGGCAGGCGGTGAACCGTTCCGCCGTCAGGTCGGGGCGGCCGAGGTAACCGCGCGCGAGCTGCGGCCCGGCGACGTACAGCTCGCCTGCCACGCCCGGCGGCACCGGGCGCAGTCCGGCATCGAGGACGTACGCCCGCATGCCCGTCATCGGCCGGCCGACGGGAACGGTGGCGCCGTCCCTGGTCCCGCCGGGGGCCAGGTGGAGGTCCAGGCAGCCGACGGTGGCCTCTGTCGGCCCGTAGTGGTTGACGACGGCCACCTCGGGGTGGCGTGCCCGCCACTCCTCCAGGGCGCCGGTGGGCAGCGCCTCACCGCCGAGCACGAGCTGCCGCGCCGGGGTGAGGGCGGCCGGGAGCGTGGCCAGCAGGCCCAGGTGGCTCGGGGTCGCCTTCATGAACGTCGCGGGGGTGCGGGCCAGCAGCCCGGTCAGCCACGGGTCGTCGTCCAGGCCGGCCACGACCGCGCACCCGCCGGAGGTCAGCGCCCCGTACAGGCCCGTGACGGCCAAGTCGTAGGCCAGGGACGTGGGGACGAGGACCGTTCCGTCCAAGCCGGTGTAGACACGCCGTGCGCGGGCCACGTAGTGCGCGAGGCCGCGGTGCGTGACCACCACGCCCTTGGGGCGGCCCGTGGAACCCGAGGTGTAAATCACGTACGCGGGGTGGTCCGGCACCAGTGGCGCGCTTCGGCCGGCGTCGGTGGGGCTGGTCGTGGGCTGCCGCTCCAGTGCCCGCACGGTGTCCGGGTCGTCGAGCAGCAGACGGGCGGTGGCGGTGTCGTCGGGGAGTCGGTCCGCCGAGGCGCCGTCCGTCAGCAGCAGGGCGGGCGCGGCGTCGTCGAGCAGGCCGGCGATGCGCGTACGGGGCTGCGCCAGGTCGAGCGGCAGGTAGGCGGCGCCGGTCTTGAGCACCGCGAGCAGCGCGACGACCAGTCCGGCGGAGCCGGGCAGCGCGACGGCGACCACCTGCTCCGGGCCGGTCCCGCGGGAGATCAGCAGGCGGGCCAGGCGGTTGGCCCGGGCGTCGGCCTGCGCGTACGTCAGCTCGGCGTCGGGCGCGGCGACCGCGCGGGCCTCCGGGGTGGCGGCGGCCTGCCGCTCGAACAGCTCCGGCAGCAACGCGGTGGGCCGGGTGCCCTCGGCCGCGGTGCCGTTCCACTCGGTCAGCAGACGGTGGCGCTCGGTCTCGCCCAGTATCTCCAGGGCGCCCAGCGGCAGGTCCGGGTCGGACCCCGCCGCCTCCAGCAGCCGTACGAAGCGGGTCACCAGCGCTTGGACAGTGGCCCGGTCGAACAGGTCGGCGCTGTAGGCGACATACCCTGCGACGCCGCCGGGGCCGCCCTCGGCGTCCACCGCCTCGGTCAGGTTGACCGCCAGGTCGAACTTGGCGGTGCCCGACTCCACCCGCTCGGCCTCGGCGCGCAGCCCGGGGAGCGCGTCGGGCGCCGCCGTCCGGCCGGTGAGGGTCAGCAGCACCTGGAACAGCGGGTGCCGGCTCAGCGACCTGGCGGGGTTGAGCACCTCCACGAGGTGTTCGAAGGGCACGTCCTGGTGGGCGAAGGCGGCCAGGTCCGTCTCCCGTACGCGGGCGAGCAGTTCGCCGAAGCCGGGGTCGCCGGAGGTGTCGGTGCGCAGGACCAGGGTGTTGACGAAGCAGCCGACCAGGTCGTCCAGGGCGTCGTCGGTGCGGCCCGCGACGGGCGAGCCGAGCGGGATGTCGGTGCCCGCGCCGTGCCGGGTCAGCAGCCCGGCCAGCCCGGCCTGGAGGACCATGAACAGCGTCACTCCGTGGGCCTCGGCCAGCGCCGCGAGCCGCGCGTGCAGGGCGGCGTCCAGGCGCAGCGGCACGGTCCCGCCGCGGTGGCTCGCCACGCCGGGGCGGGGCCGGTCGGCGGGGAGGGCCAGTTCCTCGGGGAGCCCGGCCAGCGTGCGGGCCCAGTACGCCACCTGCCGCGCGATCCGGCTGCCCCCGTCGTGCTCCTGCCCCAGCAGGTCACGCTGCCACAGCGTGTAGTCCGCGTAGCTCACCGGCAGCGGGGACCAGGACGGCTCCTCGCCCCGCAGCCGGGCCGCGTAGGCGGTGGACAGGTCGCGGCCCAGGGGCACCATGGACCACGCGTCACCCGCGATGTGGTGCACCACCAGCGACAGCACGTGCCGGTCCGGGGCGAGCGCGAACAGTTCGGCGCGCAGCGGCGGCTCGGTGGTCAGGTCGAAGCCGGTGGCCGCGCTCTTCGCCAGGGCCGCCGCCGGCCCGGCCGCGTCGGTGCCGCGCACCGGGAGGGTGACCGCGGCGGCACCGGGGTCGAGCACGACCTGCCGTGGCGCGCCGTCCACCTCGGGAAAGACCGTGCGCAGCGTCTCGTGACGCGTGACGACGTCGGTGAGCGCCCTTTCCAGGGCCGTCCGGTCGAGGGTGCCCTCCAGCCGCAGGACGAACGGCATGTTGTACTCGGCCCCGGCCTCGCGGCCCTCCAGCTGGTTGAGGAACCACAGCCGCCGCTGGGCGAACGACAGCGGCAGCACCTCGGTCCGCTCCGCACGCCGTACGACCGGCCGGACGTCCCCGCCCGCTTCCCGCACCGCCACGGCCAGCCCTGCCACGGTCGGCGCGTCGAACAGGGCGCGGATCGGCAGTTCGGCGCCGAGGACGGTCCGTACACGGCTCAGCAGCCGGGTGGCCAGCAGGGAGTCCCCGCCGAGGTCGAAGAAGCTGTCGTCGATGCCCGCCCGGTCCACGCCGAGGACCTCGGCGAACAGGTCGCACAGCACCCGTTCCGCCGTGTCGCGCGCGGGGCGCTGCGCCTGGCCCCGGGTGTAGTCCGGGGCCGGCAGGGCGGCCCGGTCCAGCTTCCCGTTGGCTGTCAGGGGCAGGTGGTCCAGGACGACGACGGCCGCCGGGACCATGTGTCCCGGCAGGTGCCGGCCGGTGAACTCGCGCAGCGCTGCGGGCTCGGGCCGGTCACCGCCGGCGGCGACCGCGTAGGCCACCAGCCGCCGGTCGCCGGGCCGGTCCTCGCGCAGCAGCACCACGGCCCGCGCCACCGACTCGTGCCGGGCCAGTACGGCCTCGATCTCACCCGGCTCGATACGGAACCCGCGCAGCTTGACCTGGTCGTCCGCCCGCCCGGCGTGGTCGAGCCTGCCGTCCGGGTGCCTGCGCGCCCGGTCCCCGGTGCGGTACATCCGCTGCCCGGGGCGGCCGAAGGGGTCGGCCACGAAGCGTTCCGCGCTCAGTCCCGGCCGTCCGAGATAGCCGCGGGCCAGGCCCGGACCCGCCACGTACAGCTCGCCGGTGACGCCCGGCGGCACCGGTTGCAGGGCGTTGTCGAGTACGTAGGCGCGCAGGTCGGGGAGGGGTTCGCCGATCACGCTGCGGGGCGGGTCGGCGGCGGCGTCGTGCTCGTCCAGCGGGGCGTGGGTGACGTGCACGGTGGTCTCGGTGATGCCGTACATGTTCACCAGGCGCGGCGCGTCGGCCGGATGGCGCAGGTACCAGTCGCGCAGCCGGCCGGGGTCCAGCGCCTCGCCGCCGAAGACGACCGTGCGCAGCGCCAGTCGCGCGGACGGCTCCGGGTGGTCGTGGTCGGCCTGGATCAACGGGTAGAAGGCCGACGGTGTCTGGTTGAGCACCGTCACCCGGTGGCGTACGAGCAGGTCGAGGAACCGTTCGGGCGAACGGCTCACGTCCTGCGGGACGACGACCAGCCGGCCGCCGTGCAGGAGCGCCCCCCACAGTTCCCACACCGAGAAGTCGAAGGCGTAGGAGTGGAACAGCGTCCACACGTCGTCGGGGCCGAAGCCGAACCACCCGGCTGTCTGCCGGAACAGCCGCACCACGTTGTGGTGCGGGACCGCGACGCCCTTGGGGGTGCCGGTCGACCCGGAGGTGTAGATGACGTACGCGGGGTGCGCGGGGTCGAGCCGTCCGGCCCGCTCGGCGTCGGTCAGGTCACCACCGGGCCCTTCGGCCAGGGCGCGGACCGTGGTGTCGTCGTCCAGCCGCACGGCGTCCGCGGCATGCGGGGCCGCGGCGCCCGCCCGGCCCGTGGTGACCAGGCACACGGGGTCGGCGTCACGGAGCATGAGCGCGATGCGTTCCGCCGGGTGGCCGGGGTCGACCGGCAGGTACGCGGCGCCCGTCTTCACCACGGCGAGCAGGGCCACCACGAGGTCGGCGGAGCGCGGCAGCGCCACGGCCACCAGCCGTTCCGGCCCCGCTCCCCGCTTCAGCAGCAGCCGCGCCAGCCGGTTGGCCCGTTCGTTCAGCTCGCGGTAGGTCAGTACGTCGTCCCCGGCGTCGCCCGCGAGGACCGCGAGAGCGCCGGGGGTGCGCGCGGCCTGCGCCTCGAACAGCGCCGGCAGCGTCGGGCCGTGGAGGTCAGCCTCGGAGCCCTCCACCTTGGGAGCTGCCTCCGTCGGCCGCGCGGGCAGCACCTCGGCACGCTCACCGGGCAGCAGGAAGTCGAGGCGGCCGACGGGGAGTTCCGGGTCGGCCGTGGCGAGGTTTTCCAGCAGGCGCAGGAAGCGCCGGTGGTGCGCGGCGGTCTCCGCCGCGTCGTACAGGGCGGGGTTGGCGTCGAGGTCGAGCTGGAGCGCGCCACCGCCGAGGCGGTCGTCGACGCGTACGGAGAGGTCGGAGACGGGCCCGATGGACAGGTTGCGGGCGGTCCCCCGGGCTTCGCCGAAGGTCAGCTCGGAAGCGAAGGACATGATGTTGACGGTCGGGCCGAAGAGGCGGCGCCCGCCGCCGACCGTCCGCAGGTCGCGGATGATGTCCTCGTACCGGTACCGCTGGTGCCCGAGCAGCTTCCGCGCGTCGGCGGAGACTTGGCGTATCAGTTCCCGGCCGCTCATGTCCGGCCGGACCGCCACCCACAGGGGCAGTTCGTTGGCCATCGGCCCACGGATGTGCCGGCCGCCGCCGCTCCGCGCGGCCACCGGAATGCCCAAGGCCACCTCGCCGGCGCCGGTCATCCGGCCGAGGTAGAGCGCCGTGGCGGCGATCAGGGGGACGGGCAGGCCGACGCGTAACCGCCGTGCCAGCGCCCGCAGGCCGTCGGCGGTCGCGTCCGGTATGCGTGCGCTGTGCCGCAGGAAGCTCCGCGAGACCCGGGCCGTGCGGCCGGCGAGGGTCACGGGCTCGGGCCGGCCCGCCAGTTGGTCCAGCCAGTGGACCCGGTCACTCGCGAAACGCTCCGACTCCCGGTACGCGGTGTCGTCGGCCAGCAGCAGCTCCAGCGAGCCGCCACCGTCCTCGCGCTCCGGCACCCCGGTGACCAGGGCCGTGTAGATCTCGGCCACCCGGTGCGTGAACAGCGCGCACATGTGGCCGTCGGTGACGAGGTGGTGGGCCCGCAGGTAGAAGAAGCAGCGGCCGGCCCCGGCACGCAGCAGCACCAGGGTGAACGTCCGGCCCGTCTCCAGGCTCACGGGCCGTGCCATCTCCGCCCGCATCCAGGACTCGGCCGCCGCCCGCGGATCCGGCTCCGCACCGACATCGAGCACGCGGAAGGACCAGTCGCCCGCGGGCGCGTACGCCTGGTACGGCCCCTGGCCGTCGTCCGCGAAGCGGACGTTGAGCGTGCCGGTCTCCGCCACCGCCCGCCGCACGGCCGCCCCGAACGCCGGCACATCGAGGGGGCCCTCGATCTCCACGTACTCGGCGGTGTTGTAGCTGGGGCTGTCCGGATCGAGCTGCTGCGCGAACCAGATGCCACGCTGCGCCGACGACAAGGGCCTGCTGTGGTGCGAAGTACCGGGCACTACCCGTCCCCTCTTCTTCCGTGCCCGCCGGGCGGCGGAGCAGGTGGAAATCGCCCATGGGCGCGCGAGGTCCCGCACAGCCGGCCCGGGCTGTTGTCGTGTCGTGTGGTGGGGAGGGACCGCCGGCGAAGCCGTGCGGTCTGCGGCCGCCCGGGGCAGCGGCAGTGTGGTGTTCGGCTGAGTAGATTTCGGGGCGGAGGGGCACAAGCTGCCCGACGCGGAGGACGATACAGAGGTCCAACATTCGACCACCACGTGCCTCACGTCACGTTTGGCACCCCCTTCACTGCGTCGCGGGGTACCGCTGCTGGTCAGCGTGGTGCAGGTGAACCCCGATGCGTGGTTACCCTCGGTACCGCCAAACGACCATGACGAAAACCGACCGCCCGTCTCACACGGTTTCAGTCATTACGCCATCCCGACCGGCATGAACCATTCCGGTCGCCGTGGGGGGTGGCAGCGCCCTGCCGTGCAGCCCTCCAGCCACCCGCACCACGGCGTGCGACGATCGCGCGGGGGAACGAGCTCAGCGGTTCACTTCGATGTGATCCGGCCCATGGGGTCGGCGCTCTCCGACAACGCTTTCCGCACCGCCGTCCAGCCGGTGTCCTCGATGCCGAGTGCGTGGCGAAGGTAGGCCCAGGTGACCTGTTGGACCAGAGCCACGCGCTCGGGGTTCTCGTCCGTCGTCTCCCGGACGTCGTAGCCGGTGATCCCACCGAGGGAGTGCTCCGCCCCGAACAGCGTGAGCAGGCTCTTGGGCGCCGGGCTCAGGTGGTACGGGTCGGTGAGCCATTCCGGCCCCCTGACGGACATCCGCAGGTCGTCGTCGTCCCCCGCCACCACGAGGGCCGGGGTGGTCAGGTGCGTGAAGTCCGGTCCTTTCAGCCACGGGAGGTTCTCGGCCGCGAAGGGGGTCAGGTCGGCTCCGCCCCGGCCGGCCGTGGCGAGCAGCACGCCCGCCTTGATCCGCGCGTCGGAGAGGTCTTCCGCCCTGTTGCTCACCGGATCGAGGACGCGCAGGCCCAGCAGCATGCCCGCCGTCTGACCGCCGAAGGAGTGTCCGGCCGCGGCGATACGGCTTCGGTCCAGGCGCCCGCCGAGCCCCGGGACGGCGGCCTCCAGCAGATCGAGCTGGTCGAGGATGCGCTTCAGGTCCTGGACGCGGGAACGCCAGATCCGCGGTATGCGGGGATCGCCCTGCGGAAGACGCACGGTCCTGGAATCGAGGTGGGTGGGCTGGATGACCACGAAGCCGTGAGCGGCCCAGAAGTCGGTCAGAGCACCGTAGCCGTGCAACGACGACCCGAATCCGTGCGAGAAGATGATGACCGGCAGTTCGCTTCCGGTTGCCGGCGCGGAGATCCTCACCCGCAGCCTCTCACCGCGGTCCGGCGCTTCCAGCGTCACCGGCTTCACCGAGACGACGGGGACGGGGGCGGGGGTGGCGACGTGCGTAGCCGCCGTGCCTGATGCAGTCACAGTCATGGGCCGATCTTCCTCCGTATTTCCGCGGTTTCGCGTTTCCGATGGGGTTTGCTCTCGGACAGGGCGTTTCCGATGGGGAGCGCTCTCGAACAGGACGGTCACGGCCTCGCCCTTCGCCTCGGCGGAGGGGACGATCCGTCGCGGGATGGGCCGAAAGCGGCAGGGCCCGGCCGGCGCGGTCAGTTTCCCGCCCACACCGTGGGGGTCCGGCCCGACCAGGGGCTTGCCTGTTCGAGTTGTCCGGCGAGGCGGAAGAGGCGGCCTTCGAGCCCGTATCCGGCGGCGAACTGCATGCCGACCGGGAGTCCGGTCTCCGCGTCGGCCGTCACCGGCACGGACATGGCGGGCGTGCCCGCCACGTTGAACGGCGCGGTGAACGGGGAGATGTCCATGAGGCGGCGGAGCCAGCCGAGGCCGTCCAATGCCTCCGCGCCCTCGGCGTGCGTGCCCAGGAGCGGGGGAAGGTCCGGCGTGGTCGGGGTGAGCAGTATGTCGTGGGTGTCGAAGAACCGCGCCAGGCTGCGGGCGATGCGGTTGCGGATGTCCAGGGCGGCGACGAACTGGGCGCCGCTGACCCGCTGCCCGTAGTGGTAGCTGGCCAGGATGGGCGGCTCCAGGGTCGAGGAGTCGACGGGCCGGCCGAAGGCGGCGGCCAGCCCGTCGACCGAGGCCGTGAGATTCGCCGTCCACTGACGGGCACTGGCCAGGACGAACTCCTCCCAGTCGACCCCGAGGCCGACCTCGGCCTCCACCACCTGGTGGCCGAGGTCTTCGAGCAGCCGCACGGTGCGGCCGAGCGCGTCGGCCACCGGCGTGGTCGTACGGTGCCCGCCCCATGCCTGGGTGACGACACCGATCCGCAGCGAGCCCGGGTGGCGGGCGACTTCCTCCGCGTACGGCCGGGACGGCTCCTGGGCGAAGTACGGGTCGCCCGGTTCCGGGCCGCGGATCTGGTCGAGCAGGGTCGCGCTGTCGCGTACGGTGCGGCTGACGCTGCCGTGCACGACCAGGCCGTTGAAGAGCTCGTCGAAGTGGGGGCCCATGGAGACCCGGCCCCGGGTGGGCTTCAGTCCGAACAGGCCGTTGTGGGCGGCGGGAACGCGGATCGAACCGGCGGCGTCGGTGGCGTGCGCGATCGGGACCACGCCGGCGGCCACCGCAGCGCCGGCGCCCCCGCTGGAGCCGCCGGCGCTGCGCGCCAGGTCCCACGGGTTGCGGGTCGCGCCGTACAGCACGGGTTCCGTCGTGTTGCTGTAGGCCATCTCCGGTGTCGTGGTGCGCCCGAACGTCACGAGGCCGGCGCGACGGAAGCGCCGCATCACGGAGGAGTCGGTGCCGGAGACGTTGCCGGCCGCGAGCCGGCTGCCCAGCTCCATCCGTTTCCCGGCCATGGCGACCGCGATGTCCTTGATCAGGAAAGGAACTCCGGCCAGCGGCGCGCTGCCGGGGCCGGGCTCGTCCTCGGCCGGCCAGGTCTCCACGATGGCGTTGATCTGCGGATCGACCGCGCGCGCGGCCTCGCGGGCGGCTGCTTCCAGTTCGGCGGGGGCCACCTCGCCCTTGGCCACCAGCTCCGCGAGCCCGACCGCGTCGAAGCCCACGTACTCGGTGATGTCCACTGTCACTCCCCTCAGACGATACCTGCGAGTCCCAGACGATACCCAACGGTATCGCGTGGCACCGAGTGGTACCGTAACGGTGAAGCCAGTGAAGCCACAACGGACCGGACCTCACGGAGTAGCAGTCATGGCAGCAAGCGCCGGCAGGCCGAGCAGAGTGGCCAAACTGCCGCCCCGCGAGCGCATCCTCGACGCCGCGGAAGAGCTCTTTCAGAGCGAGGGGATCCGGCGGGTGGGTGTCCAGACGATCGCCGAGCGGGCCGAGACCACCAAAATGGCGATCTACCGGCACTTCGAGACCAAGGACGCGCTGGTCGCGGAGTGGCTGCGGATCGTCGCCGCGGACTACCAGGCGGCCTTCGACCGGGCCGAGGCCGAACACCCCGGCCGGCCCAGGGACCAGATCCTCGCCCTGGCCCGTTTCATCGCCGAGGGACTGCCGGCGATCTCGCACCGGGGCTGCCCGTTCATCAACTCCCTCGCCGAGCTGCCCGACCGCTCCCACCCCGCCCGGCAAGTGATCGAGCAGCACAAGGCCCACCAGACCAGCAGACTGCTCGGCATGTGCACCCGGGCCGGGCTGCGCGACCCCGGGCAGGCCACCGCCGCGATCACCTTCGTACTGGAAGGCGCGCAGGTCAGCGCCCAGAACGGAAGCATCGACCAAGCGGGAGACCATCTGATGAGAAGCATCGAGGGAATCCTGGCGCAGCACCACGCCCCCCTCGACGCACCCCGGACGACCACCGGCTGACCGCCCCGCGTCCCCGCCCCTCAGCACCAGGAAGCAAGGTCACGTCCGCCGACTGTCAGTGGTGCGGGCCGTACTCGTGCTGCGGCGCCGGCCGAACAGTCCGGTCCGGCGCAGCGCCGGGGGCCTCTCACATACGGGACTTGAGCACGTCGACCTCGCAGCCCGGTGCGAACGGGTCGAAGCCGTGCTCGACCAGCCAGCGAACGCCCAGGAGGCTGCGCAGCGACCACCAGGCGCGGATCACGTCGAGGTCGACGTCGGTGCCGTAACCGGCGACGACGTCGGCCAGGTGCTCCTCGTGTCCGAGCGTCAAGGTGGCGAGGTCGAACAGGGCGTCCCCCTGGCCCGCCTCGGACCAGTCGATGATGCCCGTGATCTCGTCGCCGTCGGTGAAGACGTGTGTGATCTGCAGGTCGCCGTGCGTGAACGCCGGAGTCCACGGCCGGAGTGCGCCCTCGGCGACCTGGCGGTTGCGGGTGACCAGGTCGGCGGGCAGGACGCCGTTCGTCACGAGCCAGTCGCATTCGCCGTCGAGTTCCGCCGCCAACACGTCGGGGCTCCGGCCGCCTCGGCCGGGCCAGGGCGGCAACGGCGCGTCGTGCAGCTTCCGGACGGCGGCGCCCGCCGCGGCCCATGCCGCGGGCGACGCGGTCGACGGCTCGCCGAGGCGGCCCAGGGCCGTCCCCGGGACCGCGGCGATCGCGAGCACGGGCGGCTTGCGCCACAGGACCTTCGGGGTCGGCACCGGCGCCAGGGCCATCGCCTCGACCTCGACACCGGTACGCGTCCGATCGGCGTCCACCTTCAGGAAGACGTCACCGACGCGCAGGGTCGCGCGCTCGGCATGGGCGACGACGACTGTGACCTCATCCATGGCGGCCATGATCCCAAATGGCCGCCCCCGGTGCTGGGATTATCGGGAGCGGGGACACGGCGGACACGATCTTCGCGATCGCTGCCCGGTGGGGGCGGTTCGTTGTTCGAGGGTGATGTCCACACCGGGGGCCTCGTGGTGGTAGGACGGGGTGAATCCGGCCTGGGCCAGGGCTTGTTGCTGGGATGCGGCGGTGCGGGTGGCGGCCTGGCGGGCTCCGGCGGAGAGGTGGTTGCAGGTGATGTGCCAGACGCGGGGCGTGCGGGTCAGGCGCTGACGCAGACGGTCGGGGTCGGTGGGGAGGTTGTCCAGGGCGCCGAGTTCGGCAGCCGTCTGCGCCCGGCCCAGGTCGGGGCGGCCCGTGAACGCCTCCTTGAAGGCGGTGGCGATCAGGCCGCACCGGGCACCGGTGAACAGGACGGCGTCGCCGGGGGCGTCATGGATGCGCAGGGTCCTGATCACGGCGCGGGTGTCCCACTGGCGGCTGTCCTCGTGGCGTATGGCGAGGTGGGACGCGTAGAGGGGAACGGCCGGCAGGAGGACGAGCAGCAGTTGCAGACGCAGCGGTACGACGGTGAGGGCCGTCGCGAGCAGCAGGGCCAGGGCGGGCAGGCAGAACAGCAGGTAGCGGTAGGCGAAGAGGGGGTGGCCGAGGGAGACGGCCATGAGGAGGAGCGGGGGGACGGTCAGCCAGGGCACGCCGACGGCGAGCGCCAGGGGCGGGGCCTTGCGCCGGCGCAGGACGAGGAGGGCCAGGGCGGCCAGGGCGGTGGAGGTGAGCAGGAGTCTCGGTGCGGTGGGGAGGGTGCCCTGGCCGGGGGTGAGGAGCCAGGTGAAGTAAGTGAACGGGGTTCCGGCGGTGACCGGCGCGGCGTCGCCCACGGCGGAGCTCTGGGTGGCGGCGAGGACCAGCAGCGGGACGACGGCGGCGAGACCGGCGGCCTGGGCCGACAGCAGGCGTACGAGGACGCGGCGGCCGGGGCGGCGCAGGACCACGGTGAGCGCGTGGGCGGCCACCAGCAGCACTCCGATGAGGTTGAACCAGCCCAGCAGGGCGATCAGTACGGCGTAACAGACCGGCCACCCGCCCCGGACGCGGCCGGACAGCGCCTTCACCAGAACGCCCGTGGCCAGCACCGCCACCGCCATGACGAAGGCGAACGAGCGGGCCTCCTGCGCGTACCGTGACGCGGTCGGCAGCACGGCGAACAGCAGTCCCGCGCACAGTCCCAGCCGCGGACCGCCGAGCAGCCGCCCCAGCCATGCCAGCCCGGCCGCCGCGACGGCCACCGCCACCGCGGAGGGCGCCCGCGTGGTGAACTCGTTGAGCCCGCCGTTCAGCTGCCCGACCAGCCACATCAGTACGTAATGCAGGCCGTGCACCGCGTCGACCCGCCCCAGCAGCTCCATCAGCTGCGGCCAGGACCGCCGTGCCACGTCGATGGTGACGATCTCGTCCGTCCACGCGGAGGGGTTCCAGCTGCCCCACAGTCCGAGGACGAGCGCGACGGCCGGCGGCGTCGCCCCGGCCACGCCTCTGAACAGGGCTCGGCCGACGGACGCGCCGGGTATGACCGGCATGGCGAGCCGGGGCGAAGGGGTTGTCGTGGGGGCTGCCACAGGGGCTGTCATGGGGACTGCCACAGGGGCTGTCATGGGGGTTGTCACGGTGATGCCTTGATGGCCGGTAGGTGGAGAGTGAACGTGGTGCCGGGGCGGGGATGGCGGGTGTGGGCGGTGAGGGTGCCGTGGTGACGGTGCGCGATGTCGCGGGCGATGGCCAGGCCGAGGCCGCTGCCCCCGGTGTCGCGGGCGCGGGCCTCGTCGAGGCGGGTGAAGCGTTCGAAGACCCGCTCCAGGTCCTGGGGGGCGAGCGGAGTGCCGTCGTTGTGTACGGAGAGGTCCCAGCCATCTGCGTCCGGGGTGATGGTGAGCGTGACGCGGGCGGTGGCGTGCCGGTGGGCGTTGTCGAGGAGGTTGCGCAGGAGCCGGTGGAGCTGGAGGGCGTCACCGCGCGCGGGCGCTTCCTCGGGGAAGGGCCCGAGGACGACCGGGAGGCCGCGATGGCCGTACTCGTGGGCGAGTTCGTGAGCGATCTCGACCAGGTCGACGACGTCCCGGAGCTCCGGTGTGTCGGTGCGGGCGAGGTAGAGGAGGTCGTCGGTGACGCGGCGGAGCCGGTCGGTGGCTTTGAGGGCGTCGTGGACGGCGTCGGTGAGGTGTTCGGGGTGGGCGAGGGCGACTTCGAGCTGGGTGTGCAGGGCCGTCAGGGGTGAGCGGAGTTCGTGGGAGGCGTCGGCGACGAAACGGCGTTGCCGTTCGGCGGCTTCTTCGAGGTGGTTCAAGGTGGTGTTCGTGGTCTCGGCCAGCGCACGGATCCGGTCCCTGGCAACCGGGACGGGAACCCGTCGGTGCAGGTCGGTGGTGTCGGTGATGTCCGCTACCTGCGCGCGGATGGCCTCGACCGGTTTGAGGGACCGGCGGGTGGTGATCCAGGCGGTGGCCGCCACGATCAGGGCGGCGGCGGGGACACCGGCCTTCAGGGGTACGTCGAGCGAGGCGACGGCGGCGTCGGCGTCGTCGGGCGGCACCAGGTGGTAAACGGTGCGTCGGCACCTGCCGGGCGAGTCCGCGGGGTCGGCGCAGCGGCGGTCGGGGAGGGTGTAGCGGGCGGCGACGGCGGTGAGGTCCCGGTGCAGCAGGCGTTCGATACGTTGGCGGGCCTGCGTCCGTAGGGTCGCGGCGGCGGGTTCGTCCCCCTGAGGGAGGGCGGATTCGAGCTGGGCGTGCCATCTCTGCGCCAGACCGCGGGTCCGCTCGGCGCTGAGTCTCACGGTGCGGGTCCAGTCAGGGCCGGCGTCGGGCGGGGCGGGTGGCATGAGGTCTTCGAGGCCGTCCAGGGTGACGGCGATGCCGGCGGCAGGGTGGACCCGGCCACGGTCGTCGATCTCGATCTTGGGCCAGAAGCCCTGCTCGAAGACGTGGCTCTGGTCGGCGCTCGCCTCGGTCGCCGCGGTGGTGTGCGCCTGGACCGCGGCGAGGTGCGCGGTCTGTTCCAAGGTCTCTTCATGGACATGGGCGCGCAGCCACCAGGCTCCGGCCGTGAAGACGACACAGGCGGCGAGTCCGGCGAGGATCGCGGCCCGGGCCTCGGTCGGCACCCACCGCAGCACCCCGGCCCGCGGCCGGTGCGGCGCCGCCGGGTCCGGGTGGCCCGGACGCTCCCCCGGGTGGCCCGGACGCCTTGGGGCTCCCGGCTGCTCCGGGCGTCCTGGTGGCACCGCGCGCTCAGTCACCGGTGCCTCCGACGGGGGCGAGGCGGTAGCCGTAGCCGCGGACGGTTTCGATCGAGCGTGTCCCCCAAGGGGTGTCGATCTTGCGGCGGAGAGCGGAGACGTACACCTCGACGATCGAAGCGTCACCACGGAAGGCCGGATCCCACACCTCGTCGAGGATCTCGCCCTTGGACAGCACCCGCCCCTGGGCGCGAATCAGCGCGGCGAGCACGCCGAACTGTTTGCCGGTGAGGTGGACGGCGGTGGCGCCGCGGCCGGCCCGGCGGGTGGCCAGGTCGATCCACAGGTCGCCGTGGCACAGCACCGGTGAGGTGCCGGTACGGCCGCCGCGCCGCAGGAGGGCCCGCAGCCGGGAGAGGAGGACGACGTAGGAGAACGGTTTGGTGAGGTAATCGTCGGCTCCGGTGTCCAGCCCCTCGGCTTCGTCGTGCTCGCCGTCCTTCGCGGTCAGCATCAGTACCGGCGTGGTGACACCGGCGGCCCGCAGCCGGCCGCACACCCCGTAACCGTGGAGGCGGGGCAGCATCACGTCCAGGACGATGACGTCGTATTCCCCGGGCAGCGCGAGTTCCAGGCCGGTGACGCCGTCGGTGGCGACGTCCACGACGTAGCCCTCAGCGGTCAGGCCCCGCCGGATGGCGGGGCCGACTTGCGGATCGTCCTCGACGAGCAGAATGCGGTGCACGTCTTCAAGCCTGGCACACTTCCCGCTCCGCTTTCTTAAGAAAACTTCAGGCTTTCGTGGCCCGTTCCGGCCGGGCCGGACTCCGGCATCGGATTCTTCAGGTTTTCTTCGGGTCGGTGTGCGCAGAATGCAGCCGCCCCGCCCTTCCGGAGCCGCGCCGCAAAGCCGCGCTGCGCGTACCGGTGCCGCCCTGTCGGCCATGCCATTACGGGAAGGGGAACGGCCCGACATCACGACGCTTTGAAGGTTAGGCGGCCCGCCCGTGCACATGGTCTTTCTCATTCACAATGCCTACGGCATCGGCGGCACGGTGCGGGCCACGTACAACCTCGCTTCGGTCATGGCCGAGCAGCATGACGTGGAGATCGTCTCGGTGTTCCGGCACCGCGACGTTCCGGTCATGGATGTGCCGGCGAAGGTCCGGCTGACCCCGCTCGTGGACCTGCGTGCCGCGTCGGCCGATTACGAGGGTGACGACCCCCGCCATGCCCAGCCCGCCAGAGTCTTTCCGCGCGCGGACGGTCGGCACCGGCAGTACAGCCGTCTCACGGATTCCCGTATCGGCCGGTACCTGTCGCGGCTGGAGGCCGACGTGATCGTCGGAACCCGGCCTGGTCTCAACACCCACATCGCGCGCCAGACACGCGCGGCGGGCATTCGCGTGGGGCAGGAGCACCTGACGTTCTCGGGCCATGGATTCCGGCTGCGGCACGAGATACGCCATCGCTATCAGTTGCTGGACGCCATCACCACGGTGTCCGAGTCCGACGCCCGGGCGTACCGGCAGCTCGATTTCCCGGGCGTACGGGTGGAGGCGATACCGAACAGCGTCCCGCGGCCCACCGTAGAACCCGCCGACGGCAGCGGAAAGGTCATCCTCGCAGCGGGCCGGCTGATTCCCCTCAAGCGCTACGATCTCCTGATCAAGGCGTTCGCCGAAGTGGCCGGACAGTACCCGGACTGGCAGCTGCGTATCTTCGGTGAAGGTGACACCACGGGCAATGAGAAGGAAGCCCTCACCCGCCTGATCGATGAACTCGGACTGCGTGACCGCGCCCATCTCATGGGCAAAGTCGACCCGCTCGAACCGGAATGGGCGAAAGGCTCGATCGCCGTCTCGGCCTCCGACCGGGAATCGTTCGGCATGACGATTGTCGAAGCGATGCGGTGCGGTCTGCCCGTTGTCTCCACGGACTGCCCGGTCGGGCCGCGTGAGATCGTCAAGGACGGTGTCGACGGATACCTGGTGCCCACCGGCCGCGCCGACGGCATGGCCACGGCGCTGCTCAAGCTCGTAGGCGATGACCAGCTGCGCCGGCGCATGGGCGAGGCGGCCCTGCGGAACTCGGCCCGCTTCGACCCCGCGCTCATAGCCGAGCGGCACCAGGACCTCTATCAGGACCTCCTCCGGCGTGGCCCCGGACGCCGCTCGATCAGCTTCGGACGGAGCGCTGCCTTCCACGCACGCACCCACGCCCTCGAAACCGCACGCACCATACGTTCCACGGCGCGCGCCATAGCCACCTGGACACTTAGCCAGTGACCCTTTCGCTTCGGGGTGACGATGACCGTTGCGTTGTCCGACGTGCTGTCGGCGCAGACGTTGGGGTCCGAGCAGCCGTGTGAAGTATGAGCTTGATCCCTTTTCGCTCTGGTCGCTGGTCAGTGACGCGGGAGCAAGCCAATGTGGGCGGGATGAAGTCACGCACCACGTCCGACAGGGAGCCGCTGGACCCTGTCGCTGAGTCGGTCGCCGTCTACAGCGACCACGCCGACGATTACGCGGCCGTGCACGCTCCGAAGATGGCGGATCGCGTCGAGCGGTTCGCGGACTCCCTGCCTGCGCCTTCGTTGATCCTTGACGCCGGTTGTGGTCCGGGCCGCGACCTGGAGAGGTTCCGGGCGTACGGGCATGTGGTGCGCGGTGTCGACCTCAACCCGGTGTTCGTGGCGATGGCCAGCGCCCACGCGCCCACCTTCCAGTGCGATCTGCGTGAGGTCGGGACGCGGTTCCCGGCCGGAACGTTCGATGGCGTCTGGGCCTCCGCCTCACTCGTCCACCTCGATGCGGCGGACGCGGTGAACGTGCTGGGACAGTTCGGCGGGCTGTTGCGGCCCGGGGGCAAGCTGTACGTGTGCCTCAAGGCCACCGGCCGCACGGGCTGGCTCGACGAACCTGACGGCCGGCGATGGTACACGGTCTGGGATCCCGACGAGTTCGCCGCCGCTGTGGCCGGTGCGGGCTTCGAGGTCGACTCGGTGGACCGGGGCCCGTATGTCGAGATCTGGGCCACCCGCAGCAGCTGACCCCCAACGCACCGCCCACATCACGTCGTCTCGCCACGGGGCCCTGCCCCCGGCGATGGGCGGCGTATGCAAGGAGCATGCGCTGTCCGGGTGGAGGCGGCCTGACCGCCCAGCAGCGGGCCCGGCAGACCTGGCCGATCTTGCACCAGATGGGCTTCACCGTGCAGGTTCCCGTGCGCCCGGCCCCCGAACGTGACAGGGACGCGGTCGCGCCCTGGCTCAAGCAGACGTGGCCGCGGACAGAGGAAACGGTGCGGGAACGGGACGCATGGCTGTGCTCCGCCGACGAGGCGGGCCAGGCGCTGCGGCCGCCCAAGGCCCGGACCTGGTCCCGGCGCGGCCACCCGCCCCCGGTCAGGCTCCGCGCCGCTGGGTCGGACCGAATCTCGCTGGCCGGGCTGGTCTGCCGCCGCCCCGGCCACCGCACCAGGCTGATCTTCCGCATGCTGGTCCACCACGGGTGCAAGGGCGAGCAGAAGGGGTTTCGGGACCTCAACCCGGCCGAGGGCATCCGGGTTCAACTGAAGTCGAGGCTGGGCCACCTGGCCCCGTGCAGCATCGACGAACTCGCCGACCTGGCCCGCACACGCCTCAAACGGATGCAGTACCGGCCTGGACTGCCTCACGGCTTCCTTGCCGAGCGCCTCGATTTCGACAGCGAGGCTGGCATGTTCTGTGCGGCCGGGAGTGCGAGCGACCTTGCGCGGCTCAAGACGGCCATGGAATCCGTCATGACGAGCCCCGAGGCAGTCCGGGACATCATCGCCCGTGCAGAAAGGATCTCATTGAAGCGGTGGATCACGTCTCGGACGGGGCCCCGCCGCACAGTCTGCTGAAGCTTCTGTCCCTCCTGCTCCGTCAGCCTCCGGACCCTGACCGGTGATGCCGGCCCGCCTCCCCTGCTGGTTGGAAGCGCTGACACTTCCCACCAGCACACCCGAGCAACCCGGTGAATTATGCGGTCACAGTGCTAGGTGGTTCATCGCTGAATGGCCGGGCGGCCCGATCGCCCCGGACGACGCCCTCCTTCGCCCGTTCGTCGACCTGGAGGGTGAAGATGTCCGGCCGGGCGTAGTGCCCCGTCACATCGAGGTCGAAGCGGGCCCGGGCCGGTTCGGTGAGGTCCAGTTCGGCGGTGAGCAGGCCCTCGCCGTCGCGCAGTGGCCCGGCCAGTACTTCTCCGAACGGGGAGACGATGACGCTGCCGCCGGCGATCAGCACGGTGTCGGCCTCCTCCCCCTGTACCGGGTGCACGTCCGCCGGCAGGTCCGCCCGCGTCAGGTACTGGCAGGCGCCGAGGACGAAGCACCGGCCCTCCACGGCCACGTGCCGCATTGTCGCCTGCCAGCTCTCCCGGTCGTCGACGGTGGGCGCGCACCAGATGCCGACGTTCTTGGCGTACATCGCGGTGCGGAACAGCGGCATGTAGTTCTCCCAGCAGATGGCCGCGCCGAGGCGGGCCCGGCCCGTCTCGACCACCGGCATCGTGGAGCCGTCGCCGAGGCCCCAGATCAGCCGCTCGGCAGCGGTCGGCATCAGCTTGCGGTGCTTGCCCAGCAGCCCGTCCGGCCCGAAGAACAGCGCCACGCAGTACAAGGTGTGGCCGCTGCGCTCGACCGCCCCGACCACGGCGTGGCACCCCAGCTCACGCGTCAGCGCGCCCAGCGCATCGGTGGCGGGTCCGGGCACGTCGATCGCGCCGTCCCAGTAACGGCGGAACTCCTCACGTCCGGGCGCCGACCGTGACCCCACGGTCACCCCGAAGTCCAGGCCCTTGGGGTAGCCGCCGAGGAACGCCTCCGGCAGGACGACGAGTTCAGCGCCTTCCCGCGCCGCCGCGGTGATGAGCCGCTGCGCCTTTGCCACTGCTCCGCCGGTGTCGAACAGCGGGGAACCTGCCTGAGCTACGGCTACCTTCATGCGGTCCATGGCGCAACGATACGGAGTGGCCTGGGAGTTGGGGCGCGATCTCGCCAGGTCGCCCGCCAGGTCGGCTCGTCAGGCAGGAGGACCGGTGCCGTCGGCGGAGGCCGTCTGTCAGACGTCCCCCGCCGTTGCCGGCCAACCACCCGACCAGCCAGCCGGCCAACCGATGCATACGGCCGCGGACTTCCCCTACCAGGCCCGCATCGGCTCCCCCGAGACACCTTCGGAGACGAATCCGTTCGGCCCCTTCGCCGGCTCGCCGAGGACGGTGACGCGGTGCATCACCCGCTCGACGTCGAGGTGGGCGAAGTCCGTGGGGGCGAAGTGGCAGGTGGTGCGGTTGTCCCAGAAGGCGATGCTGCCCGGTTCCCAGCGGAAGCGGACCGTGTACTCCGAGCTCGTCAGATGCTGGAACAGCAGCTCCAGGAGGTGGCGGCTCTCCAGTTCGGAGAATCCCATGATGCGGGTGGTCGAACCGGGGCTGACGAAGAGCGCGCGCTCACCGGTCTCCGGGTGGACCCGGACGACGGGGTGGACGGCCACCTGCGGGTCCTCGCAGTACAGCTTGAGGATGCCGCGGTCCCGCTCGTCGGAGTGGCGCAGGTGCACCGCCGTGAAGAAGGCGTGCTCGGCGGTGAGCTGGTCCACGAACTCGCGCAGGGGCGCCGCCAGGCCCTCGTAGGCGGCGACCGTGTTGGTCCACTGCGTGTCGCCGCCGAATTCGGGGGTCTTCTCGGCCCGCAGGATGGACAGGTCCGGCGGGTTGACGGCCTGGGTGAGGTCGCTGTGCCAGCCGGCGATCGGCGAGACCCACTTGCGGCGGTAGTGCTCCTCGAAGTCGGCGCCGTAGCGCTCGGTGTCGGCCTTGGGGTCGACGGTGAGGATTTCCGGGTGGCCCTCGGGGTGGACGCCGTGCTTCTTGCCCTCGCGGCGGGTGAGGGCGCCGAAGCGGCGGCCGAAGGCGACGTGCTGGGCGTGGTCGATGTGCTGGTCGCGGAAGAAGACCACGCGGTGGGTGAGGACGGCCTGGCGGATCTCGGCCACGGTGGCGTCGTCGAGTTCCGTGCGCAGGTCGACTCCGGATATCTCCGCTCCGATGCGGCCGGCGACCTGCCGGACGGTGATCCTGGTGGGCTGCGCGGTCTGGGTCACGGTTCTGCCTTTCACGGACGTCGCGAACGGTTCGCGGGAAGGGTGGGAGGAACGGCCGGCCCGGCATCGGTACGCGTCGACGCGTCCGTACGGTCCGGCCGTCAGGCCGAGTGCGCCGCCCACTGCACCCACAGCGGGAGCAGCAGCAGGGCCACGACCGAGCTCTTGATGACGAGGGCGGCGGACATGTCGACCCCCACGTCGTAGCGCTGGGCGAAGATGAACAGGTTCTGCGGGGCGGGCATCGCGGCGAGCAGGACCAGGTAGTGCAGCCAGTCGCCCCCGACACCGAAGCCGTGGCGGGCCACGATCAGGGTCATGAGCGGGAAGGCCACACACTTGAAGGCTATGATCCACAGCTCCTCGACGGTGGTCCCGCGCACCGTCAGCCCCATGCCGCCCAGGTGCAGCCCGAGGGCGAACAGCGCCACCGGAGAGGCGCTGTCGCCGACGAACGCGAAGCTTTCGAGGGCGACTTGGGGCAGCGGTACGGACAGCAGGTTGAGCACGATGCCCGCGTTGCAGGCGATGACGACCGGCGTCATCAGCGAGGCGGTGACGGCCGCGGTGAGCCGCGTACGCAGGGTTCCGCCGCGGTCCGGGCGCCCCAGCTCCATGATCGAGATGATGACCAGGGACAGCACGCAGACCTGGAACAGCAGCACCGGGAAGATCGGTGCGGCGTTCCCGAACAGCATGATGAACACCGGTACGGCGAAGTAGGCGGTGTTCACCTGGACGGCGGCCATGATGCGCAGCGCCAGGCCGCGCGGGTCGCGCACCCCGAAGGCCCGGCTGAGCGCGCCGGCCAGGACGACGGCGATACCCGCCGCGGTCGCGTAGCCCGCGATGGCCCGCCAGTCGAACAGGGCGCCCAGGTCGCTCCGGTAGATGTTGCCGAACAGGAAGCACGGGACCGCGAAGAGAAAGGCGTAATCGGCGAAGACCTTGGAGCTCTCGGCCGGCACCACCCTCCGTTTCGCGAGGACGACCCCGCACCCGAAGGCCAGTACCACCGGCGCCAGTTTCCCGAGCGCGTCCAGCGCTTCCATGTGTGTGCCCTTGCTGTTGCGGCCCCGTGGCGGAGCCTCGTTCCTTGCTGTGCGGACCGGTTACCGGGCCCAGATGTTCGGTACGTCGACGACGCGACGGCCCTCGACCAGGTCCCGGTAGCCGGTGATCAGCTGCCGGACGACCTTGTTGCCCGTGAGGTCGTAGTGATGATCGTCGATCCGGGCGACGGGCAGGATCTCGCAGGCCGTGCCGCAGAGGAACGCGCCGTCCGCCTCGGCCGCGAAGGCCGGGGCCAGGTCACCGACGGTGCACGCGATGCCCTCGCGGTCGGCGAGCGCCAGCACGCAGGCCCGGGTGATGCCGTCGATGGTGCAGCGGGTGGTCGGGGTGTGCAGCGCGCCGTCCTTGGTGAAGAACAGGTGCGCGCCGGTGGCTTCGACGAAGTTGCCGCGGTCGTCGAGCAGTACGGCGTCGTCGAAGCCGGCCCGCAGCGCCTCGTTCTTGCTGACCGTCCCGATCATGTAGTTGCCGGCCGCCTTGCTCTTGACCGGCGCGTACCGGGGGGACGGTCGGGCGTAGCGCCCGGTGACCAGGGAAATGCCCTTCTCCAGGGCGTCGGTCGCGGCGTAGTAGCCCTCGGGCAGTTCCCAGGCGGCCACGGAGGCGTGCACGGACGTCTTGAGGGCGGCGGTCTGGATGACCTCCGAGCCGCGCCAGGCGTTCATGCGGATGTAGCCCTCGGTGATGGCCGCCGTGCGGACGACGTCCAGGGTGGCGGCGTGCAGCACGGCGTCGTCGTACGGGAGGTCGAAGTCGAGGATGTGTGCCGAGGAGCGCAGCCGCGCGATGTGCTCCGTCAGCATGAACGGTTCGCCGCCGTAGATGCGGATGCCTTCGAAGATGCTGGAGGCGTAGTGCAGGCCGTGGCTGAGCACGTGCAGCGTGGCGTCCGCCCACTCCACGAGCGCGCCGTCGTACCAGATCTTCCCGGTGCGCCGGTCGAAGGGGATCATGGAACTCCCTCTCAGAGCGCGAGGTCGAAGAGCGGGTTCTGCAGGTCGCCGACGAGCGCGACGAAGCGCCGCTGGTGCTGGGTGAGGCTGCGCACCGACACGCCGTGCAGGGCGAGGCGGTTGATGGGGTACATCACCAGGGTGTTGCTCTCGTAGGGGACGGTGGTGACCTCCTCGACGTACTGCGGGTCGATGTCGAAGCGGTTGTCGCCGTACTCGGAAGCGCTGGTGTAGAACTTGTGCGCGCCGGCCCGGTACTTGTACAGCACGAGGTCACCGCCGACCGCGTCGTCCTCCGGCAGGCGCATGTAGAACAGGCCGCCGAAGAGCTTGTACGGCTTGTCGACGTGCGGGCCCCGGTAGGCGGAGGGCTTGCCGGTGACGGCCGAGTTGATGACGGCCGTGCAGTCCATCAGGATGTCGTGGGTCTCGAAGGTGTCCCGGTGGCGCCGGCCCACGCGCAGCTCCCGCAGCGGACGCCCGATGCCCTCCTCCGCGGTGGGCAGGTTGGCGAGCAGGTCCTCCTGGAAGAGGTCGAGGAACTCCTCGTAGAAGGCGGGAGAGGAGTGGTAGGTGACGAAGTCCTTCCAGACCTTCGCCATCGTGTCGTCGTGGAGGATCAGTTCGGACATGTAGTTGTAGCGCTCGTTCGAGGTGATCGGCTTGCCGATGCGCTCCCCGATGTACTCCGCGGTCGGCATCGACTTGGCCAGCGCGTCGTACAGTTCCCGCGGCAGCGCGTCGCGGATCACGATGTGCGGGAACGGATCCCGCCGGATGTCGTCCTTGGTGACGTTGGCCAGGATCGAGGTGATGGCGGGCGCGGTCTCGTGCGCGTCGGTCATGACGGATTCCTTCTTCCGGTGTCTTCCGTGGCTTCGTCCCGATGGTTCGGGACGTCTGGTCCTTGCAGGTCAGAGCTGCCGGGCGGTGAGCCAGGTCTCCAGCATCAGCAGCGACCAGAGCGACTCGGCGGCGTGCGCCGCCGGGGTCTCGGTCTGGGTGCGGAACAGGTCGTGGACCGCCTGCCGCCGTACGTACGCGTGGCAGCGGGCGCCGGGGCCGAGGAGGAGGTCCCCGATCATGTCGTACAGGGCCTCCCCCGGCTTGATCATCGCTGTGACCGGCAGGGTGAACGGCTGCTTGGGCCGGTTGATCACGCTGCGGGGCACCCAGCGCGCGGCGGCCCGGGCGACCGGTGCCTTGACGGTGTCGCCGGCCACCTTGACGTGCGCGGGCAGTGCGTGCGCCAGGCGCATGACGGACGGCTGGAGGAACGGGATGCGGGCCTCCACCGAGTGCGCCATGCTCAGGTGGTCCACCCGGCGCAGGATGTAGTAGGGGAACCGTTCGAACTGGTCGTAGCGCAGCAGCGTTTCGAGCTTGCTCAGCTCCCCCGAGCGCACCCGCCGGTCCAGCTCGTCGCCGACCTGGTTGCCGAAACAGCCGCCGGCGGCGGTGACCTGGGCGAGGTGGTCCGGGGTGTAGAGGCGTTCCAGGGCCGCCGTGTGGATCGCGGCCATGGTGTCCTGGTACGCGCGGTGCCAGGTGACCGCCCCGTCGCGGTCGGCCTTGACGAAGCGGGCGTACCCGGCGAAGAGTTCGTCGGCCCCGTCGCCCGTCAGCGCGACCTTGAACCCCGCGTCGTGCACCGCCTCGAACAGGGCGAAGGTACTGAGGCTGTGCGGGGCGTTGTTGGGCTGGTCGAGGTGGCGGACGAACCTTTCGATCAGCGCGGGGAAGCCGGCCGGGTCCAGGAGCACCTGGTGGTGCCGTGTCCCGCAGTGCCGTGTCACCTCGGCGGCGAAGTGCCGTTCGTCGGCGGGCCAGTCGCCCTGGTAGGCGATGTTGAACGAGGCGACGTCGGAGGAGAGGTCGGCGGCGAGCGCGGTGGTGTAGCTGGAGTCCAGGCCGCCGCTGGTGATGACGCACACCGGGACGTCCGCGTCGAGCATGCGGCGCATCTCGTCGCGCAGCAGCCCGTCGAGCATCCCGGCAGCGGCGGCGACGGTCGGCTCCCCGTCGGGCCACTCCGGCCGGGCCGCCTCCAGGGACGTACGGGTGAGTGACAGCCGCCCGCCGGCGAACCGCAGCGCCGATCCGGGTTGCAGGGTGTGTACCCGGGTGTAGACGGTCGACGGCCCCCAGACCGCCTTGCCTCCGAGGTAGCGGTCGACGGCGAGCGGGTCGATCTCGTCGGGGAAGTCGGGGAACCGGCTGAGCGCCCGGAGTTCGGAGGCGAAGCACAGGCGCCGGCCGTCGGCGGACCGGTAGTAGTACAGCGACTTCATGCCGGCGTGGTCGGTGTAGAGCTTCAGGCACGGCTCGTCGCGCTGGTCGACGACGGCGATGGCGTACATGCCTTCCAGGCGGGTGACGAAGGCGTCGCCGTACAGTTCGTACAGCGGCAGCAGGACGTCTCCGTCGCAGTCGCCTTCGAAGGAGTAGCCGCGGCCGGCGAGTTCGGCGCGCAGGCGCCGGTGGTTGTAGATCTCGCCGTTGAACACGCACGTCAGCCCGGGGCGGGTGAAGGGCTGGTGGCCGTGCGTGATGCCCTGGATGGCCAGCCGGTTGTTGCCCAGCGCCCAGCCGTCACCGTGCTCGCGGGTCTGTTCGTCCGGGCCGCCCTCGCGCATCGCGTCGGCGACGGCGTCCAGTGTGCCGGTGCTGACGTGGTCGCCGCCGAAGCAGCCGTAGATGCGGCACATGGTCACAGCTCCCTGTGCGGTACGGCGCCGGCCGGCTCCAGGGCCCGTTCGGTGCCGCTCTGGCGGGCTTCGGGATAGTGGCGGCCGAGGAACTCGGTGACGATCTCGACCTGCCGCAGGATGTCCTCCAGCTGGGCCGGGGCCGGGTTGGTGCCGTGGCCTTCGAGCGCGCTGTTCCCGGTCTTGAGGTAGACGGGGGCGGCGACGCGGACGATGTCGGGGGCTTCGTAGGTGCGGATGAACCCGCCGGAGGTGCGCGGGTTGTCCACGTGGCAGTCGAGCGGGATCGTCACGGCCTGGCGCAGCGCCGCGATCATCGGCAGGGTCAGGTCACGGACCGGGTTGAAGCTGTTGGCGCCGAGCATCTCCAGCATCTGCGCGGAGGCCGGGTTGCCCTGGCCGCAGTGCGCCGAGACCTTCAGGTGGATTCCGGCGGGCAGGTCCCCGGCGTTGCGCAGCCTGCCGAGCACCCACAGCAGCCCCTCGTCGTACACGACGAAGCCGCGTACGCCCAGTTCGATGCCGCGTTTGACGTCCTCCACGGCCCGCACGATCTGTTCCTGGCCGCGCAGCCGGTAGCCGATCCGGGAGCCTTCCGGTGTGTGCACGCTGGCGCCGATGTCGTAGCCGGCGCGCGGTCCGACGGACATCAGGATCTCGGCGCCGTACTCCTTGCCGAGCGCGACGTACTCGCCGATCGTGCGGGCGGTGTGCCGGTACATGCCGCGGGTCTCGGTGATGCGGTTGACGGTGAAGCCGCGGCGGCGGCTCTCGGAGAGCAGTGTCTCGGCGGCCTGCACCGTGTTCACGGTCGGCACCTCGATGCGGAAGTGCGCGCCGTCGGCGAAGGTGCCGCCGGAGCCGGTGGCGGCGTGCGGGTCGCCGCCGGGCAGGCCCAGCCGGGTGAGCTGGGTGCGCGTCTGCTCGTAGAAGGTGGTCGTGGCCGTCACCTGGTGACCTCCATGCCGAGCAGGCCGGCCGTACGGGCGACGATGTCCTCGGCGATACGTATCGATGTCGCGCGGTCGGGGTGGACGGTCTGCACCTCTCCGAAGTTGCCGAGGTTGCCCCGGCAGGGCAGGAGCGTGTCGCCGTCGGGGAAGCGGACGGTGAAGGAGCGCAGGCTGTCGCCGTACTCGGCGGCGGCCCAGGCCAGGTCGGGCACCCGGTCCGGCGTGGGGGTGGCGTCCACGGCACCGAACCAGCGGACCGTGGCGTACTGCGTGAACTGCGGGGCGGCGGGCTCGACCGGTTCGTTCAGGTGGATGCGGACGAGGAGTTCGAAGATGTCGCCGCCGCCGGCGAGGGCGAACAGGTTGGGCAGGCAGGAGCCCATGAGGCGCGGGTTGAGTTCGATGAGCCGTGGGCGGCCGTCCGGACCGATCATGATCTCGACGTGGAAGATGCCGAGCTTGAGGTCGAGCGCGCCGACCACCGCCTCGGCGAACTCCATGACGCGGTCGTGCTCGTCTGCGTCGAGGCCGGCCGGGATGGTCGTACCGGTCTCCAGCGCCTCGTGCCGGTGCCAGGTGGAGCGTTCGCTGACCGCCAGCCGCAGGAACCGGCCGCGCGCGAGCCCGATCTCCGCGGAGACGAACCGTCCCCGCAGATACTCCTCGACGAGGATGCCGGCCCGGTAGGGGCCGTCGTCCGCCGCCTGTCCGACGACCTGGCGCAGCTGCGCACGGTCGGCGACGACGTGCGCGCCCTCGCTGCCGGAGCCGCGGGCCGGCTTGACGACGACGGGGTATCCGGCGGTGTCGGCGAACGCGGCGGCCTCCTCGAAGGAGGTGACGACCGCGTGCCGGGTGCTGTCCACGCCCGCCGCGGCGAGGATCTCGCGGCAGCGGTTCTTCTGCTTGGCGGCCTCGGCGGCACGGGCGTCGGTGAAGGGTATGCCCAGTTCCTCCGCGATCCTGGCGACCGGGACGACGAGGGCGTCGACGGTGGCGACGAAGCCGTCGATCGGGCGCTGCGCGTGCACGGCGCGCACGCAGGCGCGCAGGGCCTCGATGTCGGTGGCGTCCTTGAGCACGTGTGTCCGGTCGACGTGGCGTGCGTACGGTGAGGTCTCGAAGTCGATGTTCTGGGACCGCTCCATCAGGAGCGAGCGGATGAGGGTCACGTGGTGGCCGAGCCGCTTGGCCGCCTCGAAGGCCGGGGCGTTGCCGGTCTTCCAGGTCACGAACACCACGTGCCGCGGGCCGGTCTCCCGGTCCGCCGGGCTGTGCGCCATTGTCATCGCGTCTTCCTCGCGAATCGCTGGCCGATCCGGACGTACGCCGGGAGGTCGGTGCCAGGTGTGGGGATGAAGGAAATGGAACCGGCGAGGATGTTCTTCTCGGACATGGAGCTGAAGCCGCCCGCGCCGGACAGGACGAGGTCACCTTCGTCGAGCTGCCGCCAGGCCCCGCCGGCCTGGCGTTCGGCGTACGCGTAGCGCAGGTGCTCGGCGCCGCGCCGGACCGTCAGCCGGTACCCGTCGGAGGCGTAGGTGCCCACGCAGTCGTCGAGTTGCATCGTGAAGGGGCGTCCGGTGCGGATCAGGCCCTCGCCGGTGAGGGCCCGCAGCAGGTCCTCGTAGAGGCCGAACGCCGGGTAGGCGTTGGCGAGCAGCAGCAGGAAGGACCGGTCCTCGGGGAATATCTGGAGGAAGTTGTGGTGGCCGCTGCCGTTGGAGTTGAAGCCGAAGGCGGACGGGCCGAACATCAGCCAGCCCAGGCCCCAGGCGTGCATGAAGTGGTGGCCGGGCACGGGGATCTGCGGTGTGCGCATCTGCCGGGCCAGCTCCTGCGACAGCAGCCGCCGGCCGCCGGGAGCGACCCCGTCGTCGAGTGCGAGGAGGGCGATCTTCGCCAGCTCTTCGAGGGTGAGGCAGACGGAGAAGGATCCGGCGGCGTCGTCGGCGATGGTCTGCGGGGGCGGGTCGTGCCGTACGTAGCTCTTGGCCTGCTCGTTCCACACGTAGCCCACGGAGACGGTGCCCTCGTAGTGGCCCCCTTCGGTGAAGGTCTCCGGGATCTCCTTGATGCCGAGCGGGGTGAGCAGCAGGTCGTTGACCGCCCTGCGCCACGGCACGCCGAGCAGCTTCTCGATCAGGGCGGCGACGATGGAGGTGCCCACCGCCGAGTACGCGAACACCTCGCCGGGCTCGAAGAGCTGGCCGTACCCGGCCAGGGTGGCGAGGTAGGCGTCGAGGTCGGGCAGGTCCGTGTCGTGCCACACCTCGTAGGAGTCGTCCACGCCGCTGGTGTGCGACAGCAGCTGGCGCAGGGTGACGCGTACGGTCACGCCGTCGCGGCGCCGGAACGCCTCCGGCAGGACGTCGTGCAGGGGCTGGTCGAGACCGATCAGGCCCCGGTCCACCAGGCACAGGGCGACGAAGGCCAGCATCGGCTTGGTGATGCAGGTGACGCGCTGCCGCGTGCCGGGCCCGTACGCCTCGCCGGTCCCGGTGTCGGCGACCCCGTGGTACGAGTACTCCAGTGTGCCGTCCAGGTAGACGGCCGCACCGGCGCCCGGGACGCCGTGTCCCCGGCCGGATTCGCGCAGCGTCTCCGCGACCGCGCGCAGCGTGCCCGCGGTGTCTCCGGCGGTGCCGGCCGTGCCCGGGGTGCCGGGCTGCTGGGCGCGCTTGCGGCGCAGCAGGCGGGCCTGCTCGGTGAGGGTGCGGTGTTCGTAGACCTCGGCGACGCGTACCGGGTGGCCGGCCGTGTCCGACAGGCGGGCCGCCAGCAGGTTCGCCAGCAGTGAGTGTCCGCCCACGGAGAAGAAGTCCAGGTCGGAGGAGAGCTGTGCGGTGCCCAGCAGGTCGGTCCAGACCCGTGCGACCGCCGCCTCGTCGGGGTCGTCGCCGGTGAGGCAGGTGGTGGTGCCCAGGCTCCAGTCGATGTCCCGGGCGGCGAGTTCCTTGCGGTCGACCTTGCCGTTGGGCAGCCGGGGCAGCCGGTCCTCGACCAGGATCTTGGCGGGCTGCATGTAGTGGGGCAGCCGGGCCCGCAGGTGGCTGCTCATCGTCTCGACGGTGACCGCGTCGCCTTCGAGGCCGACGTAGCAGACCAGGCGGGTGTCGCCGCCGGTGCGCACGGCCAGCGCGGCGACGTCGCGCAGGCCGACGGCTTCGCGGAGCACGGCCTCGATCTCGCCGAGTTCGATGCGGAAGCCGCGTACCTTCACCTGGCTGTCCTTGCGCCCCAGGAAGCGCAGCTCGCCGTCCTCCGTCCACCTGGCCAGGTCACCGGTGCGGTAAAGCCGGCCGCCCGTGCGGGCCGCGAGCGGTGCCGGGGCGGGGACGAACGCGGCGGCGGTGCGCTCCGGGTCGTTGATGTACCCGCCCGCCAGGCCGTCGCCGCCCAGGTGCAGTTCGCCGGTGGCGCCCTGGGGCACCAGCCGCCCGTGGGCGTCGAGGAGGTGGGCGACGGTGTTGTGGACGGGGACGCCGATGGTGGGGGCGGTGGTGGTCGGCCCGGTGAAGCACTTCCACGTGGAGTACGTGGTGTCTTCGGAGGGGCCGTAGAGGTTGTAGAGGCGTGCGATTCCGCTGTTCTCGAAAGCGGCGTTGACCAGTTCCTTGGACAGCGGCTCGCCGGCCACGTTCAGGACCCGCGTCGTGGCCGGCAGCGCCGCCCGCTGGAGCAGGACGTTCAGGGCGCTCGGCACGGTGTTGACCAGCGTCGGACGCAGGTCCCCGTCCTCGGTGAGGGCGAGGACGTTGTCCACGACGACCACGCAGCCGCCGCGGGTGAGCGGGGCCCACAGCTCGTACACCGACAGGTCGAAGTTGAGCGAGGTGGAGAACAGGACCCGGGACAGCTCCTCCGCCCGGTAGGTGTCCTCGGCCCAGGCGAGCAGGGCGACCACGTTGCGGTGGCTGATGACCACGCCCTTGGGCAGGCCGGTGGAGCCGGAGGTGTAGATGAGGTGGGTGGTGGCGGCCGGCTCGACGGTGATGCCCAGGGGGCCGGTGTCCTCGCCGGACGCCTTCTCCCACAGCTCCGTCCAGGGCAGCGGGGCCACGCCGGTGCCGTCCAGCCAGGCCGGGGCGCCGTCACCGTCGTGGACGACGGCGGACATCTCGGCGGTGGCCGCGATGGCGCTCAGCCGGTCCGCCGGGTAGGCCGGGTCCAGGGGCACGTAGGCGCAGCCCGCCTTGTGGACGGCGAGGATCAGCGTGACGACGTGGTGGGAGCGGGGCAGCGACAGCCCGACCCGGTCCCCCGGGGCGACGCCGGCCGCCGCCAGGGCGCGCGCCAGCCCGTTGGCCCGTTCGTCGAGCTGCCGGTAGGTCACCACGGTGCCCCGCCACTCGACGGCCGCCGCGTCGGGCGTACGGAGGGCCTGCGCCTCGACCAGGGCGTGCAGCGGGGTGTCGGACGCGTACGGGTGCGCCGTGTCGTTCAGCTCGTGCAGCAGGTGCCGGGTCTCGGCCTCCGACAGGAAGGCGAGTTCACCCACGGGCGCCTCCGGGCGCCGGACGGCGTCGCGCAGGAGGGTGACGAGGTTGGCGGTCATACGGGTGACCAGCTCGTCGGTGAGGAGTTCGGTGTCGTGGTGCAGGGTGAACCGGTGGCCGTCCGGCGTCCGTTCGCTGTGCAGGAGCAGCGCGAAGCCCTCGGGGAGGACGGCGGGGCCGTCGGATGCGGCATGGCCGACGCGCAGTCCGGTGCCGAGTTCGGCGGCCTCGTCGGGACCGGCCTCCGCCGCCGCCCGGCGGTATTGGGCGCCGAGCGCCGACGCCATCGCGGTGAGCGTCACGTCCTCCGCGATCCGCGACCGTACGGCCACGGGGCGGCCCGGGGGCGCGCCGTCCGGGCCGCCCGCTCGCGCCGACGCGAAGTCGTCCTGGCCGCTGTAGCGGTGCACGAGCAGGGTGAAGGCCGCGTGGAGGACGTCCGGGACCTGTACCCCGGCGGAGCCGGCCAACCGCTCCAGCTCGTCGCCGGACCAGAGATACTCCGCCGGAGCTCCGGTACGCGCCGTGCGGTCGCCCGGGCCCCGTACGGGCAGTTGCAGGGCCGGTGGCGCACCCGCCGGTACAGCGGCGGATGAGGCCGCAGAGGTTTCCCCCATCGAATTCTTCCTATCGTCTCGTTCTCGCTTGTCGAGCGGTGCCGCGCAGTCGTTTCGAGGCGCGCCGGAACAGCTCGGCCAATTCCTTGCGGGAGATCACAACGTCCATGCCCCACCCAGCCGCGCTTTCCTGCGCCCGCACTCGAATGAAAACGCCACAGGATTTCATCAAGGCAGGGAAAGCAGCAGACGGAGAAAAGGGGAGGACGGACGGACATGCATACGGGACCGCGCACGGAAAGAAGCACGGCACGCGTATGGCGGCACACGGGAAACGCGCACGGCAATACGTACGGCTAGGCGTACGGCACTGCCTGAGGACTTACCGCCGGGCGCACATGCGGGCGTACGCACGAACACACCGCGACGAACTTGAAGGGACGGGATTACTGCTGACGGTGACGGCCGCTGCCGGGTGGCGCGGGCTGACGGACGGGGCCGCGCCCGCTCACACCGCCACGGGGTCCGGCTCGAACTGTCTGCTGCGCTGCGCCCAGCTGACGATGGCCGGCATGGCGGCCCCCACCAGGGCGAACCCGACGGCCATGGTGATCCAGCCCGCCGTGCCGTGCTCGACGGCGAGCCAGGTCAGGAGGGCGGGGGCGATCAGCTTGCCCAGGTCGGAGCCCATGGCGTAGGTGCCCTGGTACTGGCCCTGCGCGTCGTCCGGCGCCAGACCGAAGGACATGCCCCAGCTGCCGGCGGACTGCCGGATCTCACCGAGTACGTGCGCCAGGGCGCCGGCGAGGAGCAGCACGGAACAGACGGCCCAGGAGACGCCGCCGCTGAACGCGAACAGCACGCACGCCAGCCCCAGACACAGCGATCCCGACCGGGAGGCCTTGGCCGCAGCCGCCGGCTCGTCGGTGCCGCGCGCCGCTCTGACCTGGAGCAACACCACCGCGACGGTGTTCGTCAGCAGGATCGCGGCGACCATCCAGCGCGGCGCGCCGGTGTGGTGCAGCACCCAGAGGGGCAGCACCACCTCAAGGAGGACGTTGTGCATGGACAGGAGCCCGTCCAGGACGACGAAGGCCAGGTACGGCCGGTCCCGCAGCACGATCAGCGCCGGCCCGGTACGCGCCGGGCGGCGCTCGACGGCGGGCAGCAGCAGTGTCAGCAGGCCTGTGATCAGGTACGTCGAGGCATTGAAGACGACGGCCAGCTGGTACGCCCGCACGGAGTCGAAGGCGAGCAGCACACCGGCGAGCACGGCGCCCACCGAGACACTGACGTTGCTGGTGGCGCGCAGGTAGGCGCGGACCGCGACCCGGTCCTCCGGCGGGATCAGCCCGGCCACCATCGCCATCCGCGCGCTGCGGCTGGCACTGTAGGCCAGGGCCTGCACGCACACGACGAGCAGGTACATGCCGAATCCGCGCACCATGAGGAGCGCCGCGGTCAGCGGTCCGAGAGCCAGGAAGGACCAGATCTGGACGGAGCGCGGCCCGATACGGTCGGCCAGGTGCCCGGCCGGCGTGCTCACCGCGAGGGCGACAGCGGCGGCCACTCCCACACCGATGCCGAACTGGCCTGGCGAGAGACGCAGAACGGTTGTGGCGTAAAGGGCATTGAGTGCCATCCACAGCCCTTGCCCCAGCGTGTGCACCAGGGTGACACCGGTGAGGACGCGCGCAGGGCCCTTCGGCGGGAGGAAGCGGCTCAGCATGGTCTCGCCGAACTGTGGTCCGCCCCTCCGCCCTGCCGGTTCGGGGCCGTATGCCCCTCATTGAATCCTTTTTCGGATGCCAGGATCACTGACACGCCCCTACCCCTCGTTCAGCGCCATTGCCTAACGACAAGATTCGGGAATTCCCCCGTAATCCGAGGCCAAGATCGTTGACCTCGCGGACCCATCGAATCGGTGTGCGGGCCATCGTGTCCAGCGATTAAGGCTGTGTCGCATGTCACACGGAAAAGCGAAAGCCCGGACGGTAAAGACCGTCAAAAACCGCTGACGGGGCACCGGAGCGCCGACTCCTACTTGCGGGTAACTATTAATGGCGAAGGTCTAGACAACTCATCCGGCGGGTGCCACCCGGCAGGTCAGGGGATTCGCATTCATCTGCTCGGATTCGTCCGGTCCGGCTCAGTTCGGCCGCGTCCGGCTGAATTAAATATTCCGGTTCGAGGTCGGGCTGTCGGGCTGTCGGACCGCCTGGCCGTCGGGCCGTCGGGCGCTACGGCAGAGCCTTGGCGGTGAGGCCCGTGACGCGCCCCGACGTCGACACGACGATGTCCAGCCGTATCGGCGACCGGGCGCCGTGGGCGAGGCGCGGGTAGCTGAGGAGCCGCGCGTCCGGCTCGTTCCGCAGGTGCTGGAACCGGGCATCGGCGTGGGCCGTCTCCGCGGGGAACCAGGTGTGGGCGAATCGCTCCGCGGCCTTGCGCAGGTCGGTGTCGGAAAGGGGACCGGCGCCGGAGGGGGAGCCGGTGCCGGCAGGGAAACCGGCCTCGCCCCGACGGCCGTCGGCCTTGATTTCCACGAGTTTGCGGTCCGGCCAGGTCGCCACGACGGAACCTCGCTCGGTCACCGCACGCAGCAGCCACCGGTCCTGGCCGGGCTCCGGCATCCGGATCTCCATCTCCGGGTCGGTCTGCACTCCGTGTATTTCGGTGACCGTGCCGGCGAACCACTGCTGCATGGCCCGGGTGTCGCCGAACCTCGCCCTTGTCCGGTCGGCCGTCGCCTCGATGTCGACAACGGTGAGAGTGCAGGGAAACGCGGCCGCGACGGCGCACGTGGTCAGGACGAGCGCGCCGAGGCCCCACATCGTGTCCCGCCACGTGAAGGGCGGGCGGCGTCGGCGGCCCCAGAGGAAGAGGCAGCCCAGGAGTACACCGATGACGCCGCCGAGCACATTCGCCTTGACGTCGTCGTAGCTGCACGCACGGCCCAGGCTCAGGTGCCCCTGGACGAGTTCCGTGCCACCGGTCAGCGCCACCGCCCCGGCGAGTACGAGGAGCGGGCGCCGGAAGAGGAGGACTGCCAGAAAGCATGGCAGGACGTTCAGCCGGGCCGATGCGGAGGCCAGGAAGGCGAAGCCGGGCAGGCCCTGGTCGCAGCTGCCGGGCGATCCGTTTCCGTAGGCCCCCGGCAGCAGTGTCACGGTGAGCACGCCGGCCAGGGCCGTGGTCAGCAATACCGGAAGAACGGGGGAATGCCCGCGTGACCTGGCGAGGAGAGCGACCGGAACGGACAGCAGGACGGCGGATATGAGAAATGCCGGAACAAGGCCGGACACCGCACCGACCGATGCTTCAATCACCGATGACGTCTTTCGCCGGCACGGGGTGATGACCCGTCAACCCGTGATGCTGCACCGGAATCGGTGCGGGGACGCGAAGTGACATTACCGGACGGCGCGTTCGGCGGTGCGGCGTGGGCTCAGTGCGCCAGGCGTTGGTACAGGGCCATGGGGGTCACATAGCCGGGCCAGCGGCCGTCGTCGAAGAGGCGTACGCCGGCGTCCTGGTAGCTCTGGTCGACGAGTTGGGAGCAGATCATGTGGCCGGTGGCGGCGACATAGCGCCGGAGACCCGGAAAGGGCAGGCGCAGGCGGTGGACGGCGATGGCCAGGTAGTCCAGGAAGCTGTACGGGACGCCCTCGTACCGGCGCCCCGCGGCGCATATCGCGTCCCGTTGGCCGTCGGTGAGTCCTTGCGGGCATACGTACAGCACGTCCACGCCGTCGTAGGCCGACAGGGAACGGACGGTCGCGCCGCCGGGCTCGGCTTCGATGAGCATCGCGCCGGGGAGTACGAGGAAGGCGTGCTGGTATTCACCGAATCCGTTTCCGTTCAGCCACTGGCCGATACGGATCAAGTGACCGACATTGCCGTTGATTCGGGTGAGACCTATGTCTCCGGGCATGGGCAGGGCATGCTGCATCTGCGGCTCCGAGGCACACAGTGGGGTGGGGTTTTCTCTGTGATACCCGTTTCGGAGCCGTTGAAAGAAGGCGCGGGCGGGGAAATGCGCGCGGAGCCGTCCGGACCGGAGTCCGAGCCGGCACCCGGCTCGGGGCCGGGCCGGAACCCGTTCCTTTCAGCGCAGTTCGTAGTGCCAGCTGCCGTCGGAGGGTTCGTACCGTATGTGTACGCGGGCGGCAGCACGCAGGCGGTCGCGGTCCTGCCGGGTGACGGTCACCGCGCCGCCCGCCTGGTCGACCACGTACTTCAGCGCGGATTCGAGCTCGTCACGCCTGCGGGTGAGGTGTGCGAGCTCGGACTGCGCATGGTGCAGCCGCGCTTGCAGCAGGGCAGCCTGCCGCTCGGGAGTGTCTTGGTCGTTCGCCATGACGCCGGGCGCCCTTGGCCGCGGATCGGCGGGCGAGGCGGGAGAGGCGCCTCGCCCGGACCGTTCGCGTGCCGGCAGGCACATCCGGTGGGATGCCGGATGTGCCCGCCATCAAGGAGCTGGGGCAATCAGTCCTGCTCCAGGTCCCCGAATCGGGCGGCCGAGTTCCAGTTGCCGCTGCCCCAGTTGTGCGAGGCATGGCTCGGCGCGTTGGTGTACTTGCTGATGTTGACCTCGTCGTCGTCGTGACCGTGGGCCTGAGCCGCGACCGCGCCGGCGGCGGACAGGCCCACCACCGCGAGGCCGACGAAGAGCGGACGCATGACAGAACGCATACAACATCCTCCTTTGAGGCGTGCTGAGAGTGACTGACGCTCCGATTCAACCCTCGCCGTTCGATCATATGAAAGGAGAAACGCGGCTTTTCTGACGATTTACCCGGTTGGCCTACAGGGGGCTGAGGCGGCCCGGCGACCGCGCGCACGCGGGGCGATGCCCGGGTGAGGCCGGGCACACGGTGTGGGTCTGGACACATACGGAGAATCCCGCGCGCCGGGCACGTAACGGTCATGGCTGGTCAGCCGCGTGCGTCCGGCGCACGGGGCCACGCCGGGGCAGCGGTGCGGCGGCCAGGGGCACTTCGGCGAGGGCCCGTTGTCAGTGGCCGCCCCTAGCATGGACGGCATGCCCCCAACTCCTTCCTCCTGCGCGGGTGCGCTCCCTGCCCCGGCCGACGCGAACGAAGCCATCCGGCGGTTCGTGCGCGCTCGCCGCGGCCGGTCGTGGACGGCTGAGGACCGTGCGGAGTACGCACGGCTGTTGGAGATATGGACGCGCGCGGTGCGCGGAGCCGTCGTCGAGGCCGTCTGAGCCGAGGAGCAGGTGGCCGACGGTGAGCGGCGGTCGCAATGCGTTGGCGGTGAGTGGCGTACCGCTGCTTGGATGCGGGCGTGAACGCTGCCGCGATGAACGAGAACCACCCTGCCGACCTGCTGCTGGAGCAGCTGCTCGACCGGATCGAGGAGTACTACGACGCTGTTCCGCGCTGCGGCGCCCGGGCCGAGGACTTCGGGGCCCTGACCCTCTTCGTCCGCGACGGCCGAGGCTGGCCGTACTACGCGCGGCCCGCCCGCGGGCGGACGGCGGACGCGGTGAGCGCCGCCGACGTGGACCGGGTCCGGGCCCGGCAGCGGGAGCTGGGCATACCCGAGAGCTTCGAGTGGGTCTCCGAGAACACCCCGCGCTTGCGCGCCGCGGTGGAGGAGTCGGGCCTGCGGGTGCACGAGCACCCGCTGCTGGCCCTGGACCTGAGCGAGGACCGGCCCGGCGAGGACGGCGAAGCCGGAGCGAAGGCCGGGACGGGAGGGGAAGCCGGGGCCGGACGGGACGCCGGAGCGGAGGCCGGGACCGGAGGGGCGGTGCGCGTCCGGATGCTGGAGGCCGGTGACCCGGCGCTGCCGTACGCCGTCGCCGTACCGCACGTCGCCTTCGGACAGCCCGACACCCAGGTCGGTGCGGCGGGCGCCCACGAGCTGGCGGAGGCGGCCCGGCAGCTCGCCGAGGACGGCGCGGTGGACGTCGTGGCGGAGCGCATACGGAACGGGTACACCGCCGTGGCGGTGGCGGAGGAGGACGGCGCCGCGCTGTGCGCCGGTCAGCACCAGCCGGTCGGCACGGTCAGTGAGATCGTCGGTGTGGGTACGCTGCCCAGCGCCCGCCGCCGGGGCCTGGGCCGCGCGGTCACCGCCGCGCTGGTGGCCGACGCCCGCGAGCGGGGCATGCGTACGGTGTTCCTGTCGGCGAACAACGACGACGTGGCACGGATCTACGAGCGGGTCGGCTTCCGGCGGATCGCCACGGCGCTGATCGCGGAGCCCGCGGAGCAGCCCGGCGGGCAGGCGAAGGAGTGAGGTTGCTGTGGACACGCCCCTGCCGCTCCCCCTGCCCGGTTCCGGCGGTACGGAGCGCGCACGGTCCCGGCCCGCGCCGGGCGCGGTGCACGTACCCGGCTGGCTGTCCCTGGAACGGCAGCGGGAGCTGGTCGCCGCCTGCCGCGACTGGGCGCGGGGGCCGGTGCCGATCCGGCACACCCGGCTGCCGCGCGGCGGCGTCATGTCCGTACAGACCGTGTGCCTGGGATGGCACTGGCAGCCGTACACCTACAAGCGCACCGCCGACGACGTCAACGGTGCTCGGGTCGCCGCCTTCCCCGACTGGCTGGTGGAGCTGGGGCGGGCGGCGCTGGCCGACGCGTACGAGGACGCGGCCGCCGCAGCCGGCTACACGCCGGACACCGCCCTGATCAATTTCTACGACGGCCGGGCCACCATGGGCATGCACCAGGACAAGGACGAACGTTCCAGCGCCCCGGTCGTCTCGCTCAGCATCGGTGACACCTGCGTCTTCCGCTTCGGCAACACCGAGACCCGCGGCCGCCCCTGCACCGACCTCGAACTGGCCTCCGGCGACCTGTTCGTCTTCGGAGGGCCGTCACGGTTCGCCTACCACGGGGTGACGAAGGTCCGCCCGGGAACCGGCGACCCCGCGACGGGGTTGACGAGCGGACGCCTCAACATCACCCTCCGGGTCACCGGCCTGGAGTAGCGCTCGGGCCTTGATCCTTCCTGTCGGCACGGCACACTGGAGGTATGTGCCGCAGCATCAAGACGCTCAGGCCGCCTGTCACGCCCGACGTGTCCGAGGAGGACATACGGGCCGCGGCCCTTCAGTACGTCCGCAAGGTCTCCGGGTTCCGCGCGCCGGCCGAGCACAACCGGGAGGTGTTCGAGCAGGCCGTGGACGCGGTGGCGGCCGCGACGCACGACCTGCTGGCCGGGCTCCGGGTACGGGGCGGAGGCAGCCGTGGCGGCGGTGCGGCTCAGGCCTTGGACGGCTCGGGCAGTTCGAGCAGCGCCCGCACCGGCAGGTGATCGCTGGGGAACTGGCCGTCCTCGGAGAACGTGTCGATCACGGCGCGACGGGTCCGGACCGACGGTGAGGTGAGGATCCAGTCGATCCGTTCGCCGTCCCGCACCAGCGGCCGGTAGCCGTGGAACGTGGCGTACGCAGTGCTGCGCGAGTCGGCCGTGTCCCAGCTGTCCACGAGCGCGCCCCGGCTCAGCATGGTGTCGTACACGGGGTTGTGGTGGGCGGGGACGTTGAAGTCGCCGGTGACGATGCGCGGGAGGGCCGGGTCCAGGGCGCGGAGCCGGTCGGTGATCAGGGCCGCGGAGCGCTCGCGTGAGTACTGGTTGAGGTGGTCGAGGTGGGTGTTGAGGGCGTAGAACTCCCCGCCGGTCCGCAGATCCCGGAAGCGTACCCATGTCGCCATCCGGATGACCGTGTTGCCCCACGTCGCGGAACCGATCAGATACGGGGTGTCGGAGAGCCAGAAGTGGTCGTACTCGACCGGGGCCAGTCGGTGGATGTCGTAGAAGAGGGCGGCGAACTCGTCGCGGCTGCCGCCGGCCCGGCCCGTGCCCAGCCAGGCGTAATCGTCGCCGAGGTCGTCCGCGATGTCCTGGAGCTGGTGGTAGAGGCCCTCCTGCGTGCCGAGCAGGTGCGGTGCGGCGCGGTGCAGCAAGTCCCGCATGACCGGGCGGCGTTCGGGCCAGGAGTTGGGGCGCTGGTCCGAGGCGTACCGGAGGTTGAACGTCATGGCGCGCAGCCGCCGGTCGCCCCGTGCGGCGTGCGCGGTGCCGCCTCCGTAGGCCAGGGCAGGCGTACCGACCGCCGTCGCCGCGACGGCCCGCAGTGCGGTACGGCGGCTGAACGGCCCTACGGAGGCGCGAGGGGCGCCCGTGAGGTCCGGTGCCGGGCCCAGTGGGAGTTCCGGCACCGCGGCGGAGCACCCCGTCGATCTCGTCATCGCATCTCCAGTGGCCGGTGGCCCGCTACGCCTGCGGGCCGGGTCACTGCAGAGTCCCGGAGACCGGGGTGATGCGGAAGTGGACACGAGGGAGAGGGGAACAGAACGCGCTACTCCCCGCCTGCCGCTCAGGCGTCCGGACTCCCCCGCCTGCCGCTCAGGCTTCCGGTACTCCCCCGCCCGCCCGTCAGGCTTCCGCTGCCGGGCCCCGCCAGTCCGCGTACCGGATGCGCGAGATCTCCCGTACGTCGCCGATCGTGCCCCACTCCTCCTTGCCCAGCCGGGACAGCGGCCGCATCCTGCGGATCTCGGGGTGGCCGTCGGTCATGACCTCCTCCGACACCGCGGCGTGCACCACCCGGCCGAAGACGACGGTCGAGTCGCCGAACCGCGTCGTGCTGTGCAGCTCGCACTCGAAGGCCACCGGCGAGGCCGCGACCCGCGGCGGCTTGACCCGCAGGCTCGGCTCGGGGGCCACTCCCACCTCGTCGAACTCGCTCACCCCGGGCGGGAAGTCGGTCGCCGTCTCATTGATCTGCCCGGCGAGTTCCTCCGGGGCCAGGTTCACCACGAACTGGCCGGTTTCCTCGATGTTGCGGAGCGAATCCTTCCGTCCGACGGCCGAGAACTGCAGGATGGGCGGCGCGACGCAGGCGATGTTGAAGAAGGAGTGCGGAGCCAGATTGGCCACGCCCGCACCGGAGATGGTGGACACCCAGGCGATGGGCCGCGGGACCACGGTCGCCGTGAGCAGCCGGTAGAAGCCTTGCCGGTCGTACTGTGCAGGGTCGAAGTCGATACGCATGAAGATCAGTATCCATCCCTGCCGGTCCGCGGCCCAGCGCCTCCGGGACGGACCGCCCGTGCGACGCCCCGGCCGGCGCGCGTGCCGGGGCACCGCCGCGTACGGCGACCCCGACGCGTACGGGAAAGCAGGTGGCGGGACTCCGGGCGCGGTGTACCCGGTGCGACATCATCGCTCTCCGGCCACCCACCCCCGGCTACCTGATGAATTGCACGCTCGCGAAAGTCAGCGCGTCGGAGTGCTCCTGCTTCCGGAGGAAGTGATCCGCCGTACCTCGGCAGGATTCTTCGCTGCGCCAGATCTCGGCCGTCTTGTTCGTCGCATTGTAGACGTACCCGTCACTTTCCAGCGTGAAGCAGGCATTGCTACGGGGATTGTGCAGCGTCTTCACCCGACCGGCTTCCCGGTACCGGAAGTAGCCAGAATTCGGCCGCGGCCTGAACAGGACACTGTTGAACGCCGCCCGCGCCTCCTGCTGGGGCTGCACCTTCCGCAAGAAATTCCCTGAGCAATTGTCCGAGGAATACAGCTCCGCCGGGACATCAGTCATGTTCCAGGCCCGCCCGGAAGCCCGCAGATAGGTGTGGCAACCGGCCGCCGAGAAGTCCCTGATCGTGTGGACGGGGCCGGGCTCGGTGTATTCGAAGTATCCGGTGGTCGTCGCGGCAGGTGGCGCTGTCACCACCGTGAGCAGGAACGACGCGACGACCACCGCCAGGGTGTGCCTTCGCCGGTGCGTCATGGCACCGTCTCCTTTCCTCGGGCCGGGGCACGGCCGGCGTGCCCGTACGGCGCGTGGGTCCGTTGCGGGCCGGGCCGCGCCGGCCCGCCCGCCCACCCGAGGTGCGGTGGAAGGGCAGGGCCGGCGCGGCGGACCGGCGCGGTGCGACCGGTCAGCGAATGAATTCCACGCTCCGGAATTCCACGTCCGCACCGTGCTGTCGCGGCCTCAGGAACTGGGTCGCGGTTCCCTCACAGTCGTCCCGCGACGCATAGAGCGCGACGACCTTGTTGGTGCCGTTGTAGGCCCGGCCGTTCCCCTCGATCGTGTGGCAGGTATTGCTCCGCGGGTTGTCGAGCTGGTCCTGCTGGTTCGACGGCGTGGTGTACAGGAAGAATCCCGTCGTCCCCAGGGCGGGCGTGGTCGCGCCGAGAGCGACCGCCGTCGCGATACCCAGGCCGGCGAGGATACGGGGAATGCGCTTCATGCGAAGTCTCCTACTGTGGGGGGTGAACACTGCGGGGATGAACCTCGTGCTGCAGCAATTAAATTGGCGCGGCGGCAGCAGCGGCAAGACGTTCCGACGTCACCAAATGAGCGAGTTTGACGCGGCCCCGATGTTACTTATTTCCACGGCGGGAGACGCGGGGAGCCGGGCCCGGAAATCACTTTTCAACGCCTGGAATTCACCGGCTCAATCCCCCTGTCTCAATATGCGACGAGGATAAGCGTCCGCGGCTCCGGACCGGACCGAGCGGGCCGGGCACGCCCTCGCCCCGTACGCCCGGAACATTCCGCCCCGCACGGCAACCTTTCCGCCCGCCGCGGTGACAAGGACGTGTGCGGCCCCGGGCAGCGAGCCCGGCCGGCCGCCGTTCCCGTCCCCCACGAAAGGAACAACTGCCGTGAGCAGCACCACCGGTCGCCACCGCAGGACCCGCACCCTGACCGTCGCCACCGCCGTCGCCCTGACCGCCGGTGCCGGCGGCGCCTGGCTGGCACTCGCCCCCGGCACGGCCGGGGCGGCCTCCCAGACGGTCGTCGTCTCGTCCACCGCGGCCCTCCAGGACGCCGTCGCGCACGCCGAGGCCGGCACCACCATCCAGGTGCGCGGCGGTACGTACTACCCGACGAGCAGCCTGAAGAGTTCCGCGAACGGCACGCCCGCGGCCCGTATCACCCTCGCCGCGTACGGCAGCGAGAAGGTGCGGATCGACGGTTCGAAGCTGCCGGCCGGCTCCTGGCTGGCCGGGATATCCGGTGACTACTGGACGGTCCAGAACCTCACCTTCCAGAAGTCGCCCGCGCACGGCTTCGTCGCCACGTCCTCCACCGGCGGCATCTTCAAGAACCTGGTCACCGCCGACAACGGCAACTCGGGCTTCACCCTGCGCGGTGAGGGCACCGACGACAATCTCGTACAGAATCTGGACAGTCACGGCAATGTCGACCGCGCCACGCACGGCCAGAACGCCGACGGCATCGCCGTGAAGTTCGGTTCGGGCAAGGGCAACCGGATCACCGGGGCGCGGCTGTTCGACAACGCGGACGACGGTCTGGACCTCTGGAAGTTCGCCGGTCCGGTCACCATCGAGCACACCTGGGCCTACGGCAACGGCAAGAACCGCTGGAACGTCCCCGCCTTCGAGGGCAACGGCAACGGCTTCAAGCTGGGCGGCGGCGGTACGGTCGCCGCCCACACGGTGACGGACAACGCGGCCTGGGACAACTCGATGCACGGCTTCACCGAGAACAGCAACCCCGGCGCCACCGTCCTCCGGCGCAACACCGCGTACGCCAACAAGAAGGCGGGCTTCTACTTCGCCAAGGGCAAGGGCCGCCTGGCGAAGAACCTGGCCGTCTCCAACGGCGACGCGCCGGTGAAGCTGGGTTCCGCCGCCGTGTCGGCCGGGAACAACTGGGACCGCGGCGTGGCGACGCCGGCGTTCCGGTCCACCGACGCCCGTACCGCGTACGGACCCCGCAAGGCGGACGGCTCGCTCCCGGCAACCACCTTCCTGACCACCGGGAACGCCCCGATCGGGTCGACCATGAACTGACCGGGGAGGCACGTTCCCGGCGCGCGGACGCCGCCCCGGCCACGTTCCGGGGCGGCCGTCGTGCACACCGCCGCGGGTTCCGGGACGTTAGCCGGGTGTTAGCCGATCATCAGCGTCCCCGCGCAGGGTGGACCGCACGGAAACGAGGAAGGCCGTACCGGCCCGCCGCCGCGTCCGGCACGTGTCGTGTCCCGTGCGTGGGGCAGGCGGGTGGGTGCATCACGAGCGTGTTCCCCGGGATGCCGGGGAAGAGGGAGTTGATCAACCATGCGTGGTCTGCGTACCGCTGCCGCCGTCGCCGCTGCCGCCGCCCTGGCCACCGGGGTGAGTACCGGTGCGGCTTCCGCCGCCGGGGCGGGGCCGGCCGGTGCCGGAGCGTGCCAGCCGGGGACGCTGAAGGTCTCCACGACGGACGCGGGCGGGAGCCAGGCCGGGATGAACCACGCGGGCACGTACCTGCGGATGGAGAACGTCGGCAAGAGCACTTGCACGATCTCCGGTTACCCGGGCCTGGCGCTGGAAGGCGCCGGACACACCGCGATCAAGACCCAGGCGCGGCACGGCGACACGTACTTCGCCAAGGACCCGGGCGTGCACCCGGTCACGCTCGCGCCGGGCAAGAGCGCCTACGCCGACCTGGTGTGGACGCACACCGGCGCGAACACCGCGTACGCCAAGTACGTGCAGGTCTCGCCCAGGGGCGGCAACGGTCACAACGTGCTCCCGTTCGACCAGGAAGTGGACAACGGCACGCTGTCCGTGACGGCCTGGTCGGCGAAGCTGCCCACCCCCTGAGGCAGCGTTCCCGTAGCGGCACCACCGCCGGCGAACGATACGGAGGCCCGGCGCCCGATGGCGGCGCCGGGCCTCCGGCATGCGGTACGGCGGTGATGTGCGCCGGGGCGGATCCGCCACTCCCACGTCTCCACTCGCCACCCACTGTTCACAAAAGTGGTCCCTAGCGACCAGAAATCGGCGACAAACAACCGCATATCGTCAAACCCCCTGTGAAATCCTTGTTGAAGACCTGACAAACACGGTCGGTTGATGGCAGTCTCCTCTCGATTCACTCCTGCACCACCGGGCGGCCCGACAGGGCTCGCCCTCCCCCTCATTCGGGCCGAAACCGTACGGTCCGCGCTAGGAGACTGAGTTGAGACGCATGACCTCCACCCCCCGCAAGTACACCCTCCGTGCCGCCGCCCTGGTCGCCTCCGCCGCGATGGTCGCGGTCACCGTCCAGACCGGCTCGGCGACCGCGCAGCCCGACGCCGCGACCGGCGCGAACGCCGTCGCGCTGTCCGCCCAGCAGCGGGTGACCGCGATCAAGAGCGCGCAGGCGGAAGCCGCCGTCACCGCGCAGAAGATCGGCCTCAGCGGTCAGGAGAAGCTCGTCGCCCGTGACGTCATCAAGGACGCGGACGGCACGGTGCACACGCGCTACGAGCGCACGTACGAGGGCCTGCCGGTCCTCGGCGGGGACCTGGTCGTCCATGAGAAGAAGAGCGGCGCCCGCACGGTCGACAAGGCGACGCAGGCCAAGATAGCCGTGCCCACCACGGACGCCGCGCAGCCGGCGACGGCCGCGAAGAAGAGCGCGCTGTCCGCCTCGGCCGCCGAGAAGAACACCAAGGCCGAGGCCAAGAACGCGCCGCGCAAGGTGATCTGGGCCGCCACCGGCAAGCCCGTACTGGCCTACGAGACGGTGGTGACCGGCGTCCAGAAGGACGGCACGCCGAGCGAACTGCACGTCGTCACCGACGCGAAGACCGGGGCCAAGCTCTTCCAGGACGAGACGATCGAGACCGGTACGGGCACCAGCACGTACAGCGGCACCGTCCCGCTCACCACCACCAAGAGCGGCAGCACCTACAACCTCACCGACGGCGCCCGCGGCGGCCACAAGACGTACGACCTGCGCCAGGGCACGTCCGGCACCGGCACGCTCTTCACCGACGCCGACGACACGTGGGGCGGCGGCCGGCAGACCGCGGCCGTCGACGCGCACTACGGTGCGGCGGTCACCTGGGACTACTACAAGAACGTGCACGGCCGCAACGGCATCCGCAACGACGGCAAGGCCGCCTACTCCCGCGTCCACTACGGCAACAGCTACGTCAACGCGTTCTGGCAGGACACCTGCTTCTGCATGACGTACGGCGACGGCGAGAACAACAGCAACCCGCTGACCTCGCTGGACGTGGCCGCCCACGAGATGAGCCACGGCGTCACCGCGGCCACCGCGCGGCTCAACTACAGCGGCGAGTCCGGCGGCCTGAACGAGGCGACGTCCGACATCTTCGGCACGGCGGCCGAGTTCTACGCCAACAACGCGGCCGACAAGGGCGACTACCTCATCGGCGAGAAGATCGACATCAACGGTGACGGCAGCCCGCTGCGCTACATGGACAAGCCCTCCAAGGACGGCGCGTCCAAGGACTACTGGTCCTCGTCGCTGGGCAACGTCGACGTGCACTACTCCTCGGGCCCGGCCAACCACTGGTTCTACCTGCTCTCCGAGGGCAGCGGCAGCAAGACGATCAACGGCGTGACCTACAACAGCCCGACCTACGACAACTCGAAGGTCACCGGCATCGGCCGCAGCAAGGCCGAGAAGATCTGGTACCGCGCGCTGACCACGTACTTCACCTCCACCACGAAGTACGCGGGCGCCCGCACCGGCACGCTGAAGGCCGCCGCCGACCTGTACGGCGCCAGCAGCACCGAGTACAAGACGGTCGCGGCCGCCTGGACCGCGATCAACGTGAAGTAAGCGTCGTCCGACGCAGGTCCCGGCGCGCGCGTCGTCGTCAGCGGCGCGCCGGGCCACCGCGCACCGCGCACCGCCGGATGTCCCGGCGGTGCGCGGTGCGTCGGGGTGCCGGGCCCCGCGACGGCTCAGGTCACCACACCGGGATCAGGGCCCGGTCCTCCGCCGCCGGCCGCGGGCCGAAGACGCGCCGCTCCTGAGCGCCGATCCGTACGTCGTTGATGCTCGCCTCGCGCCGCCGCATCAGCCCCTCCGCGGTGAACTCCCACAGCTCGTTGCCATAGCTGCGCCACCACTGGCCCGTGGCGTCGTGGAACTCGTACTGGAACCGCACCGCGATCCGGTCGTCCTGGAAGGACCACAGCTCCTTGCGCAGCGCGTAGTCGAGCTCCCGCGCCCACTTCTCGCGGAGGAAGGCCGTGATCTCGGCGCGGCCGGTGAGGAACGTGTTCCGGTTCCGCCAGACCGAGTCCTCGGTGTACGCGCGGGCGACGTGTTCGGGGTCGCGGGTGTTCCAGGCGTCCTCGGCGGCCCGTACCTTCTTCAGCGCGCTCTCCCGGTCGAACGGCGGGAGCGGGGGTCGTGGTGTCATGACGGACTCCTTGCAGGAGGAACCACACGGAGAACGGACGTTCTCCATGGCGTCCGCTACTCTACGAGAACGATCGTTCTCGGCGATAGCGGGAGGCCGCAGTGCATCAGGAAGAAGCCCGGGTACGGCTGCTCGACGCCGCCGAGGAGCTGTTCTACGCCCGCGGCATCCAGGCCGTGGGCATGGACGAGATCCGCGCCGCGTCCGGCGTGTCCCTGAAGCGGCTGTACCAGTCCTTCCCCTCCAAGCACGAGCTGGTCGAGGCCTACCTGCGGCACCGCGACGAGCGCTGGCGCGCGGCCCTCGCCGCCCACGTGCAGGAACACGCCGCCGCGCCCGGGGACGCGCCGGCAGCCGTCTTCGACTGGCTGCACGCCTGGTTCACCGCACCGGGCTTCCGGGGCTGCGCCTTCATCAACGCCTTCGGCGAGCTGGGCGCCGTCTCGGAGGGCGTGGCCCGCGCCGCACGCGACCACAAGGACGCCGTGCACGCGTACGTCGCCGGCCTCGTACGGGAGCTGCCCGCCGGCGATCCGGCGGCGCTGGCCGAACAGCTGGCGCTGCTGATCGACGGCGCCATCACGACGGCCACGATCAGCGGCGACCCGGACACCGCGCTGCGCGCACGCGATGCCGCCGTGACGCTGGTGACGGCGGCGACGGCGCAGGCGGCCGGGGCGGAGCGCTGAGAGAGCGGCCCCGCCGCTGGACGCACGGTCCGGAGCCGGGGCTGCGCCACACGCGGTAACAGCACCGTTCGCCCTCTTATGGACGTTCGTTACGCGATCGCCGGATTGCCGCAATGGAGGGGAGCCAACATCATGTTCGACGTAGGGTTCCCTTCCGGCCCGCGCCCCCGTGACCACCGACTGGAAACACTGTGCACCTCCCCCGCTCCGCCCCCGCACCCCGGCAGGCCGTACGGTGAGCGCCGGTACGGCGGGGACGGGCCGGCACCGGTGGCGACGGCTGCCGTCCTGGACGGCGACGCTGCGGTGGAAGGCCGCGCTGTTCATCATGGTCATGTGCTGCTTCCTGGCCACGGTGCTCGGCGTACTGGTCCATGTCCTGGTCAGCCGGCAGTCCGAGGACCAGGCCCGGAACGCGGCGCTGGACCGGCTGAACTCGGTGGTCGAGACGTACGTCGCCGGTGAGCCGCTCGGCCGCGACGCGCGGCTGGACCCGCCGGACCTGCCGCCCGCGCTGCGCGACATGGCCCACCGGGGCCGGCGCGGCACCCAGCTCGGCGAGCACGACGGCCGCCTGACGATGTGGGCGGTGACACCGGCCGACGGAAAGGCGCTGGCCGTCGGCCAGGACTTCAGCCAGCGGGCGGCCGTCATCAGCGGCCTCGACCAGGCCATCATCGGTTCGGCGGCCGTCGCCATCACACTGACCCTCGTCGTCGGCCTCTACGCCACCAACAACGTCACCCGGCGGCTGCACCACACCGCCCAGGTGGCGCGCCGTATCAGCGACGGCGACCTCGACGCGCGGGTGGACGACCCCCGCGCCCGGTGCCCCGGGTACGCGCGGGACGAGACCGCCGCCGTGGCCGCCGCCCTCGACGCGATGGCCGCGAGCCTGCAGAGCAAGCTGCACAGCGAGCAGCGCTTCACCGCCGACGTGGCCCACGAGCTGCGCACCCCGCTCACCGGCCTGCACGCGGCCGCCGAGCTGCTGCCCGCCGGGCGGCCCACCGAGATGGTCCAGGAGCGCGTCCAGGCCATGCGCCGGCTGACCGAGGACCTGCTGGAGATCTCCCGGCTGGACGCCGAGGTGGAGCGCGCCGACCTGGACGTGCACCGGCTCGGGCCGCTGGCCGAGCGCGCGGTGCGGGCCACCGGGCTGGCGGCCGAGGTCCGGGTGGTGCGGGACTGCCGGGTGGAGACCGACCAGCGGCGGCTGGAGCGCGTCCTGGGCAATCTCGTCGCCAACGCGCACAAACACGGCCGCCCGCCGGTGGTCCTGACCGTCGACGGGCCGGTCGTCACGGTGCGCGACCACGGCGACGGTTACCCCGACGAACTGCTCACCGAGGGGCCGCAGCGTTTCCGTACCCGCTCCCGGGACGGCAGGAAGGGCGGCGGACACGGCCTCGGGCTGACGATCGCCGTGGGGCAGGCGCGCGTCCTCGGTACGACGCTGCGCTTCTCCAACGCTCCCGACGGCGGAGCCGTCGCCGAAGTCACCGTCCGCCGTCCGGACACGGACCGGCGTCCCGCGACGGGCGGGGCCCCGTCGGCGGAGGACGGCGCGGCGTAGTACCGCGGAACCGCCCGGCCGCCCGGCCACCCCGTCGGCGCCCCGCGCATTGTCCGGGATGCAGGCTCCGTCCGCCGCGCTGAGCTGCCCGGTCAACTCCCGGACAACATCTGGTCAATCGCCTCCTTTGCCCGGCCCGTCACAGGGAACCACCATCGGCACGCAGCACGCGTACCCGAACGGGTGACGGACGTCCCGCCACGTCCGTCTCGTACACGCCCGTCCCACACGTCGTCCCGTACGCGTCCGTGTCCCGCGACCAGGGAGCCCTCGTCGACCATGTCCGCATCCTCCGCCTCCACGCCACCCACCCCGGCGGCCGCCGCCCCAGCACGCCCGTCCCCGCTCGCTCCAGCGCCTCGACGCGCCCGCCGCCGCTGGGAGTTGTGGCGCTCACCCGAGGACCAGCCCCTCTGGGCCCGCCCCGCCCTGCTCGGCATCGCCGCCGCAGCCGCACTGCTGTACGCGTGGAACATCACCACCAGCGGCCTGGCCCCGTACTACTCCGTCGCCGCCCGCAGCATGACCGAGAGCTGGAAAGCATTCCTCTTCACCGCCTACGACCCCTCCGCCACCATCACCCTCGACAAAATCGGCGGCTTCCTGTGGCCCCAGGCCCTCTCCGCCCGCCTCTTCGGCTTCCACGACTGGGCCCTGACCCTGCCCCAATGCCTCGAAGGCGTCATCACCGTCCTGGTCCTCCACCGCGTCGTACGCCGCTGGCAGGGCCCCGCCACCGCCCTCCTCGCCGCCACCCTGTTCACCCTCACCCCCGTCACCGCCTCCCTCTTCGGCCACGCCATCCCCGACGCCGCACTGATCATGTGCCTGGTCCTCGCGGCGGATCAGGGGCAACGGGCCGCGCAGAGCGGCCGGTCGGGCCCGCTGCTGCTCGCCGGGGTCTGGGTGGGCCTGGGGTTCCAGGCCAAGATGATGCAGGCCTGGCTCATCGTCCCCGCCCTCACCCTCGCCTACCTCGTCACCGCGCCGGTCCCCTTCCGCAAGCGGCTCGGTCACGTACTGACCGCCGGCGCGGTCATGGCCGCGGTGTCGCTGTCCTGGGTGCTGATGATGACGTTCACCCCGAAGGACGTACGCCCGTACGTGGACGGCACGACGGACAACAGCGCCTTCTCCATGGTCTTCGGCTACAACGGCTTCTCCCGGCTCGGGCAGACGGAGAGCGCCACGGCCCGGACGGGCGCGGCGGCCGGCGGGGCCCCGGGCACGCGGACCGGGGACAACCACGACGCGAAGACCGGGAACAGCGGCGGCGCGAAGCCCAGCGGCACCAGCGGCGCGAAGAACCGCACCCGGACCATCTCCGGCTCGGACACGGGAAACGTCGCCTGGTACAAGCTGCTCAGCACCCGCCTGACGGCGCAGATCGGCTGGCTCTACCCGCTCGCGGCCATCGGTCTCGTCCTCGGCCTCCTCCGCTGCCGCAAGCGCCCCCGTACGGACCGGACGCGCGCCGGATACCTGCTGTGGGGCACCTGGCTGGTGGCCACGGCGGCGGTGCTGAGCTTCACGCCCGTACCGCACACGGCGTACGTAGCGGCGCTGGCCCCTTCCCTCGCGGCCCTGTCCGCCGCCGGGACCGTCGCCCTGTGGCGCGCCCGCCTCACGGGGCACAGCAGCAGCCGCTACGCCCGTGCCGCCCTTCCTGCCGTCATCGCCCTCCAGGCCGCCTGGGCGGTCTTCCTCGCGCTCCGCCACCCGGACTTCGTCCCGTGGCTGACGCCGCTCGTCGCGGCGGCGGCGCTGCTCGGCATCGTGGCACTCTCCCGCGAGCGCCGGGCCCGCCGCCTGTCCGTCGTCGGCCTGGCCGCCGGCTGTCTCGCCCTGTTCGCCGCCCCGGCCACCTGGTCGCTGTCCGTACTGGACACGCGGTACGCGGGGTCGGCGTTCGACGCCCACGCGGGGCCGGACGGTCCCGGTTCGTTCAGCCATGTCGCGCTGTCCGACGGTCCTCCGCAGCGTTCCACGCCCGACAGCAGCCGTCAGGACCTGTCCCCTGCCGAGCGGCGTCTCCTCGACTACGCGAGGCAGCACAGCGGCCCGGCGGAGTACATCCTCTCCTCGGGCCCCGGCTGGGCCCGGGCCCGGGGCGTTCTGGCGACGGGCCTGCCCGTCCTGCCGCTCGGCGGGGCCTCGGGCCGGGTGCCGTCGGTCACCCTCGCCGCGTACCGGCACCTCGTCGCTTCGGGCGCGCTGCGCTTCGCGCTGCTCGACGTGCCGGGCGGGAGCAGCCGCGGCGGCGCGGACGACGGCGCCGCCACCTCCGAGAACGAGAAGATCGACGCCTGGGTGCGCGCCCACTGCACACGGGTCGACCCGCGGGAGTACGGCGGCGAACCGGCCGCCTCCAGCTCTTCCACCGCGTCCGAAGGCCGTTCGGCGTCCGGCCCCGGCTCCCTCTACGACTGTTCCTCGCAAGCGAGTTGACCCGGCCGCGGTGCCCGGGGCCGGTGGCACCACCGGTCCCGGGCACCGCGTCGCCTTGTACGCTGGGCTCCTGTCCGACGCCGGTACGGAGCCCCCGCGCGGGGCCCACCCAGGGGGCGATGTGAAGCACCTCGGACCGATCACCGGCCAGGAGCGGTTGCGCGACCGGGCCGCGCACGCCCTGCGCGCCGCGCTGATCGCCGGTGAACTGCGGCCCGGCACCGTGCACTCCGCGCCCGCGCTCGCCGCCGGGTTCGGCATCTCGGCGACGCCCGTACGGGAGGCGATGCTCGACCTGACGCGCGAGGGGCTGGTCGAGCCGGTGCGCAACAAGGGGTTCCGGGTCACCGAGGTGAGCGAGCGCGACCTGGACCAGTTCGCGGAGATCCGTGCCCTGATCGAGGTGCCGACCGTGGGACGGGTGGTGCGGGTGGCTTCCCGCGACCAGCTGGCCGCGCTGCGGCCGCTCGCCGAGGAGATCGTCTCCGCGGCGCGTGCGCACGATCTCATCGGCTACTTGGAGGCGGACCGCCGCTTCCATCTGGGGCTGCTGGCGCTCTCGGGCAACGCGCGGCTCGTGGAGACCGTCGGTGACCTGCGCAAGCGGTCCCGTCTGTACGGGCTGACCGGCCTCGACGAGCGCGGCGAGCTGCTGCCGTCGGCGCAGGAGCACGTGGAGCTGCTGGACCTGGCGCTCGCCGGCGACGCCGCGGGGGCGGAGGCGTGCATGGCGCGTCACCTGGGGCATGTGAGGTCGCTGTGGGCACGGTCCGGGGAGGAGCCCGCCGCGCGGCGGACCGTACGGGGCGGTCGGCAGGCGGCGACGGCCCGGACCCGTACGGCTTCGGGGCGCTGACGGCCGCGGCGGGGGCGGGACGCTGAGCAGGCGTGGAGCCGAAAGGCGTACCCGACGGGTTGTCAGTGCAATGTCACATTACTAGGTTACGGGGCGCGCGACGGCCGGGCCGTCGCTCAACTGCCAGGTATGCAGCGGCAGTTGGCCGTCCGTGCGCGCGTACGTGCCCTCCACCCCTCTACACAGGAGCAGCCGGTGTTTCCGTTACGCACTGTGCGCAAGGGCCTGCTCAGCGCCGTCCTGTCGCTGGGACTCGCACTCCCCGCGGCGCAGGCCGCCCACGGAGCGGCGCCCGGCCGGCCGTCGGCCGGCCCGCCGGCGGCGGCCCGCGCCCACCAGGCGGACGACACCGACCGGGCCGCCCGGTTCGCCGACGCCCCCGAGCCGGCGGCGCGGGACCTGCCGCCCGGCAACGGCCTCGTCCCCCGGGGCCGCACCCCCGGCGACCTGGTACGGGGCGCCACCGCCCACCGCCCGGGCACCGCGGCCCCGTGCACCCTCGACGCGCTGACCCGCCTCGGTCCGGAAGCGCTCGCGGACTTCCTCACCGACCCGGCCGTCACCGCCGAAGGCTGTCTGCGCGGGCTGATCTGGACGTGGGACGCACGGCTCGCCCCCGTGATGTCGCGGGCGCACGTCCAGGCCGTGGCCCGCCGGGCCGGCGCGCTCGCGCCGGGTCACGACGGGACCGACGCCACCCACCTGTACGAGCTGTTCACCTACCTGCACGCCGTCGTGTACCACGACTTCTCGCGCGACGAGATCGATGTCACGGACGCGCCCACGGTCGAGGCGATGCGGGCCGCCGTCGCCGCGTACGGGACCGCCGCGCGCACCTTCGAGCCCACCCGGCACAACGCCGAGACGCTGCGCGAAGCCCTCACCGCGGCGAGCGCGCCAGGGCTGCGCCAGCACCAACTGCCGCTGGTGAGACGGGTGCTGGGCACCATGGGGCCCGGTACGCCGACCGCCACCGACCCGATGTGGGGCGGGGCCGCCCTCGCCGCCCTCACCGTCAACTACCTCGGCGTGTACCCGGGCAACAACGACACCGCCTTCCGGGCCGCCGTCACCGCCGACGCCCCGTACCGCGCCGCCTTCCGCGCCTTCTCCGGACACACGCACCTGAAGGGGACGGCGAACGCCTGGGCGGTGCGCGACGCGCTGGGCGAGTACGGCCGCTTCGGGCAGATCGACGCCCTCAAGCCCGCCGTCGTCAGCGACCTCGGCAGCCTGCTGTCCGTCGCGGAGACCAACTTCGGGCGCCGCAGCGCCCCTTGGGCCAAGGTGGCGGGCTGGCTGAACTATTTCGGTGCCTGCGCGCGCTACGGCGTCTGCCTCCAGCAGATCGAGAACGAGATCTTCCCGAACACGTACCGCTACGACCGCGGCGGCCTCGAAGTCCGTACCGCGCTCGACCGGACCACCGTCGACCAGCTCTACTACGCGAGCAAGAAGGTCAAAGCCCAGTTCTTCCGGGTGCTCGGCACCGACCGGCCGCTGGCCGGCGACACCAACGCCACGCTCCACGTCCACCTGTACGCGTCCCGCGCCGAGTACGAGATCATGCATCCGCTGCTGACCGGTATGGGCACCGACAACGGCGGCGTCTACATCGAGAACGGGGCGACCTTCTACACCTATCAGCGCCGGGTGCCGCAGGATTCCTCACTCACCCTGGAAGAGCTCTTCCGGCACGAGTACACCCACTACCTCAACGGCCGCTGGGCGGTGCCCGGCAGCTTCGGCGAGGCGCCCTGGTACACCGGCGACCTGACCACGGCCATGGACGAGGGCACCGCCGAGTTCTTCGCCGGCGCCACCCGTGACGACGGGGTCCGGGTGCGGAAATCGCTGGTCAAGGGGGTCATCGCGGACACGGCCGGCGGTGGGCCGCGGATGAGCGTCGACCGGCTGCTGCACGCCACGTACGCCGGTGACGGCTTCCGCTTCTACAACTACGCCGGCACCTTCTTCGCGTTCCTGTGGCAGCAGCGGCCGTCGCTGCTGCGGGAGATGTACGGCTATGCGCGCGCCGACGACCCGAAGGGGTTCGACGCCTGGCGGAGCAGGCTGGGCGCGGACTCGGCGTTGCAACGGGCGTACGACGCGTTCCTCGACGCGCGGATCGCCGAGGTGGACGACCTGTACGTGCCCAGCACCACCTTCCACCCGGTCGCCTCGCTGCGCTTCGCCGAGCCGGCCGAGGTCCGGGCGGCCATCGCGGCGGCGACCTACCTCACGCCGGCCTGCACGGGCAGCGGCGAGACGGCCGGCCGGGCCCGCTTCACCTGCACCGGCCGGATCACCGCCAACCTCTCCGACGCCCGCGACGCGGACCGGATCTTCGCCGACATGTCGGAGACCGTCGATTACTTCCTGCTGGACCGGGCCGGCCCGGCGGCCGACAACCTCGCCGACATGGACTGCTTCTTCGGGCCCGTGGACCTCTGGTCCGACGGCCGGGCCGGCAGCGCGTCGTACACGTGTGAGGGCCCGCTGCGCAGCTGACCGGCCGAAACGGGACGATTCGAACGTCCGGCCGCAGATTTCACACAGCCGTAATCTCCCTCCCTCCCGGCAGGCGTACCACCGCGGTTGCCGCCGGAGCGCCACCACCATGACCGGGCAATTCGGACACCGAATGCCCGGTCGTGCGTGGTGACGTGCGTCTTCACTGCCACGGAACGGCAGAATCCGCATGTGCACGTCCGGCATCGGCGGCGGACGGTGTGACTGAAGAGGAATGTGTGCCGTCCGTGACTGTTGTGGTGATGCATGTGCGGTGCACGCCGCGCGCGGGCGGCGGCCGCCGTCGGCAGGGACGTCAGGGAGGAAGTTCGGTGTCGGAACGTCAGGTGACGGGTGAGGTCGACGAGGCCGGTGCGCCCGTGGTGGCGCAGGAGCGCCGATTGCGCCGGGACCTGGGGTTCTGGGGGCTCACCGCGATCGGATTCTCGAACATCGTGGGGTCCGGCTGGCTGTTCGCCGCCCTGTACGCGGCCCAGACAGCCGGCCCCGCCTCCCTGCTGTCCTGGATCGGCGCGGGCCTGCTGTGCGGCCTGGTCGCGCTGGTCATGATCGAGCTGGGCGCGTCGCGGCCGGAGGGCGGCGGTACGGTCCGCTGGCCGCTGTTCGCCAACGGCCGGCTGGTCGGCACCCTGGTGGGCTGGTCGGTGCTGCTCTCGGTGGGCGGCACCGCGGCCGAGATCAGCGCGATCATGCAGTACGCGGCGCACTACGTACCCGGGCTGTACAGCGGCCACACCTTGACCCTGACCGGTGTGGGCGTCGCCGCCGCGCTCAGCGTGGTGCTGACGGCGCTGAACTGGTTCGCGGTGCGGATGTTCGCGCGGCTGAACAACCTGGTCTCGGTGTTCAAGATCGCGGTCCCGGTGGTCACCGTCGTCGCGCTCATCGCCTCCGGCTGGCACGAGGGCCGCCTGACCGACCACGGCGGCTTCGCGCCGTACGGGTACGCCGCCTGCCTGACCGCGCTGGCCGGCGGCGGCATCGTCTACTCGGTCAACGGCTTCCAGGCGCCACTGGACTTCTCCGGCGAGGCCCGCAACCCCCGCAAGACCATCCCCGCCGCCGTCCTCACCGGCATCGCGCTGGCCGTCGCCATGTACCTGGCCCTCCAGGTGGCGTTCCTGTTCACCGTCCCCGAGAGTCTGCTCGGCGGCGGCTGGAAGGGTGTCTCCTTCGAGTCGCCGTTCGGGCAGCTGGCGCTGATCCTCAACCTGCACTGGCTGTCCAGCCTGCTGTACGCGGACGCGGTGATCTCCCCGGGCGGCTCGGCGTACGTGGGCGTGGCCATCAACGCCCGGCACACCTACGCGCTCGCCAAGAACCGTACGATCCCCCGGTTCTTCATGAAGGTCAACGCGCGGTTCGGCGTACCGCGCCGGGCGCTGGCGATCAACCTCGCGGTGATCGTGATCTTCCTGCTGCCGTTCGGCGGCTGGCAGGACATCGTCAGCGTCATGGGCAACATGTACCTGCTGATCTACGGGGCCTCCGCGGTCGCCGCGGCGGTCTTCCTCGCCGACCCGGGGAGCAGCACCACCGGCTGGGTGCCGGGGCTGCGCTGGATCGCGCCGGTCAGCTTCGTGGTGGCGAGCGAGTTCGTGTACTGGTCGGGCTGGCACACCCTGCGCCTGGCGCTGCCGCTGGTCCTCGCCGGGCTGCTGGTCTTCCTGGCCATGCGGCGCTCCGGCAACGGCGCGGCGGACACCGTCGGCGACCGGGACGGGGCCGGGCGGCGCCTGCCGCTGCGCACCGAACTGCGTACCGGTGCCTGGCTGGTGACGTACCTGGCGGTGCTGACCGTACTGTCCTGGCTGGGCAGCTTCGGGGGCGCCACCCGGCTGCCGGCGCCGTACGACTCGCTGGTCGTGGCGGCCTTCGCGCTCGCGGTCTTCTTCTGGGCCGTACGGTCCGGCGTCCGGCACCTGACGGAGTCCCGTACCGCCGCCGGGTGACCGCCGCGGGCCGGCCGCGCCCGCGGCCGGCCCGGCACGCGCCGTTTCCGCGGATGAGGTGGCCTGGGGTCCGTACCGGGGGAAGTATTGCGTATGGACGTTCCCTTGTACCTGGAACCGCGGTTGGAGTCCCGGCTGGCGTCCCTGCTCCGCGCGCGGACGTTCCTCCATACGCTCACCGGCGGGCTCGGATCGCCGCTGAACGTCGTGTTACCGGACCGCATGGCCGAGAACCTGGCCGCCTTCCGGGCCGTCTACCGAAGGCACCACCTCAGCGGCGGCATCTTCTTCGCGCACAAGGCGAACCGCTCCAGCGCCCTGCTCCGCCGGCTCGCCGCCACCGAGGCGGCCGTGGACGTCGCCTCCCTCGGCGAACTCCAGCACGCCCTGGGGTCCGGATTCGTACCGGACCGCATCATGGCGACCGGGCCGAAGAACCCGGAATTCCTGTGGCTGGCGGCCCGCTCGGGCACCACCGTGAACATCGACAGCCCGGTGGAACTGGACGAACTGGCCGCGCTGGTACGGGATTACGGCCTCCCGCGCGTCCGCATCCTGCTGCGGCTCTCCGGCTTCTGCACCCCCGGTGTCAAGCTGCTGACCCGGCAGAGCCGCTTCGGCACGGCGGAAGCGGAGCTGGACGGCCTGCTGAAGTCGGTGGAACGGCACAGCGACGCGGTGGAGCTGACCGGTGTGGGCTACCACCTCGACACGACCAGCCCGGCCGAGAAGGCGGTGGCGCTCGAAGGGTGCGTCAAGGCGCTGGACACCTGCCGGGCGCGGGGCTTCGCACCGCGCGCCGTCGACATCGGCGGCGGCTTCGGCACCGACTACCTCGCCGACGGCGCGCAGTGGCAGCGGTACACGACCGAGCTGACCAACGCCGCGCTGGGCACCCGCCCGCCCATGACCTGGCGCCGGCACACCTACGGCCTGCGCAACGACAACGGCACCCTGCGCGGCGCGCTGGCGCTCTACCCGGCGCACCGCCCGACCGCCGGCGCCCAGTACCTGGACGCGCTCCTCTCCCTCCCCGCCCCCTCCCTGGGCCGCCCGCTGGCCACCCTGCTGCTGGAGAACCTGTACGAGCTGCACACCGAGCCCGGGCGCGCGCTGGTGGACCAGTGCGGGGTCACCTTGGCACGGGTGCTGGAGGTACGCCGTACGGAGGCCACGGACCGCGCGGAGGCAGCTGACCGTACGGACGCTCCCGGTGCCGGGCCCGCGGCTTCCGGCGACCGTACGGGCTCCGGCCAGCTGCTGGTGCGCCTGGACGCGAACGCCGACGACATCGGCCTGGAGGAGCACGGTGTCCTCGTCGACCCGGTCCTCGTCCCGCGGGGCGCGCCGGGTGGCGCCCCGGACGCCGGGCCGGTGGCGTGCTTCCTCGCCGGCAACCTCTGCCTGGAGGCCGACATGATCACCCGGCGCGCGGTCCACCTGCCGCGCGCGCCGCGCCCCGGGGACCTGCTGGCCTTCGCGAACACCGCCGGCTACTGCATGGACTTCAGCGCCGACGAGGCCCAGCAGCAGCCCGTCGCCCGCAAGGTCGCCGTGTGGCAGGACGGTCCGGCGGACGACGCGGACCGGGAGGCCGCCTCCTGGCACTGGTGCCTGGACGAACAGTACTGGCCGCACGTCAACCGCCGGACGAAAGGGTCTGCATGAGGTTCGAGCGCATCACCGACGCCATCGGCAACACCCCGCTGGTACGCATCGATCCGTCCGTGCACGGCCTGCGCACCGTCGAGCTGTACGCCAAGCTGGAGATGCTCAACCCGTTCGGCTCGGTCAAGGACCGGGCCGCCTGGAACATGGTGCGGGCGGGGCTGCCCGCCGCCGCGGACGAGGACCGTACCGTCATCGAGCTGTCCAGCGGCAACACCGCCAAGGCGCTGGCCGTGCTCGCCGGGATGCACGGGGTGCCGTTCAAGAGCGTCACGAACCGGATGCGCATACCGGAGGTCAAGGACCTCCTGCTGCTGCTGGGCGCGGAGGTCGAGGAGCTGCCGGGACAGACCGAGTGTCTCGACCCGACCAACACCGACGACCCGCTGACCCACTTCCACCAGACGCTCACCGAGCCGGGCAGCGCGTACCTGTACACGGACCAGTACTACAACGACCGCAACACACAGGCCCACGTGGAAGGCACCGGCCCGGAGATCGTCAAGGATCTGGACGGCCGGGCGCCGGACTGGTTCATCGCCTGCGTCGGCACGGCCGGCTCGTCGACCGGGGTGGCACGGGTGCTGCGGGAGCACGATCCCGGGGTGGGCGTGGTCGGGCTGGTCTCGCACAAGGCGGACTTCGTGCCCGGCATCCGCACCATCGACGAGGTGCAGGAGGTCGGGCTGTTCGACCCGGGGACGTACGACACGATCGCCTCCGTCACCGCCGACGAGGCGATCGACGGGATGCTGACGCTGGCCCGGCGGTGCGGCATCCTGGCCGGTCCGACCAGCGGAGCGGCGTACTTCGGTGCCGTGCGGCACCTGCGCGCGCTGGACACCGGGCCGGAGCCTGACGGCCCGGCCGGGCGCCAGACCGCCGTGTTCATCGTGTGCGACCGCATCGAGAGCTATCTCGGCTACGTACGGCAGCGGCGGCCCGAGCTGCTGGGCCGGCCGCCGCAGCCGAACTCCGTCGCCACCCTCTCCGACGCCGAGGTGCGCCGGGCACCGGACATCGGCGTCGAGGACGCCGTACGGTGGATCGAGCGCGACCGGCCGCTCGTCGTGGACCTGCGCAGCCCGTTCGCCTACACCGCGCTGCACATCGCCGGGTCGGTCAACATCGTCGACGAGCTCTTCGGTGAACTGGTGCGCGGCGGGCTGCCGTTCAGCAAGAGCCGCCCCGTCCTGCTGGCCTGTCCGGTCGGCGAGCAGTCCGCGAAGTACGCCGCGCTGCTGGCGCGCATGGGCCACCCCGACATCCGCAGTCTGCGCGGCGGCATCATCGCCTGGCGCGACGCGGGCGCCCCGCTGGTACGGGAGTGACGCCGATGACCACGACGAACGCGCCCGCCACCGCGGTCCTGGACGATCTGCACGCGTGGCACACCGGCGTACGCGCCCAGTTCCCCATCATCACCGGCGCCCCGCACCTCGCCTACCTGGACAACGCCGCCACGACACAGAAGCCGCAGGCCGTCCTGGACGCCGTACAGCACTACCTCACCACCGGCAACGCCAATGCCGGGCGCGGCACGTACACCTGGGCGAACCGCACCACGGCGCTGGTCGAGCAGACCCGGCAGCGGATCAAGGAGTTCCTCGGCGATCCGGATCCGGAGCGCTCCGGGGTGCACTTCGTGAGCGGGGCGACGCAGGGGCTGCGCGCCGTCGCGCTCGACTGGCTGGCCGGCCACCTGGGGGACGGCGACGAGATCGTGGTGCCGCTCGCCGACCACCAGGCGAACATCGTCCCGTGGCTGGAGGTCCGGGACCTGCTCGCCCGGCAGGGCCTGCGGATCCGGGTCCGCCCGATGCCGTACCAGGCGGGGTCCGGGGACTACGACCCGGCGGCCCTGGCCGCGCTGGCCGGGCCGCGGACCCGGTTCGTGGCGGTGACCCACGTCCATCACGTGTACGGCGGTGACATGAACGTGCACCGCATCCGGCAGGCGGTGGGGCCCGACGTGCCGATCTGCCTGGACGCGGCCCAGAGTGTGGGGCACATCCCCGTGTCGCTGGCGGACCTGGACGTGGACTTCGCCGTCTTCTCCGGGCACAAGGCGCTGGCGCTGCCCGGCTCGGGGGCCGTGTGGGCCCGTAACGCGCGGGGCCCGGCGTTCGTGCCCGGCGGGTGGGACGGCAGCCCCAACACCACCGGCATCCGGAGCTTGCTGGCCGCCTTCGACTGGCTGGACTCGGTGGGCACCGGCCGCGTCGAACGGTGGACCACCGCGCTGGCCGCGCGGCTGACCGAGGGCCTGCGCCACCTGCCCGCGTACGAGGTGCTGGGCTGCCGGCGCAGCCTGGCGGCCGACACGGACGTACAGCGGCGGCAGGGCATCGTGACCTTCCGGCACCACGCCGTCGACTCGGGTGACCTCGGCTTCGCGCTGTTCGACCACGGCTTCATGGTCCGCTCGGACAGCCTGTGCCAGGGCAGCGGAGGTGAGCGGCAGCACTCGGTCCGGGTGAGCCTGCACGCGTACAACTCCCCGGCGGAGATCGACCGGCTGCTGGAGGTGCTGGGGGCGTGTGCCTGAACGGAGCGCGCGGCCCGGCCCGGGTACGCGCCTGACCCCTTTGGAGTGACAACACGCCATTGGAAACCGTTTTCACCTGTAGGTTGAGGCCCACCGGGCGAACAGGTGAGAAACGGCTGAGGTGGCGCGGGCGGATGGGACTGAGTACGGCTACGGCCGCCCTGTGGGTGCGGCGGTGGGAACGGCAGCAGCAGCGGTACGCGATCGACCGTGAGGAGCGCTTCACGGTCGTCGCCGACGCCGTCGAGAAAGTGGCCGGCCGGCAGGAACGGGCACTGGTCCTCGACCTCGGATGCGGGCCCGGGTCGCTGGCCGCGCGGCTGGCCCGGCGGCTGCCCCGCGCGGACGTCGTGGCCGTCGACAAGGACCCCGTCCTGCTGGCCCTGGGCCGGACCCACCACGGCGACGCGGTGCGCTTCGTCGAGGCACCGGTCGGCGCGCCCGGCTGGACCGATGTCCTGGACCTGGAGCGCCCCCTGGACGCGGCGGTCTCCTCGACGGCGCTGCACTGCCTGGCGCCGGACGCGCTGCGCCGGGCGTACGAGGACCTGGCCCGCCTCGTACGGCCCGGCGGCGTACTGGTCAACAGCGACCGGTTCCGCAGCCCCCGGGGGGACCAGGCGGCGGAGGTGGCCGCGCAGGTGGGGCTGCGGCGGGCCGAACGGCAGCGGCCGCCCGGCCGCGAGGACTGGGCGTCCTGGTGGGCCGCTGCCGCCGCCGACCCCGAACTGGCCGGCCCGTTCACCGCCCGCCGGGCCCGGCACACCCCGCACCGGGTGCACAACGGGATGCCCCTGGCCCACCACGTGCGGCTGCTGCGCCGGGCCGGATTCCGGCACGCCGCACCGGTCTGGCAGTTCGGCGAGGACGCGGTGCTGGTGGCGGTGCGGTAGCCCGGCGCGGGCGGGCTCAGAAGGGGGCGATGATGTGGAAGAGGGTGCCTTCCGGGTCGCGCAGTTCGGCCACGGGGCCGTGCGAGGTGCGTTCGGCCTGGGACTCCACCTGGCCGCCGAGCTTCTTCGCGGTCTCCACCGCCTCCTCGACGCTCGGCACCTGGAAGTGGATGTTCCAGCGCGGCCGGACCTGCGGGTCGGCCGCCGCCTCGATCGCGCCGCCGTACAGGCCCACCGCGTCCCGCTCCTCGACGCTGAGCACCACCCGCTCGTCCTCCCAGCGCACGTCGAAGGGGCTGTCGTCCGCGTCGCTGTGCCAGCCGAAGAGGTCTCCGTAGAACCGCGCGGCGTCGAAGGCGTCCCTGGTGCGCAGCTCCACCCAGACCGGCGCGCCGGTGCCCACCGCCTGCCGGTGCGGCTGCGGGGTGCTCTCGCGGCACTCCCACAGGCCGAAGTTGGCCCCGGCCGGGTCGGCGGCCAGCGCCAGCCGGCCCGCGTCGAAGTCCAGCGGTCCGATGGCGACCGTGCCGCCGCGCTCACGGACCCCGTTCGCCGCGTCGTCGGCGTTGCGCGTCCCGAAGTACGTCGTCCACGCGTTGGGCAGTTCGGTGTGGCGGGCGGCCGCGCTCAGCCCCGCCACCGCCGTGTCCCCGGCCATCGCCCGCACGTACGGGCCCCACCGGTCCGGTCCGGCCTCGAACCGCCAGCCCAGCAGCGGTCCGTAGAAACGCGTCGCGACGTCGAGGTCCCCCGTCAGGAGGGTGGCCCACGACGGCACCCCGGGAACGAACGTCATCTGGCAGTCGCCCATGTAAAGCCGGCCCTTCTCCACCATTGTGTCCAGCACTGCTACTGCGGTCCTACCAGGAAAGGCAGGACCGCATGTCATTCCACCGGCTCACGCCGCAACCGAACTGGCGGGCGCCTCGGGGCCGGTCCCGTCGGCCTGCTCGCGGATGCGCGCGCAGGTCCGCTTGATGAGACGGCACACATGCATCTGGGACAGCCCCAGCTCCTCGCCGATACGGCTCTGCGTCATGTCGCAGAAGAACCGCATGTACAGGATGCGGCGCTCACGCTCCGGAAGGCCGCGCAGTCCGTCCCGCACCGTTTCCCGGGCGAGCACCAGCTCGTACTGCGACTCGGTGAAACCGATACTGTCACGCAGGGCGAAATCGTCGTCGGCGCCCGGCCGCTCGGCATCCAGCGAAAGGGTCTTGTAGCTTTCGATGGCTTCCAGGCCCAGGATGACGTCGTCGGCGGAGAGCCGGGTGCGTTCGGCGATCTCCGCGACGGTCGGGAAACGGCTGTCGGAGGCCGTGGACAGTTCGCGTACGGCGAGCCGCACGGTATTGCGGAGTTCCTGGACACGACGGGGTACGTGCACGCCCCAGGTGCAGTCCCGGAAATGCCGCTTGACCTCGCCGACGATGGTGGGGATGGCGTAACTTTCGAATGCGCTGCCACGTTCCGGCCGGTACCCGCCGATGGCCTTCACCAAGCCCAGCGCGGCGACCTGTTTCAAATCGTCCATGCTTTCACCGCGGTCCCGGAAGCGCAGCGCGAGACGTACGGCCATGGGCAGCCAGGCACGAGTCAGTTCGTCGCGCAGCCGCCGCTTCTCCGGACCTTCGGGCAGTTCTGCCAGGCGCGAGAAAACGGCGTTCGTCTCGGCCGCGTCCGGTGTGTCCGGAAAGGCTCGTCGGCGGCGTGACGGAGCCGTGGCGGCTGTGCTCACGGGATCACTCTCCCAACGGACGCGGGGTCCGGGCGTCGTCTCCGAGACGGCGGAGGCACACCGACCGGGCAACCTCCGGCTGCCCGCATACCGGGTCCGACCAGGCACGCGGCATACGCCCAGCGTCTGTACTCCCGAGCATAGGACGATCAGCACCGACTCGCCTGCGGAGCGCTCACGCGTCGCTGCGGGCCGTCATCCGACCGGCCCGAAACGCATGTTTGGCCATTCGGCCGATCGGATACCCGGCACGCCGGAGTGCCCTTGCGACGGGCCGCCGCACGCGGCGCGCATTCGCCGTGCGGGCGCTGCCACGCGTGTGGACCGGGCAGACAAGGAGCAGTATTTCGATGGCCGACCCGAAGCAAGAACAGCGTGACCGCTTCCGCGCCGCGGACCCGGCTTCCGGGCCCATGACGACCGACCAGGGCGTGCCGGTCGACCACACCGACGATTCCCTCCAGGCGGGCGAGCGCGGGCCGACGCTGATGGAGGACTTCCACTTCCGGGAGAAGCTGACCCGCTTCGACCACGAGCGGATTCCGGAGCGGGTGGTGCACGCCCGTGGAGCGGGTGCGTACGGCTATTTCCAGCCGTACCGGTCGTGCGCCGAATTCACCCGGGCGGCCTTTCTCCAGGACCCGGACGTGAAGACGCCGGTGTTCGTCCGGTTCTCCACCGTGCAGGGCCCGCGCGGCTCGGCCGACACCGTGCGTGACGTACGCGGCTTCGCGACGAAGTTCTACACCTCGGAGGGCAATTACGACCTGGTCGGGAACAATTTCCCGGTCTTCTTCATCCAGGACGGCATCAAGTTCCCGGACTTCGTGCACGCGGTGAAACCGGAGCCGCACAACGACATACCGACGGGTGCCTCGGCGCACGACACGCTGTGGGACTTCGTCTCCCTGCAGCCCGAGACCCTGCACACGATCATGTGGCTGATGTCCGACCGGGCCATCCCGCGCAGCTACCGGATGATGCAGGGCTTCGGCGTGCACACCTTCCGCTTCGTCAACGCGCAGGGTCAAGGCACCTTCGTGAAATTCCACTGGAAGCCGAAGCTGGGCGTGCACTCCCTGGTGTGGGACGAGGCCCAGGAGACCCAGGGCCGGGATCCCGACTTCAACCGCCGCGACCTGTGGGACAGCATCGAGGCCGGCCGGTACCCCGAGTGGGAGCTGGGCGTGCAACTGGTGCCGGAGGCCGACGAGCACGCCTTCGACTTCGACCTGCTGGACGCCACCAAGATCATCCCGGAGGAGCAGGTCCCGGTGCAGCCCATCGGCCGGATGGTGCTCGACCGCAACCCGGACAACTTCTTCGCCGAGACCGAGCAGGTCGCGTTCCACACGGCCAACGTCGTGCCGGGCATCGACTTCACCAACGACCCGCTGCTCCAGGCCCGTAACTTCTCCTACCTGGACACCCAGCTCATCCGGCTCGGCGGGCCGAACTTCGCCCAGCTCCCGGTGAACCGGCCGGTCACCCCGGCCCGCAACCACCAGCGCGACGGATACCACCAGAGCGAGATCCACCGGGGCGCCAACTACCACCCGAACTCACTCGGCGGCGGCTGCCCGGCCCTGGCCGACCCGGACGACCCGGCCTTCCGGCACTACACCGAGCGCGTGGACGGCCGGAAGATCCGCCGCCGCAGCCCCAGCTTCGCGGACCACTACACCCAGACCGCGATGTTCTGGCACAGCATGGCCGACTGGGAGCAGCAGCACATCATCGACGCGTTCCGCTTCGAGCTGGGCAAGGTGGGGGCCAAGGAGGTCCGCGCCCGTACGGTCGAGCAGCTCTCGTACGTGGACCACGCGCTGGCCGTCGCGGTCGCCGAGGGCATCGGCGTACCCGCGCCGCCGGAGCGCCCGGACACGCCGCAGCCGGCCCGCTCCCCCGCGCTGAGCCTGGAGAACAACCGCGGGGACGGCTCGATCAGCACCCGGCAGATCGCCGTACTGGTCTCCGACGGCGTGGACGCCGCCCCGACGATCGCGGTCCGTGACGCGCTGACCGAGCGGGGCGCGAACGTGGAGCTGCTCGCCCCGCAGGACGGCACCGTCCAGGACAAGGACGGCAGCACGCTCGCCGTGGACCGGGCGCTGCCCACCGTCGCCTCGGTGCTCTACGACGCGGTGCTGCTGCCCCCGGGCGGGCTGGACTCCGGCGACGCGGCGGCCGACGACGCGGCGCTGCGGTTCGTCCGCAACGCCTACCGTCACGGCAAGCCGGTCGGCGCCCTGGGCGCAAGCGTGGCCAAGCTGGCGGACCTGCTGCCGGACGGGCTGCGCACGGCCGCCGACGGGGACGCGACCGTCTCCGACGCGGGCATCGTCACGGACCGCCTGACGGGCGGCGCGACGGCCCAGGGCTTCACGGAGGCCTTCGCGGACGCGGTGGCGGCACACCGGCACTGGAACCGGCCGGCGCCGACGGGCTGAGGTCCGGCGGATGCGTACGTGAAGGGGTACGGCCGGGTGGCGGCTGTCCCCCTTCACGTACGCGCGGCTGAGCGGCGGTGTGGATCAGCGGGCCGAACGCGAAGCGCCCCCGAACAACCGGGCCAGCGCCCTGAACGGCAGGGTGACCACTGCCGCGAGCGTGCCGCCCACGGCCCTCAGCACGTCCGCGATCGCTCGGAACATCCCACGTACCTCCTGGTTCCGGTGGCGCGGCGGAACCGGGACCGGCCGGACGCCCGTCCCCGGTCCGCCGCGAGCGGCCGTCGCACCGGGTAGCCCCCGAACGGGGCGGGAAACCCGTACGGGCGAACGGGCCGCCGCGGCCCCGGGCATGATCACCGCACGGCAGGGAACCCGGTGGGACGTGCGGCACCCGGTGGGACACGGGTGCCCGGCCACCGCGCCGCCCCGCAGGCCGGGGCCGCGGGGCCGGCCGGACGACCGGCCCGCCGGACCGCACGGCCGACGGGCCCACAGGAAGGACTGCTCCATGGGAATCGACCGCAAGCACACCGACTCCGCCGCCGACGAGGTGATCAAGGAGTTCGAGGACGCGGAGCTGGACGTCACGGGTGACGAGGACGAGGACGAGCGGGTCGGCAAGGAAGGGGACACGTTCTCCACCAACCTGGAGGAGCAGCAGAACGCGGCCGGTCACCCCGAGGGCGAACCGGCCGACGAGCGCCGCTGACGGGCGCCCGCGGCCCCGGCCCTGGCCCGGTGCGCCGCCGTGATCCGGGCCCGCCGGTCCGGGTCGGCGGCCAGGTCGGCGGCCGTCAGCGCCATGGCCAGGGCGCCGTCCAGCACCGCCCGGTCGGCATGCTCACCGGCGGTCACCTCGGCGAACTCCGCCGTGTGCGGCCGGGCGCGGCAGGACAGGCCGATGGTGGGGTGGATGGCGGGCAGGAAGTGGCTGATGTTGCCCATGTCGGTGGAGGCCCCGATGAAGGCCGCGGGCTCCGGGTCACGGCCCAGCGCCCGTACGTGGCGCGCGTAGGTCTCGCCGAGCCACGCGTCCTGGCGCAGGTCCGCGTAGGCGGCGGCCGGTTCGGTCAGCGTCAGCTCGCAGCCGGTGGCCACCGCGCCCGCCTCGAAGCAGGCCCGGACGCGCGGCCACAGGGTCTCCAGCTCCTCCAGGGTGTCGGCGCGCAGCTGCCAGCTGATCCGGGACCGGGCCGGGATGATGTTGGTGCGGTCGCCGCCGTGCGTGACGATGCCGTGCATCCGTACGCCGTCGGGCAGTTGCTGGCGCAGCAGGGCCAGCGCGGTCTGGGCCACCACGCACGCGTCGGCGGCGTTCACGCCGTCGTACGGGGCGACGGCCGCGTGCGCGGCACGGCCTCGGTACTCGGCCTCGACGCCGCGTGCGGCCCTGGACGTCCCGCCGAAGTCGTCCGCCGGGCCCGGGTGGACCATCATCGCGCACGACACGTCGTCGAAGGCCCCCGCGTCGAGCATGAGGATCTTGCCGCCGCCCCCCTCCTCCGCCGGCGTGCCCAGCGCCTTCACCCGCAGCCCGAGGTCACCGGCGACCGCCGCCAGCGCGAGGGCGGCACCCGCCCCGGCAGCGGCGATCAGGTGGTGTCCGCAGGCGTGGCCGAGGTCGGGCAGCGCGTCGTACTCCAGGCACAGCCCCACGGTCAGGTCGGCGTCGGCCGGCCCCGCGGTGGCGGTGAAGGCGGTCGGCAGTCCGGCCGTACCGCGTTCCACGGCGAAGCCGGCGTCCGCCAGCAGGCGGGTCAGGGCATCGGCGGCGCGGTGCTCGGCGAAGGCCGTCTCAGGGTGCGCGTGCAGCTCACGGGCGAGTGACAGCAGCGCGTCACGCACGGCGTCGAGCCGGGCGCGGATCACGGCGCCGGGAGGCGGAGCGGTACGGGCCAAGGCGACCTCCTCGAATCTCGGCTCACCGGCACGTCGGGCGCACCCTCTGGACCGTAACGCGGCCGTCAACGCCGCGCCCAGCCCTACGCACCGCCCCGCCCGGCTGAGGCACCCGCGCCCAGTGGGACGGACGCGCCGTACCGCCCGGCGTGCGCCCGCCTCCCGCGACCGGGCGCGGAACGTGCGCCCTGTCCCGCCCGGCACGCCCGCTCCTAGCCTGCGAGCGTGGGCCACAGGAGGACGAGCGAAAGGAAGGTCGAGTCGACGTGACGGTCTTCACCGAGGCCGGCAGCAAGCAGGTCACGGCGCCTTCAGCCGGTTCCCACGGCTCCGCCTGACCAGCTCGGCCCCGTCTGCCGGGGCAGCCCTGGACCTGACGGCCGGCCCCGGCGGAAGGAGCGCACCGCACGGGCCCGCCCGCATCAGCTCCTGCGGCGGCGCAGCCACCAGGCGCAGAAGCCGCCCGCCAGCAGCGCGAGGGCGAGGTGGAGCGCGGTCTCCGTCCACTGGAAGTCCCAGTAACGGTCCCCGGGCTGATACGCGATCCGCGTGTGCAGGCCCGTGGGGTCGGAGCAGCCTGCTGCCTCTTCGCCGTCGGCCGGCGCCGCGCTCCGCGCGCAGGCCAGGCTGTGGCTGGTCTCGTGGCCCGAGCGGTCGAGGACCGGGGTGGCGCCGGAGACGACCCAGTCGCCGGGCCTGGACACCCGTACGTCCACGCGGACGTCCGAGCCGGTGCCGGACCGGAGGAACGTGACATTCCCGGACGTGGCCGGCGGGAAGGTGAGCGCGACATCGGCGGTCCCTCGGACAGCAGCCCCGGCCGCAGAGCCTGGCGCACCTGCTGGACCAGTTGCAGGTACGGCGCGACATCACCCCCCGTACACAAAAAAGACCGGCCCCAGGCAGAGCGGACACTGCCGGGTGCCGGTCCTTCCGGTGTGCGTTTCCTACTCGTGCTGGGTCGGTGTGCTCCAGCGGAGGAGGGCGCCGAGGCCGCCGGTGGGGGCTTCGGCGGGGTCGCGGACGACCACGGCGTCGGCGCCGTTGGCGGCGGCCGAGCGGAGGAGGGCGTCGTCCGCGCGGGCGGCCGAGGGGTTGGTCTCGCCGAGGTACTGGAGTTCGGAGTTGCGGACGGCCAGTTGGTCGGCGCCGGGGCCCACCCAGACCTCGCGGCCGGCGTCGGCGCCGCCGGGGGTGATGATCAGGGTGTCGATGCGGTGTTCGCGTGCTGCCTCGACGAGGGCCGGTACGCCGGTGGCGGCGTACGCGGGGTCCGTGCCGCCCACTCCGGCGCCCGCCCGGAAGCGGTCGAGGACGTCGGCCACGTGGTCGCGCTCGTAGGCGGCGCGTACCTGGGCGATGTCGCGTTCGAGCGCGGTGCTCTCGGAGCCCGCGGCCCGGCCGCCGTGGTCGGTCTCGTAGGTGACGGCGCGCAGTTGCTCGGGGAGCTTTTCGTGGACCGTGCGGCGCTCGCGGGGGTCGCCGGCCAGCAGCATGACCTTGGCGCCGCAGCTGGCGAAGACCCGCTGCGCGGCCTCGGCGATCTCGCCGGCGTTCTGGTCCCAGGTGTTCTCGACCGCGGTCTGGAAGTGCCGTTCGGACCAGTCCGCCGTCGAGGTGCGGTGGATCGGCCAGTCCAGGCCGTCGACCGTACCGGCGTCCCGTGCGCCCTGGTCGCTGTGGAGCGCGAAGTCGGCGCCCTCCCGGTCCACGTACACGACCAGGCACCGGGTGTCGTCCGCGGCGGCCTCGGCCCAGGGGGTGATCCGGGGCAGCGGCGACCAGGTGGCGAACGACCTGGCGGGGCGGCCGGAGAGCGGCGCGTCCAGGACGACCTCGCCGTCCGTGGCGAAGACGGCGTGCCCGGACAGGGCCGTGCCGTCGCCGTCGGCGCGGACGCCGGCCAGGGCCTCCCGTACGGCGTCGCACGTGGCCCGGTCCGCCCCTTGCTCCGCGAGCTGTCGGGCCGCCGCGTCCGCCGACAGCTCGCACTGCTTGGCCGCGTCCTCGGTGGTGTGCGGCACTTCGGCGTACACGGATGCCCAGGGGCCCGGCCGGTCGATGATCGGTTGAAGGAGCGAAAGGTGCATGGCGCTTCCTCCTCAGGATTCGCGGTTCACCGACTGACAGTCGTGACAGCCTTGGCGGTGATGACGTGGATGTCTTGATGTCCTGACGGTGTGGCGGGTGCCCGGTTTTCGACGGTTGCAACGTGTGCGGACGGTTCGGATGTGATGCGCGCGGCCGGTGGTGCCCGTGGGGCGCGCACCGGTGCGGGTCGGACGCCGCGTAACGGTGGTACCGGCGCCGCCATGCCCCTCCACCACCGGACTGGTTGCTCCTTCACCCTTTCCTCGCGGGCTTCCTCTCCACTCTCGGCCCTCGGGGCGGCGGGCGCACTCGGAGCGCGACCGCCGCCCCAGGGTCAGCGGCGCTGCGCGACGCGCTCCCGCTCCCCTACCGGCCGGCCGCCGTCGAGCGCCAGCTCCCGGCCCTGGAACCCGCCGCGGAAGCGACGGTCGTGGGAGACCACGACCACCGCGCCACGGTAGGCGGCCAGCGCCTCCTCCAACTCCTCGACCAGGGCGAGGGAGACGTGGTTGGTCGGTTCGTCCAGGACGAGCAGGTCGGCGGGGCGCGTCACCAGACGCGCCAGCTCCAGCCGCCGCCGCTGGCCGACGGAGAGGGCCGCCACCGGGACCGCCAGGTCCGCCTCCCGGAACAGGCCGAGGGCCAGCAGCCCGGGCGCGTGCTCCTCGGGCGGGCCGGGGAGCCCGGCGGCGAAGGCGGCGAGCAGGGACTGCCGGGGCGGTGCGGCGGACAGTTCCTGCGCCAGGTATCCGGTACGGGCCGGCCGGCGCACGGTGCCCGTGTCGGGGCGCAGGTCACCGGCGAGGACGCGCAGCAGCGTGGTCTTGCCCGCGCCGTTCGGGCCGGTCACCAGGATGCGGTCGCCGGGCAGCACGGCCAGCTCCGCGATGCGCAGCCGGTCGCCGACGGTGACGCCGGTCAGTTCGGCGAGGGGACGGGAACGGGAACGGTGGGAGGTGTGGGGGTGGTGGGGGGCGCGGGGACGGTTTGAGGTGCGGGGTTCGGCGGGGGCGCCGGCTTGCGGGGCCGGCTCGGCGGTTTCCGGGGCCGGCTCGGCGGCCGGCTCGGCGGTTTCCGGGGCCGGCTCGGCGGTTTCCGGGGCCAGCTTGACGGCCGGCTCGGCGGTTTCCGGGGCCGGCTCGGCGGGGCCGCCGGCTTCCAGGGCTGGTGCGTCCGCGTACGTACGCAGCTCCGCGGTGAACCGGAGCGGTACGGGCGGCGGCGGCACCGGGTGGCGCCGGAGCCGCTCCAGGCGCTGTCTGGCCGCCCTGACCTGGCCGGACAGCTTCGCTTCGTGCGAGCGGCGGTGCTTGCCGAAGCCTTCGTGGGGGTCCTTGCCGGTGCCTGCGAGCCGCCGGCCGGCCGAGTCGGCCAGCTCGGCGGTCCGGGCGACCTCCGCCCGCCACTCGTCGTGGTCCTGCGCCCAGCGGCGGCGGGCCGCGGCCTTCGCCGTCCGGTAGCCCTGCCAGCCGTCGCCGTACCGGGTGACGGTCCGCAGGTCGCGGTCGACCTCCAGGATGGCGGAGGTGGCCGTTTCGAGCAGGGCGCGGTCATGGGTGACGAGGACCACCGTGCCGCGGTGTGCTTTCAGGTGGGCCGCCAGCCAGGTGACGGCCTGGTGGTCGAGGTGGTTGGTCGGCTCGTCCAGCAGGAGCAGTTCGGGCGCGGCGGCCAGTACGCAGGCGAGCGAGAGCCGCGACTGTTCACCGCCGGAGAGCGAGCCGAGCGCCCGGTCGCGGGCGAGGTGGCCCAGGCCGAGGCCGTGCAGGGCCGCGGCCACCCGGGCGTCCGCCCGGTAGCCGCCGCGCTCGTCGTACGTGGTCAACAGCTCGCCGTACGCGTCGAGTTCGTCCGGGGTGGCGGTGGCCAGGGTGGCTTCCGCGGCGCGGATGCGGGCTTCGAGGGCGCGCAGTTCGGCGAGGGCGGCGTCGACGGCGTCCTGGACGGTGCCGCGGGGGTCGAGGCCGGAGGTCTGGCCGAGGTGGCCGGTGCCGCCGGGGAAGGACACGGTGATCTCGCCCGCGTCCGGTTTCTCGGCTCCGGCCAGCAGCCGGAGCAGGGTGGATTTGCCGGAGCCGTTCTCTCCGATGACGCCGACTCTTTCGCCGGGGCGTACGGTCAGCGAGACCTGTTCCAGCACGGTTCGGTCACCGTAGGTGCGGGAGACGTCCGTCATGGTCAGTTGGGCGCGGTGGCGCACGGGAATTCCCTGGGTACGTCGTGGCCGCGCCGCGCGCGGAGCGCACGGGGGCCGGATTCCGATGGAGGCCGGGAAGGCAGCGCGCGGTGGCACACCGCTGACAGCACGCAACGGAAAACGGGAAGCGGCTGAGCAACATGCGGTGAAGTGCGGCTGCGGGAGGAAGGTGACCGCGGAATCGGCGCGGCGGCCCGGGCAGGTGGTCTGCGCGGTCGGCGGCGCTGCCGGTCGTACGGCGGGGCGGCGGGAAGTCAGCCGCTCGCGGTCACGCCCGGTCTCAGATGTAGTAGTACCAGGAAGCCATGTCTTCACTGTAGCCGAAGGGGCCGGCCCGGCGGCGGAATTTCCGCCGCGGTAGCGCGGCGACGCGGTGTCGTACCGGTCGGTTCTTCCGTGCGGGCGGTGCGCCGCGTCCCGGCGCCGGTCCCAGCATTTGAGACGCCGGAGCGTTACGTTGCGAGGACGCGGATGCCTGACGGACACTCCGACCGGGAACGCGTACGACCGTTTCCCGTACCCCTGAGAGAGTTCGGAATACCCACCGTGAGTCTGCTGCGCAAAAAGCCTTTGGAGCGAGCCGTCAAGGAGGCTCGTGGAGAGGGCGAACAACAACTTCGCCGGGACCTTTCCGCGTTCGATCTGACCATCCTCGGGGTCGGTGTCATTCTCGGCACCGGAATCTTCGTGCTGACCGGTACGGTGGCCCGGAACATGGCCGGGCCCGCCGTGGCGCTCTCCTTCGTCGTCGCCGCCGCGGTCTGCGCCTGCGCCGCGCTGTGTTACGCCGAATTCGCCTCGTCGGTACCGGTCGCGGGGTCCGCGTACTCGTATTCGTACACGTCGCTGGGCGAACTGCCGGCCTGGATCATCGGCTGGGCACTGAGCCTGGAACTGACGCTGGCCACCGCGGTGGTGGCGGTCGGCTGGTCCGGTTATCTCCAGTCGATGCTCAACGGCGTCGGCCTGCACCTGCCCGCCGCGCTGAGCGGGGGCGACGACTCCGTGGTGAACCTGCCCGCGGCGCTTCTGGTGCTCGTCCTGGGCGCGGTGCTCGTCGTCGGCGGAAAGCTGTCCAAGGGCGTCACCAATGTGCTGGTCGGCATCAAGCTGGCGATCGTGCTGCTGGTGATCGTCGCGGGCCTGTTCTTCATCGACACCGCGAATTACCACCCCTTCGTGCCCGAGGCCCAGCACACCGCCGAGGTGTCCGGCCTGCAGGCCCCGCTGTTGCAGCTTTTGACGGGCATCACCCCGACGGCATTCGGCATCAGCGGAATTCTGAGCGCCGCCGCCATGGTCTTCTTCGCCTACATCGGTTTCGACATGGTGGCGACCTCAGCCGAGGAGACCAAGAAGCCGCAGCGCGATCTGCCCATCGGCATCATCGCCTCGCTGGTCGTCGTCACCGTGCTGTACGTGGCGGTGTGCCTGGTGGTCACCGGAATGCAGCACTATTCGGAGCTGTCGGTCAAGGCTCCGCTGGCGGACGCGTTCACCGCCAAGGGCCATCCGTTCTTCGCCACGGTCATCAGTCTCGGCGCGGTGGTCGGCCTGGCCGCGGTGAGTCTGATCTGCTTCCGGTCGCAGAGCCGGGTGATCTTCGCGATGGCCCGGGACGGGCTGCTGCCGAAGGCGCTGTCCAAGGTGGATCCGCGGCACGGCACCCCGAAGATCAACCTGATGGTGCTGGCCCTGATCATGGCGGGGCTGGCGGCCTTCCTGAAGTTCGACCTGCTCGCCGAGATGGTCAACATCGGCACCCTGTTCGCCTTCGCGTCGGTCTCGGCCAGCGTACTGATCATGCGGCGTACGGCGCCCGACCTGCCCCGCGCCTTCCGCACGCCGTGGGTGCCGGTCATCCCGCTGGTCTCGCTGCTGTGCTGCCTGTACCTGATGCTCAACCTCCAGCTGATCACCTGGGTCGGTTTCCTGGTCTGGCTCGCGGTCGGCCTCGCGCTGTACTTCGGGTACGGCCGGCGGCACAGCAAGCTCGCCGAGCGCGCGCGGGAGATGGCGGAGGAGGCCGAGGCCACGGTGTAGCGGCGGGACGGAAGGCGGGCCCGGGTCCGCCCTCGAACGGGGAGCCCGCGTCCGCCCACGCACCGGGGAGCCCGCGTCCGCCCACGCCCGGGGGAGTCCGAGTCCGCCCACGCCGGGGGGAGCCCCGGGCCGGCCTCCGCACGGGGCGCCGAGCCCGTACGTAATGCCCGTACGTAATGCCCGTGCGCCGGCCGATGCGGCTGGTTACCGTGTGCCCCATGGGTTTCGTCATCAAGGTGCAGCTCTCGCGCACCCGCTCCACGCGCTGAAGCCGCCGCCGGACCGCACCGGCGGCGGCTTCGGCGCGCGCGACCACCTTCCGCCCTCCGATGACGAGGACCGCTCAGCCATGCCTTCCGCACCCACCGCCGCCCGGCCCACCTTCCTCTTCGTGCACGGCGGCTCCAGCAACGCCCAGGCCTGGGGCCCCCTGCGCAACGAACTGGCCCTGCTCGGCCACCGCTCGTACGCCGTCGACCTGCCCGGACACGGCTTCGGCGCCCGCCGCCCGGCCGCGTACTACAGCCCCCGGCAGGACGCCCGCGCCCTGGCGGCCGAGCCGTCACCGATGCGCGGCGTCACGCTGGAGGACAACGTCCGCCACGTCGTCGGCGTCGTACGGCGGCTCGCCGGGCACGGCCCGGTGATCCTCGCCGGCAACAGCCTCGGCGGCGTCACGATCAGCGCCGTCGGCAACGCCGTACCGGAGCTGCTCGCCCGTATCGTCTACATCTCCGCGATCTGCCTCAGCGACGCCCGGATGCTCACCGAGGCGTGGGACGTCCCCGAGGGCGAGGAGAACCTGCTCGACGCCGCGGCGGCGCGGATCGAGCTGCCCGGTACGCAGGCCAACGGCTTCGCCCGGCTGAACTGGCGCGCCGCGCAGGCCGATCCGGAGCTGTTCGCGCAGCTGAAGGCCGCGATCATGGCGGACGCCTCGGACGACCTGTTCCGGGCGCTGCTGGACTCGATGGACCCGGACGAGAGTTACGCGGTGGTGGCCCCGGACGGTGTGGTGCGCGCCGACCGGTGGGGCCAGGTGCCGCACAGTTTCCTGCGGCTCACCGAGGACCGCAGCATCCCGCTCGCCGTCCAGGACCGCATGATCGCCGCGGCCGACGCGCTGACCCCGGACAATCCGTTCGACGTGCACGATCTGGCCGCGTCGCACGTCGGGTACGTCAGCCGGCCGGCCGAGTTCGCCCGGGTGCTCGCCGGGCTCGCGTGACGGCGGGGGCGCACGCCCGCGCCTGGCGTGCGCCCCCGGCTCGTACGGTCACTTCGCCGCGGGCAGCTCCGCCAGGAACTCCAGCAGCGCGGTGTTGACCTCGTCCGGCCGCTCCTGCTGCGTCCAGTGGCCGCAGCCGGCCAGGGGCGGGGCCTGGCGCAGGTTCGGCATCGCCCGCTCCAGGGCGGGCAGCAGCTCGTCCACGCCGGGGAAGGCCCGGACCAGGTCGCGGTCGCCCGCCAGGTACAGGGCGGGCATGTCGATGCCGCGGCCCTGGAACGGCGCCAGGAGTTCCCAGCTGCGGTCGATGTTGCGGTACCAGTTCAGGCCGCCGGTGAAGGCGCGGGCACCGTGCCGGGCGTACTCGCCGACGAAGGCCCGCACGTCCTCCTCGGTCAGCCAGCCGGGCAGTTCCTCGGGTTCGGGCATCGTGTCCAGCAGCTTGGCGCCCTCCGGGACGACCCACGGACGGGGCGGGTCGGTGAACGGGCTGTCACCGGAGCCGTTGGACAGTATGGCGCGGAAGGTGGCGGTGGGGTTCTGGGCCAGCTCGGCGTCGGCGACGCCCGGCTCCTGGAAGTAGACCTGGTAGAAGCCGTCCCCGAGCAGCTCCCGCAGACGGGCCAGCGGCGCCACGGGCGAGCGCGGGGCCGGCGGCACGCTCAGCCCGACGACACCGCGCACCACGTCCGGGCGCAGCAGCGCCGTCGTCCAGGCCACCGGGGCACCCCAGTCGTGGCCGACGACGACCGCCTGCTCCTCCCCCAGCGCGTGGATCAGGCCGATCACATCGCCGGTCAGGTGCAGCATGGTGTACGAGGCGATGTCGGCCGGCTGGTCGCTGCGCGCGTAACCGCGCTGGTCCGGCGCCACGACGCGGTACCCGGCCGCGGCCAGCGGCGCGAACTGGTGGCGCCAGGAGTACCAGCATTCCGGGAAGCCGTGCAGGAGCAGGACCAGCGGCCCCTGCCCCTGTTCGGCGATGTGCAGCCGGACGCCGTTCACCTCGACGGAGCTGTGCTCGACTGCGCTGGTCACATGTCCTCCTGCGGTCGTCTGCCGGGCGCACCGTGCGGTGCGGCGGAACTCGCGTGACGCACCGAACGGTACGGGCAACGGGCGCACGGCGGAACGGCTTCGCCGGGCGAGTGGTCCACTGCACTCCACCCGCCGACGGCCCGCCCGCCGGTTCCCATTCCGGTTCCGATCCCGGTTCCGGTTCCAATCCCGGTTCCGGTTCCGATCCCGGTTCAGCCGGTGTATTCGACCGTGACCGGTGCCGTGTCGTTCGCCTGGTCCGGGTCGCTCTCCGGGCCGGAGGTCGCGTGGACCGACCCCCGGGCTCCCTGGACGCGCCGGTCGATACGGGCGCGCAGCCAGGTGCCGCCGACCTGCCAGCCGTGGCACTCGACCAGTCCGTTTCCGGCCTTGCCCGGCCCGTCCCCGGCCTTGCCCGGCTCGCAGTAGACCATGTCGCTGGTGTGCTCGCCGCGTGGCACGGGGACGAGGCTGACGCCTTCGGGCAGCGTCACCTCCATGTCGGCGTCGGTGAAGTTCGTCGGGTAGGGCACCTGGACGTCGACGACCTCGCCCACCTTGCCCTTGATCGTGAAGCCGACCGCCCGGAGGTCGTCGGTCTGCGTCGAGTCGAAGTCCAGGCCGCCGGTGGCCAGGTCCGCGTACGAGTGCTGCGACGGGACGAAGTCGCCGCCGCTGCCGTCGACCGGGCGCAGGCCGAGCGGGGCGCCGGTGCCGCGCGGGGCCGAGGCGGGCAGCAGCTGTTGGTCGAACGCGGCCGTGTCGTGGGCCCGCAGCACGGTGTAGGAGATGCGGCCGTGCATCGCCGTGGCACCGGTCTCCGCCGTGAGCGGCGCGTCGGTCTCGTACGCCGTACCGGCCGGGAGCGGCCCGGCGAAGTCGCACTGCGCCTTGGTGGGCGCGACGGCCTTGTCGTAGCGGCAGTTGCCGTGCAGGCGCCGCAGTGTCGCCTCGGTGGCCTGGACGAGCACGGTCAGGCCGTCGTCGATGCCGGTGTCCCCCTTGTTCCCGAAGGCGGGTGTCAGGTGCAGCGCGGAGCCGGGCGCGACACCGGTCCGCTTGGAGGACTGGCGGGCCGTGATGACCGGCTCGCCGACGATCACGTGTGTGGTGTGCCGGACGGTGGGCGCGTCGGCGCTGGTCACGGTGGTGGTGATGGCCCCGGCCGGTCCTGCGGCGGCCCCTGGCCGGGGCGTCAGGGTGAACGGGGTGAACAGTGCGCCCTGTTCGACGTCCCCCAGTGCGCAGGTCATGACCTGGTCCGCCATGCCGCACTTGTATCCCTGATTGACCCAGCTGACGTCCGCCCTGCCCTTGAGGACGGCCAGGTCGATACGTACCTTGACGTCCTTGACGACGTGCGGCTCCCGGACCTTCAGCCTGACCCGGTACTCCCCCGGAAGGTGGTCCCGGACCGGCTCGCGGTAGCGGGGGATGTAGTACGTGCTCCTCGTGTCGGTGAGCGTCAGCTCCGGCCTCGTGGCGGGCGCCCCGCCGGCGACGGCGGCCACCGGAACCTTGCGGCCGGCCGTCACCGTCACGGCCAGCGCCACCAGCACCACGGCCGCCGCGGCCCCCGCCACGCACTGCGACCGTGTCCCCGTCATCGATCCGTTCATACGAGGCCAGACCGGTACGGGTGCTGGATGGTTGCACGCTGGACCAGAATCCCGCGATCCGCGCGCCCGCGGCGGCGCCCTCACCGCATCTCGACGCCCTGCGGGGGCTGCGTTCCCGGCATGAGCTGGATCAGGATCGTGTCGTCGTCCTCGATGACGAAGGCGGGGTCGGTACGGGCGCGCCAGCCCACGGGGACGACGTAGTAGCGGCGGTCGCGTTCGAGGATGAGGCGCAGTCCGGTATAGCGGTAGCGGTAGTGCATGCCCGGGAGCGTCTCGGACACCATGCCGGGCCCGGTCAGGCTGAGACGCTCGGTGCTCAGGACGACGACGGCGGGGCGGCGGACCAGGTGGGCGGCGAGCGAGCGGGCGTCCTGGGTACCGAGCCGGCCCGCGACCAGGGCGATGGCCCACACCACGAACAGCGCGGCCGCGGCGACCGGGAAGCCGCGGCGCCACAGGCCGCGTGCCGGGCGGCCGGGGTGCGCCGCGTCGCTCTGGCCCAGGACGAGGCCGGTGGCCACCAGTAAGGGCGCCGCCCATCCGTACGGCTGGATGTGCTGCCACAGCAGCATCAGCGCGACGCCGGCGGCCACGAACAGCGCGTACTGGCGGGCGACGGCCCGGCCCGCGCGGCGCACCTCCCGGGTGACGCGGTGCGGGACGCGGAGCGAGACGAGGAGGTCCGGCAGGCGCGGCACCACGGCCAGGAGGGCGAGGCCGACGAGGACGGGCAGGGTCACCAGGCGCAGGCTCCAGATGATCATCTGCGGGAAGCCGAAGCCGAGGGCCGACGCGCGGATCTGGAAATAGGCGAAGTAGGCGCTGCTGTGCATGACGCCCGCGTAGAACATCAGGCCGCCGACGAGTGAGCCGGCGCCGAGGACGGTGTTGAGGAACTCGAACCGCTGGCCGGGCGGAGCCGTGAGGGGCGGGGCGGGCGGGTGGAGGTGCCTGCGGCGCCGGACGCGGGCACGGGATCGGACCTGGGCACGGGCGCGGGCCTGGGCGCGGACGCGGGCGCGGCTTCGGGATCGGGCACGCGCGCGGATCAGGACCTGGTCACGGGCACCAGCACCGGCACCAGCACCGGCACCGGCACCGGCACCGGCACCGGCCGGATCGTCCGGTACGGCGGGCGGGGCGGCCATCGCCGGATCAGGGCACGTCGGAGGCGGCCGGGCTGGGGCCGGGCCGGCCGTCGTCCGAGTCCGACCGCGCGGACCGCGGGGACTGCTGGGACTCCCCGGTCGGGCCGCCTCCCTCGTTCTGTCCGGACCGTTCGGTCTCCGTCCGCGTGGGCCCGGGTCGGCTGTCAGCTGACGGCGAGGAAGAGTCCTCCGTACGGCACGAGACCCGCTCACCGGCGGAATCGGTGCACGAGGGGGCGGGCGTGTGACCGCTGCTGGGCGTGCTGCCGACGCCGGTCGTCTCCGGATCCCCGCTGTCCACCGGCGGCTGCGACACCGGCTTGACCGGGTCGCCGCCCTGGCTGTACGAGGTCTGGCCGCTCCCGGCGCCGTGCGAGCCGCCACCGGCGCCCGGTCGGTCCGCACCCGGCCGGTCCGGGCCCGATCCGTCCGCACCCGGTCCGTCGTTGCCCGCCGCACCGCTGTCGGACACGGACGAAGCGGCGCCACCGGATCCCGCGCCCGACGGCACTCCGCCGGGGCCGGGCGGCCCGCCGGACCGCCCGCAGGCCGTGGTGACGGCGAGCAGTGCCAGCACCACCGCTGCGGTGGCGCGACCGGCTTTCGCTGCTGCGGACCTCATCCCGGACCCCCGTCCCCCGCGAGCCGCTGCTGCGAGGCTAGCAGCGGCCCGGCGGCCGGTCACCGGGCCACGACGGGCGCGTTGCGCGGGACGCGCGCCCCCATCGGGACCGGCCGCACGCCCCTCGGTCACACGCCCTCGGCCACACACCGCCTCGGGACCGGGACCGGGCCCGAGACCGGCTAGTCCAGGTAGTCACGCAGCAGCTGGGACCGCGACGGGTGGCGCAGCTTCGACATGGTCTTGTTCTCGATCTGGCGGATCCGCTCACGCGTGACGCCGTAGACCTTGCCGATCTCGTCGAGCGTCTTGGGCTGCCCGTCCTTGAGGCCGTAGCGCATGGAGACGACGCCCGCCTCGCGGTCGGCGAGGGTCTCCAGGATGGAGCGCAGCTGCTGCTGGAGGAAGGAGAAGCCGACGGCCTCCGCCGGGACGACGGCTTCGGTGTCCTCGATCAGGTCGCCGAACTCGCTGTCGCCCTCGTCACCCAGCGGGGTGTGCAGGGATATCGGTTCACGGCCGTATTTCTGTACCTCGATGACCTTTTCCGGGGCCATGTCGAGTTCCTTGGCCAGTTCTTCCGGGGTGGGTTCGCGGCCGGTGTCCTGGAGCAGCTGGCGCTGAATGCGCGCCACCTTGTTGATGATCTCCACCATGTGGACGGGAATGCGGATGGTCCGGGCCTGGTCGGCCATCGCGCGGGTGATGGCCTGGCGAATCCACCAGGTCGCGTACGTCGAGAATTTGAATCCCTTGACGTAGTCGAACTTCTCGACCGCGCGGATCAGACCGAGGTTGCCCTCCTGGATCAGGTCCAGGAAGAGCATCCCGCGGCCGGTGTAGCGCTTGGCGAGCGAGACGACGAGCCGCAGGTTGGCCTCGACCAGGTGCTCCTTGGCGCGGGCGCCGTCCGCGACCAGGATCTCCAGCTCGCGCCGGAGCTTGCCGGCGGGCTCGCCGGTGTCCAGCTTCTCCTGGGCGAACAGTCCGGCCTCGACGCGCTTGGCCAGCTCCACCTCCTGCTCCGCGTTGAGCAGCGGGACCTTGCCGATCAGCTTCAGATAGTCCTTGACCGGGTCGGCGGAGGCTCCGGCGCCGGCGACCTGCTGCGCCGGGGCGTCCCCCTCGTCACCGTGGGACAGGGTGAATCCGCCGGCCGCCTCGACGGCCGTACCGTCGGACGGTACGCCTTCCGGCGCCGGGGATTCGGCTGTTTCCTGCGGTCGCATGACGGGCGAGGTGAGTGACACGAGGAACCTCTCGATACACATAGGTACGGTGCCAGGCACGGTGCACGGCGAGCACCTCTTTATTCATCGCGCACTTACCCATGGTTTGTTACACCGCAATTCCCGTGATCTGAATCACGGTGCTCCCGCGCGCCGCCCTGGGCCCGGTTCTCGCTGCGTCTTGAGAGGGCTTCCCGCGCCTTCGGGCGCTCCGGACGGCTTGAGCATGATCACGTGGGTGGTGTGCCGTTCGACCGCGGCGCGGCCGTACAGGAGCGGAAAGGCGCGGTCCGCCGCCCAGTCCGCGAAGAGGTCGTGGTGGTGCGGGCTGTCCGGGTCGCCGGACTGGCCGGGCGCGTTCATGGCCACCGAGGCGTCCCAGTCGCCGACGTCGATCACCAGCCGGAAGGTCGCCCCGGCGGTCTGCCGGAAGTCCGCGCCGTACGCGGTGGCGTCGACCGTGTCACCGCTGCCGCCGCGCGGTGCGGGCCCGACCCGCGTCCACCACGGGGCCCGCTCCCCCAGCCAGGCGGCGAGCGGATGCCGTGGTTCCGCCTGGTGCAGCGCTCCCCAGGTCCAGCGGTCGCGGTCCGGCCCGAGCAGCCGGCCGAGTTCGGCGAGCGCGGCGGGGAGGGTGTCGAGGACGGCCGTACGCAGGGCGGCTTCCGGGTCGGGGCCGAGCCGGCCGCCCGGGCTGAGCAGCAGGTCCAGGTCCACCCGGGGGTCGCTGGTGGCGGCCTCGTCCGTGGGCAGGACGCGGGCCAGGGCGGCGGCCCGGCGGTCAGGGGGCAGCAGGCGGGCCAGCGCCCGGTCCAGCACGGCCGGGCGCAGGTGCCGCCGGTACCAGACCTCGAAGAGCGCGGCGGGTACGGAGCCGGGCGCCAGTACGGCGTCCCAGGCGCGCAGCTGTGCCAGCGCCCAGGCCACGTCCGGGTCGTCGCTGCCGACGCCGGCCAGCAGCGGCTGGATGCGGCGTGCGGTGCGGCTGGTGTGGTCGGTCTGGAGGCGTACGCAGTCCGCGACGGTCCAGCCGGTCCGCGCGGCCAGTTCCGCGGCGATCCGTTCGTACCGGACGGGCGCGTGCCAGTCGTAGGTGACGGTCCGCGCGGCGTTCGGGTAGCCGGGCGGCAGGTTCATCTGGTTGGCCGTGGCGAACCAGCCCTGGGCCGGGTCGCGTACGGACGGCAGGGACTCGACGGGGTGGCAGCCCGCCCACTCGTAGCGGCCGTCGCCGGGCACCGGCAGCGTGCCGTCCCAGTTCGGGCGGACGGGAACCCGGCCGCCGGGCTGCCAGCCGATGGTCCCGTCGGGAGCGGCGTACACCTGGTTCTCGCCGGGCGCGCCCCACCGGCGCATCGCGCTGACGAAGGCGTCCGGGCCGTCCGCCGTCAGGTATCCGGTGCTGCCCAGGTACGGGGCCATGCCCGGGTCGAGCCAGGCGGCCCGTACCGCGAACGCCGTGCCGCGCTCCGGATCGTCGTGGATCACCGGGCCGTGCCGGGTGAACCACAGCTCCACGGTGGCCGGCGGCTCGGCACCGTGCACCGGGACCGTCTCGGTCACCCGGCGCATGGGCTCCCAGCGGCCGTCGTACCAGTACCGCCGCGGATCGGCGGGGTCGGTGCGGTAGACGTACAGGTCCTCCTGGTCGACGGGGAAGATCGTCAGCCCGAAGGCGATCCGGCCGTTGTGGCCGATGGAGATGCCGGGCAGCGCGGGCTCCCCGGCGCCGACGGCGTCGATGCCGGGGGCCGACAGGTGGGCGAGGTAGCGCAGCGCGGGCAGGGTGACGGCGCGGTGCGGATCGTTGGCGAGCAGCGGCCGGCCGGTGGCGGTACGGGACGGGGCGATCACCCAGTTGTTGCTGCCGTCCGGCCCCTGGGGCGGGCCGCCGGTCTCCCACGGCGGGGTGGTGGCCAGCCGGTGGACGCGGAGCACGTCGTCCGGAATGACGGACAGGTCCAGGCCCTCCGGTACGCGCAGGGTGTGCGCGGGCTCCCGTACCCGGCGCAGGTCCTCCACGGCGGGGCCGTGGTCGCGCAGGGTCAGCGCGCGGGCGACCTCCTGCTCCAGGTTGTAGAAGAGGCCGTGGCTGCGGATACGGGCGACGTCGGCGGGCTCCCAGTAGGCGGGCCGGTGGCCGAGCAGCGCGAACTCGGGCGGCAGGTGCGCGGGATCGTCCCGGCAGAGCGCGACGTACGCGTTGACGCCGCGTACGAAGGCTTCGACGACGCGCTCCGTACCGGCCCCGTAGGCGGACCATTCGGCGGCCATGTCGCCGCGGTACAGGAAGAGCCGGGCCGCCCGGTCGTGTTCCAGGCAGCTCTCCCCGAACACCTCGGAGAGCAGGCCGAGTCCGCGGCGCCGCCACAGGTCGATCTGGAAGAGCCGGTCCCGGGCGGCGTTGAAACCCTGGGCGAGGAAGAGGTCGTCCTGGGAGGCGGCGTAGAGGTGGGGCACACCCCAGCGGTCGACGCGGATCTCGACGGGGGCGGCGAGGCCGGGGACGTGGTGGGTGGTGGTGGGTGGTGGCATGGGACTCCGTGGGGGTTGCGTTCGTGCCGTACGCCGGGCCGGCCGTCCTCAGAGCGACGGGTCGTACCGGCCGTCCTCAGAGCGACGGGTCGTACCGGCCGTCCACCGCCGTCCAGCCGCCGTCGACCGTCAGGACGCTGCCGGTGACGAAGGTGGACGCGTCCGAGACGAGGTACGTGACGGCGCCCGCGATCTCGTCGGCGCGGGCCCACCGCCGCAGCGCGGAGGCCTGCGCGTAGGCGTCGTACCACTGCGGGTCGGCGGCGATCTGGTCGGTGAGCGGCGTGCGGACCACACCGGGCGCCACCGCGTTGAACCGGACGCCGTGCGGCCCCCACTCCGCCGCGGCCGTCCGCAGGAACTGCACCAGCCCGGCCTTGGCCGCCGCGTACGCGCTCTGCCCCGGCTCGACCTGGAAGGCACGCATCGAGGCCAGGCCGACCACGCTGCCCCGGCCGCGTTCCGCCATGGCGGGCGCGACGGCCTGTACGAGCGGGAAGACGGCCCGCAGGTTGAGGGCGAGCACCCGGTCGAACTCGGCGGCCGTGTAATCGGCGATCCGCTTGCGCACATTGACGCCGACGGTGACGACCAGTCCGTCCAGAGCCCCCCACCGGTCCACCGCGGCCCGTACCGCGTCCGCGTCCAGGACGTCGAGGGGAAAGGCGGTCGCGGTGCCGGTCCGGCTGCCGGGAGCCGGTGCCTCGGCCGCCGCGGCCTCGGCGGCCGCCGCAGCGCCGACCGCGTCCACATCGGCGACGATCACTTCGGCGCCGTGGGCGGCCAGCGCCCGTACCGCCTCCCGGCCGATGCCGCCGGCCCCGCCGACGACCGCGACCCGCCGCCCGTCCAGACGGAACAGCTTCGCGTACTCGACCGGCGCACCGGCCGCGGCGTCGTCGTCCATGGCTCGCTCCCTGTCCGTGGCTCGCGCCCTGTCCGTGGTGTGTTCCTCAGCGGTGCCGCCGCGGTCCGCGCCGTTCACGGGCGGATCACCGCCATCCGCGTCACCGTCAGCTCCTCGATCGCGAAGCGCGGCCCCTCGCGGCCCAGCCCCGAGTCCTTGACGCCGCCGTACGGAGCCACATCGCTGCGGTAACCCGGCACCTCGTTGATCACCACGCCGCCGACGTCGAGCGCGTCCAGCGCCCGGAACGCGGCATCGAGGCCGCGGGTGAAGACCGCCGCGTGCAGCCCGTACCGCCCGGCGTTGACCAGGTCGTAGGCCGCTTCCAGGTCCGGGACCGTACGCAGCGCGACGACCGGCCCGAAGATCTCCTCGTCCCAGGCGGGCTCGCCGTCCGGGACCTCGGCCAGCAGGGTCGGCGCCACACACCGGCCGACGCGCGTGCCGCCCGCCACCACCCGGGCACCGGCCGCGCGGGCCCGGTCGATCCAGGACAGCACGCGTGCGGTGGCGGCCTCGTCGATGAGGGCGGCGACCCGGGTGTCCTCCGCGCGCGGGTCGCCGACGACGATGCCGGGCAGCCGCTCGGCGATCCGCCGCTCCAGCTCGCCGGCGATCTCCGCCAAGGCGATCACCCGCTGTACGGCGATGCACGCCTGGCCGGAGGCGTAGTAACCGCCGCGGACCACCGCGTCGGCGGCCGCGTCCAGGTCGGCGTCGGCGGCGGCCACGAGCGCCGCGTTGGAGCCGAGTTCGAGCACCACCTTGCGCGGCGCGGCGTCCTTGGCGATGCGGTGGCCGACGGCGGCGGAGCCGGTGAAGGAGACCGCTGCGACCCCGGGGTGGGTGGTCAGCGCGCGGCCGACCTCGGTGTCGCCGGTGACCAGCTGGACGGCGCCGGCGGGCGCACCGGCCGCGGTGAGGCGTTCCCGTACGAGGTGGACCAGCCACAGGGTGGCCAGCGGAGTGGCCGGGGCCGGTTTGACGATCACCGGGCAGCCGGCCGCGAGCGCCGGGGCGATCTTGTGGGAGGCCAGCATCATCGGATAGTTGAAGCCGGCGATGCCGACCACGACACCGACCGGCCGCCGGGTCCAGAACCCGAACATGCCGTCCCCGGAGGGCAGCAGGTCCAGCGGCACCGTCTCCCCGTGGATGTGCACGACTTCGTCGGCGGCGGCCTGCCAGGTGGCCACCGCCCGCCGTACCTCGGTGCGGCAGTCGGTACGCGGCTTGCCGGTCTCCCGGACGAGCAGGTCCTCCACCGGTCCGGCGACGTCCTCCAGGTCCGCCGCGACACCGTTCAGCACCTGCCGCCGTACACGCGAGGCCAGCTCGGCGACGCGGGCGCGGACGGCCACGGCGTGCTCGACCGCGCGGCGCGCGAGGCCGGCGTCGCCCACCGGCGCGGTGGCGAACTCCTCGCCGTCGTACGGGAAGACCACCGGCCCGGTACGCGGGGCAGGCACCCAGCCGTCACCGACGGGGAGGCCCGGGGGCAGGGCGGCGGGGTGGACGTACGGCGTGCTGTGAGTGGGGGCGAGGGTGGGGCTGGGACTGGGATCGGGGCTGGGACTGGGATGGGGGCTGGGATCGGGGATGCCGGGCGGGGGCGTGGGGGACTTCATGCGGAGTCGCCTTCGGGGTGGCCGGACCCGGCACCGCCCTCGGTCGTACTCTCCGGACCGGCCCCGGAAAGGAAGTGCCGGGCCGCCACGGCGTACACCCGCGCGTACTCGGCGATCTCCCGTACCTCCACGTATTCGTCCTGCTGATGGGCGATCCACTTGCCGCCCGGCCCGTAGACGACGGTCGGCAGGCCCGCGTCGCGGGTGAGGATCGTCCCGTCGGTCGTGCCGGGGACCGCGCCGAAGGCCGGGGCGACGCCGTGCACCTGGCGGTGGGCGGCCACCAGGCCCGTGACGAGCGGATGGCCGGCGGCGATCTCGACGGCCGGCCGGTCGTCGACGACGGTCAGCCCGGCCGTGACCCCCACCTCGGCCGCCGCGGCCACGGCCGTCCGCCGCAGGTGCTCGACGAGTTCGGCGTGGTCGGTGCCGGGGACGGTCCGTACGTCGACGCCGAGTACGGCGTGGCCGGGGATGACGTTGAGCTGGTCGGGGTCGCCGGCGCGCAGCACCGTCGGGGTGACGGTCACCGTCCCGGCGTGCGGATGGGTTCCGTACCGCCGGACCGCCCACTCCTGCGCCTGCGCGAGGGCGGCGACGACGCGCGCGCCCGCGACCAGGGCGTTACGGCCCTCCTGCGGCATCGCGCCGTGCGCCATGGCCCCCTGGAGGCCGAAGCGGAGGCGGATGCCGCCGCGGGCCGAGGTGCACACCTCGTACCCCTCCGGCTCGCAGACCACGACGCCGTCCACCTCGGCGGCGAGCGGCGAGGCGGCGAACGCCTTGGCGCCGAGCATCAGCCCCTCCTCGTCGCACAGCACACCGACGACGACCCGGCCGGGGAACGGCCCGGCCTCCTGGAGCGCCCGCACCCCGTAGATCATGGCCGCCACTCCCGCCTTCATGTCGGCGGCGCCACGGCCCCACAGCCGACCGTCGCGGATCCGCGCGCCGTACGGGTCGACGGACCACGCGCCGGCGTCGCCCTCCGTCACGACGTCCGTGTGCCCCTCGAACATCAGGGTGCGGCCCGGCCCGCCACCGCCCTCGACGACCGCCACGACGTTGGGGCGCCCGGGGGCGACCTCCTCCACCTCGTGCGGCCAGCCGAAGTCGGTGAAGAGCCGGGAGACGAGGTCGGCGGCGGGCTGTTCGACGGCGGTGGCGCCTGCCGCGTTGACGGTACGCAGCCGCACCAGGGCCTGCGTGAGGGCCACGGCGGCTGCTTCGTCGACCGGCGGTACGGGTGCGGGCACGGACACGGGCACGGCGGTACGCGACCGGTCCGTCTCCGGCACGCCGGCCTCCGGGCCCGACGGAACGACGCTCGGGCTGTTGTGCACGGCACCCTCCACCCCTCCTGACGCGACGTCAGGGGACCGGTCGGACCAGACGGTCATCCGTACTGTGCTGGCCCGTTCGCTCACGGGTCAAGAGGGGCACGACGGGCCAAGAGGGTCATATTCGGAACGGGGGGCGGGCGCGAGGTCCGCGGGGCGGGACGCGTGTCCTCAGGAGCGCGTGTCCGCGGCGGAGCAGCGGTAGAGGTCTTGGCGGGCGCTGGACGCGGGGCCGGAGCCGGTGCCGGAACCGTTGCCGGAACCGGCTTGTGACCCGCTGCCCTTGCTGGATCCGGCTTGCGATCCGCTGCCGTCGCCGTTGCCGTTACCGTCGCCTTCGCCGTTGCCGTGGCCGTGGCCGGTACGGGTACGGGCCTGTCCCTGCTCTCCGCCGCCGGCCTGGGCCCCGGCCGCGCCGCCGCTCCCGGCCCGCGTCTCGCCGCCGTACGCCGACGGGTCCACCTTCTCGCACGCCGACCGCACCCACCGGCTGATCCGCGCCTTCTCCGACGTGCCCACGTCGTCCCCCTTGCCGACGAGCGCGAAAGGCAGTTCCCCGGCCGCCACGAGCCGCTGGTACGCGTCGAGGGTGACCGGTTCGGTCCCCGCCGCGAAGCCGCCGAGCGGCAGGACGGTGGAACCGCCGAGCCGGATGTACGGCTCCGCGGTGAGCAGCCCGGCCGAGAAGGTGTAGTCCGCTGTTCCGCGGCGGCGCTCGACGTAGTCGAGGATCTTGCGCTGGGTGTCCGTCAGCCGGGCAGGCGTGCCGATCATGGAGTCCTGCGGGCCCGCGGACGCCGAGTGCGCGGAGCCGGTGTAGCGCGGGTCGAGGACGGACAGCGACCAGGTGGCGGGGGCCGCGACCATCGTGACGCAGCCGGCGACCAGTCCGGCGGTGGCGATCCGCAGGGCCCGGGTGCGCCGCCGGGCGCGCAGGGCACCCTGGGCGAGCAGGCCGACGGCGACGAGCGCCGTCACGACGATGGCGGGGATCAGCCACGGCACCCAGTCCGAGTAGCCGGAGACGAGGTACACCGCCCAGACCGCCTGGACCGCGACGACGGCCGGCAGCACCCACACCCGCAGAGTCCTGCCGCCCTTGCCGCCCTTGCCGGACTGCCACGCCGTCGCCTGCCACACCGTCGCCCGGCGGTGCGCGCGCCACAGTGTGACGATGCCGGCGGCGGACAGCGCGGCGAGGCCCGGTGCCAGCGCGGACATGTACGTGGCGTGCGGGACGTTGATGGCGCTCATGACCGCCGTCGCCGTCAGCAGCCAGCCGCCCCACAGGAGGTAGCCACCGCGTACCGGGTCCGTACGGGGCTGCCTGCGGCGGGTGACGAGGCCGAGGACGAGGGCGGACAGCGCGAGCGGGAAGAGCCAGCTGATCTGCTGGGCCAGGGGCGCGCGGAAGAGCTTGGACCAGCCGCTGATGGGAGCACCCACCGCCACCTGCGCTCCGCCGCCGCCCGCACCGGAACCTGCCCCCGCACCGGCGCTCTTACCAGGCGCGTGCCGTCCGGAACCGGTGCCTGGCGTACGTCCCTCCGAGCCGCCACCGGTCTTGGCGCCGGCACCGGTCTTGGCGCCGCCACCGGTACCGTTCCCGGCCTCCTGCCCTGCCCCGCCGCCCGCCGCGGACGTGCCCTTGGCCGCGCCCGGCGTCGTACGGTCGGCGGCATCGATGTTCCAGCCGGAGCTGAGCCGGTCGAAGCCGTTGTAGCCGAACACCATCGACAGGGCGCTGTTGTCGCGCGACCCGTCCACGTACGGCCGCGAGTCCTGCGGGACGACGGTCATCAGCAGGACCCAGGAGAACGAGACGGCGAGCAGCACCGCGCCCGCGGTCAGCAGGTGGCCGAGCCGTTTGCGCAGCGCGGCCGGTGACGCCACGAAGTACGCCACCGCCAGCGCCGGGACGATGATCCACGCCTGCATCATCGCCGCCTGGAACGCCACCCCCACCCAGACGGCCGCCGGCAGCAGGTGCCGCAGCCGTCCGCCGGTCATCGCCTGCGCGCACTGGTCGGCGGCGAGGACGAGGCACATGGTCAGCGGCGCCTCCAGCAGCGCGTGCCCGAACATCGACGCCGCCACCGGCGTGAGCGTCAGCACTCCGGCGGCGAGGAGGCCGGCCGCCGGGCCGCGCCAGCGCCGTACCGTGCGGTGGATCACCAGGACGCAGACGACGCCCTCGACGCACTGCGGGAGGGTCAGGGCCCAGTTGCTGAACCCGAAGAGCCGGGCGGACAGGGCCTGCGGCCACAGAAAGCCGCCGATCTTGTCCAGGGTGACGGTGGAGGCCGGGTCGAAGGACGTGAAGAGGAACGCCTTCCAGCTCTCCGACATGCTGCGTACGGCGGCGGCGTAGTACCCCGCGTAGTCGCTGCCGGTGATGTTCCAGGCGTACAGCACCGCGGCGAGCGCGGCGATGCCCAGGAGCGCGGGCCGGTCCCAGCGCGGCCGCCCGACGGGGGTTTGCCAGAACTGCCAGCGGCCGTGCGGGCGTTCGGTGAGGACGGGCCGGTCCACGAAGGTGGTGGCGGACATGGTGGTCTCTCCCGGATGCGGAGGGGGGTCGGGACACCGCAGGGCGACGGTGGGTTCCCGGCGCGGGCACGACCGTGCGGGGCGCCGCCGCGAACGGCACCTTCGGGGTCGGCGGCCTCGCGCCGAGGCCGGATTTCGGGGGCAGTGCATCACCGGCGGCGACGGCACCGGAACAGCGGGATGTCCCGCCACAGGAAAAGGGCACGTCCGTACGTGGGTGCCGGTACCGCCTCGAATACCAACCTCACCGTGCCACGCGAACATGAGAGAAACATGAGCCACGGAAGCGGAATGATGAATCCTGCTGCGTCCAGCACGTTTCCGGTCAATCCGTGGAACGGAAACCCGCGGCCACCGCCACCGGGAATTCCCTCCTGGCAGGAACGCTTCTCCCGAAGCCCCCGGAGCCCGCCGCCACCCGCCCCGACCTGCACACCGACCGGCACTGCAACTCCCGCCCGCAGCCCCGCCCTTGACCGGCCACGCCTCAGCCTGCGACTTCCCGCCCTCCGCACGTCCCACTCCCCCGCGAATGACGGTACAAAGCATGGCCGATATCCAATCCCGCACAGAATACGGATAGTCCGCACACAGCCATTTCACAGCCGAGATATTGCCCGCGTCCGGACTCTTCGACGGCGCAGAGCATGGCGGGGCGCGCCGAGCAGCCGCGGGAACGCACCTTCTGTCCGTCACCGGCCCGGGGCCCGACCCGAGGAGTGGCGTCCGGGGAAGAACGCGCGTGTGGGCACTGTTGCTCCTGAGGAAGTCCGAGTCCGTCCGCAACCGCGGTCCCGTAGCGAGGAGCCTGAACGTGAGCCTGTACGACATCCCCCTGCGCACCCTGAACGGTGAGCCCGCCTCGCTGGCCGATTACCGGGGCCGCGCCCTGCTGGTCGTCAACGTGGCGTCCAAGTGCGGCCTGACGCCGCAGTACGAGGGCCTGGAGCGGCTCCAGCAGCAGTACGGCGACCGCGGCTTCAGCGTCCTCGGCTTCCCCAGCAACCAGTTCGCGGGCCAGGAACCGGGCAACGCCGAGGAGATCGCCACGTTCTGCTCCACCACCTACGGGGTCAGCTTCCCGCTGTTCGAGAAGACCGACGTCAACGGCCCGGACCGGCACCCGCTGTACACGGAACTCACCCGCACCGAGGACGGCGCGGGTGAGGCCGGTGACGTGCAGTGGAACTTCGAGAAGTTCCTGATCGACGCCGAAGGGACGGTCGTGGGGCGGTTCCGGCCCCGGACCGAGCCCGAGGCGGCGGAGGTGACGCAGGCGATCGAGGCGGTACTGCCCGCCTGACGCGGGCTCAGGCCACAGCGGTGTCCGTGGGGGCGTCCGGCGCGGCCGGGCGTCCCCCGCCCTCGGCGCAGCCGTCGGTACGGGTCTCGGTACGGGTCTCGGCAGGAGGTTCGACGCCGGACTCGACACAGGCTCCGCAGGTGAGCCCGAACATCGTGTCGGGACCGGGGTCGAGGCAGAGGTCGAACGAGGACAACAGGCCGGTCAGCCGCAACAGCCGCAGCACGCTCGGGCTGTCGGCGACGCCGGCCAGACGCAGGCGGCCCGCCTTGGCCTCGACCCGGCGCCGGGTGCGGCACAGCATCGACACGCCGCAGCAGTCGATGAAGGTCACGTCCCGCATGTCCAGGACGAGATCGGGGCAGCGCGCTCCGGTGATCTCGTCGAGCCGCGCCGTCAACGCGGTCGCCGCCAGAATGTCCACTTCTCCGCTCAGCTCCACCACCGTGGTCGCGCCCACCGCGTGTTCCCGGCTCGCGTAACTCCGTCCCTGGTCCACCATCTCTGTCCCCACTTCCGTGCCGGTGCGCGAGATGCCGCCGCACGCTGGCGGTGGAGACGTACGGAAGTTGGGGGACTCGCCCGTTGCGGCCCGGGCGGGGATGACCACCGTCGGCGTTCGGCATCCGCGCGGTGCCAGCCTCCGGCGGGGTCCGGGTCGTCGGCTGCGCCCTACGTGCCTACGGCTTACCCGCTGGCCCCACCGTCAGTCCGGACGGCACATACGTAATGAAGTTGTCTCAAACTCGTGCCGTGAGCCCGAACAGTGGACGCCCGCCCATCGGCAATCGCCCCTGTGACGGCGGTCACTGCGCGCGACGCCGGAACGGCGGGCCGGTGACGGACGGGACGGAAGCGGCGGAGAGCGGCTCCGGATGCGCCGAGGGGGCAGCCTGCTTCACCCCCGGCCCCGCGAGTCGGCCGAAAGACCGAGCTGTTTCCGGTCAGCGCTTATCCCGTTCCCACATTTGCCTTACACGGCGTCTGCGCTCTCTCGCCGTCAATCGGTCACATATTCGCCCCATTGGACGAACCGGCATGTATGCGCGGATCAGCGTGCGCCCTATGTGCCGATGACCTGCAAGGCTCCCCACAGGGCCAGCGTCGAGAGGACCAGACCGCCCGGAACGGTCAGCAGGCCGAGCCGGGTGAAGGTGCCCAGGTCCGGCGCGTCGTTCCGGTCCTGGAGGATGCGTCGCCACAGGAGGGTGGCCAACGATCCCACGTACGTCAGGTTCGGGCCGAGGTTCACGCCGAGCAGTACGGCGAGGACGGGGCCCGCGCCGCCGTGTGCCGCCACGGGCAGCAGGGCCAGCACGGCCGGCAGGTTGTTGATGACGTTGGCGAGGAGGGCGGCGAACACGGCGGTGCCGAGGAGTGCGGGCAGCGATGCGCCTTCGGGCAGCAGCCGGTCGACGGCCCCGCCGAGGCCATTGGCGACGACCGCCTCCACGACGACCCCCAGGGCCAGCACGAAGAGGCAGAAGAACGGGTTGGCCGCCTGCACGATCCCGGTCACGGTCGTCTCCCGGCGCGCCAGCACGCGTGCTCCCAGGACCAGCACGCCGGCCAGCGCCGCCCAGACGGGGTTGAGCCCGGCGAACGAGGTGACGACGAACCCGGCGAGCGTCAGGGAGAGGACCACCAGGGCGAAGACGGGGAGGGGTGGTGGGGTCGTGTCCGGCGTGCCGTCAGCGGCTTCCGCAGCCTCAGCGGCCTCCGTGGCGTCCCTGGCTCTTGCGGCCTCCCTGGCCCCCGTGGCCCTTGCGGCGTCCTCCGTGGCACCCCTGGCCTTTGCGGCCTCCGTAGCGTCCCTGGCCCTTGCGGCCTCCGTGGCGTCCCGGTACCCCTCGTCGCCGGCCAGGTCCCGGCCGAAGAACCTCCGGAAGACCAGGTACTCGAAGACCACCGCGACGGCCCACGGCAGCGCCATCAGAGCCGCGAACCGCGTGAAGGACAGCCCGGCCGCGCCGAGGGCCAGCAGGTTGGTGAGGTTGGAGACAGGCAGCAGCAGTGAGGCGGAGTTGGACAGGTGGGCGCAGGCGTACAGGTGAGGGCGGGCGCGCGCGCCGGCGTGCGCGGCGGTGGCCACGACGACCGGTGTCAGCAGCACCACCGTCGCGTCCAGGCTGAGCACCGCCGTGACCGCGGCGGCGAGTACGAACACCCCGGCCAGCAAGAGCCGCGGCCGTCCCGCGCAGCGCCGCGCCAGCGCCGCACCCGCCGCCTCGAACAGCCCCTCCCGGGCGCACAGGTGCGCCAGGACCAGTACGGCCGCCAGGAAGCCGACGACCGGCAGCAGCGTGTGCACCTGCTGCCACGCGGCGGTCGGCGACACCGCGCCGGCCAGCACGAGCAGGCCCGCCGCCGGTACGGCTGCCACTGCCTCGGGGGCGCCGCCCGGCCTCCGTACGGCGAAGACCAGGACGCAGACCAGCAGCAGGAGGGACAGGATCTCAGCGACGGTGGTGCTCACCCTCCGCAAACTACAGGGGTGGATCCGCGGCCCGAGATCGCGCCGATTAGGGTGGGTTTGCCCCAGCACGTCCTGCATACGTACTGAGGAGGCGCACTGAGGAGGTGCTGGATGCGTGTCCTCCACACGCGCTGAGAAGGTGCCCTCCGTACGTGCTGAGAACGCGCTGAGAACGTGCCTCCGTACGTGCTGAGTACGCGCTGAGAACGTGCCTCCGTACGTGCTGAGTACGCCTCCGCACATGCCCGCCGAAAGGAGCGCCGGCCATGCCGACACCGGCCGCGCACAACCCCGAGATCACCCTCCGCCCCCTGCGGCCCGAGCACCTCCCCGCCGTCCTGGAGCTGGGGGAACGGGTCTACGACACCGGCTCCATGCCGTACACCGGCTGGTCGCTGACCGCCGTCGCCACCCACCTCGACGCCTCCGTGCCGGCCTGCCGGGTCGCCATGGCCGGGGACCGGCTCGCCGGGTTCGTCCTCGGGTCGATGACCTTCGAACAGCGCGAGGACTGGGGCTACCTGGAGTGGATCGCGGTGGACCCGGACTTCCAGGGGCGCGGCGTGGCCGGGCGGCTGGTGCAGGACTGCTGTGCCGCGCTGACGGAGGCCGGCGCCTCGTCCGTGGTGACCGATGTGGAGGTGAGCAACACGGCGTCGGCGACGCTGATGCGCCGCAACGGGTTCACCGAGGGCGTCACCGTCACCCTGTTCGTCCGGCCCGGCACCGCCGGCGAGGCGGCGCACCGCGGCGGCATCTCCCTGCCGCACTTCGCCCGCACCGGCCGCCCCCGGCCCACCCACCGCGACGGCCGCTGAGCCGGGACGCGTCGCGGCTCGGCGGCCACCACGACAGCAGCCGTGACGCAGTGCGGCAGCCATGGCCGTCGTGACGCAGTGTGACAGCCGCGGCAGTCGTGACGTAGTGCGACAGCCATGGCAGTCGATACGTTCTGCGGCGACCGTGGCGGCCGAGATTCCGGTGACTGCCGGGGCGCCTGTTTCTCACCCGGTCGCAGGAGGTACCCGGTGGGCGCGGTGGCGAGGCCCGCCGCCCCGTGCCAGCGTGGCCGGGAGCCGACACAGCTGCTGACAGAGGCGAGGACGCGTCATGGAACGACCCAGAGTCCTGATCGTGGGCGGCGGCTTCGCCGGGGTGGAGTGCGCCCGGGGCCTGGAGCACGGGCTGTCCGCCGAGACGGCCGAGATCGTGCTCGTCACCCCCAACAACTACGAGCTGTACCTGCCGCTGCTGCCGCACGTCGCCGCCGGAGTGGTCACCCCCCAGTCGATCGCGCCCTCCCTGCGGCGGATCCTGCGCCGGACGCGTCTGGTGCCCGGCGGGGTGATCGGTATCGACACCGCGGCGAAGGTCTGCATCGTACGGCTGATCACGGGTGAGACCACCGACATCCGCTACGACCGGCTGGTGCTGACGCCCGGCAGCATCACCCGTACGTTCGACATTCCCGGCCTGACGACCTACGCGCGGGGCATGAAGACGCTGGCCGAGGCCGCGTACATCCGGGATCACGTCATCGCCCAGCTCGATATCGCAGCGGCTTCGACGGACCCGGAGGAGCGCGCGGCGCGGTTGCAGTTCGTCGTCGTCGGCGGCGGCTACGCGGGTACGGAGACGGTCGCCTACCTGCAGCGGCTCACCAACGCGGCCGCCCGGCGCTATCCGCGTCTGGATCCCACCCAGATCAAGTGGCACCTCATCGACATCGCCCCGAAGCTGATGCCCGAACTGGGCGACCGGCTCGGCCGGAAGGCGCTGGAGCTGATGCGTCAGCGGGGTACGGAGGTGTCGCTCGGTGTCTCGGTCGCCGAAGTGACCGAGGACTGCGTGCAGTTCACGGACGGACGGGTGCTGCCGTGCCGGACGCTGATCTGGACGGCGGGCGTGGCGGCCAGTCCGCTGATCGGCACGCTCGGCGCGGAGACCGTACGGGGCCGGCTCGTCGTCGACGCCGACCTGAGCGTGCCGGGCATGCCGGACGTGCTGGCCTGCGGTGACGCGGCGGCCGTCCCGGACCTGACGAAGGGCGCGGGTGCGGTCTGCCCGCCCACCGCGCAGCATGCCCAGCGGCAGGGCAAGCACGCCGCGCGCAACATCATCGCCGCGCTGCGCGGGGCGCCGCGCTCGCCGTACCGGCACAAGGACCTCGGTCTGGTCGTGGACCTCGGCGGCATCGACGCGGTGTCCAAGCCGCTGGGGTACGAGCTGACGGGGCTGCCCGCCCAGGTGGCGGCGCGCGGCTACCACCTGCTGGCGCTGCGCACCGGTGTGGCCAGATTCCGTACGGTGGCGAACTGGCTGATCAACGCCACCGCCGGGGACGACTTCGTCCGCACCGGCTTCCAGGCCGAGAAGCCCGCGACGCTGCGCGACTTCGAGCGGACCGATGTGTACCTCTCGGCGGAGGACGTACGGGAGCGGCTGGCGGCGCACGGGGCGGGGTGAGCGCGGGGGCGCCCGTCGGGCGCCCCCGGACACGCCGGGCGCACCGGGAACACCGGGCATACCGGGAACACCGGGCGTACCGGCGGATGCGTCAGCGCTTGAAGGGCTGCCCCCCGGCTCCGGCCCCGGCTCGGGATCCGGAGCCGGCTCCAGGTCCGGCCCCGGCCCCGGCGTCGGATCCGGCCCCGCCCGCCTCCTCGCCCTCGGCCATGTCGGGCAGATCCCGCGCGCCGAGCCGCAGGTGCTCGATGTGGTAGACGGCCTCGTCGAGGAGCTGGGCGACATGGGTGTCGTACAGGCTGTAGACGATCCGGCGGCCCTGCCGGGAGCCGGTGACCAGGCCGAGCGCGCGGAGCAGCCGCAGCTGGTGGGAGACCGCCGACTGCTCCATGCCGACCGCCCCGGCCAGCTCACCCACCGGGCAGGGCCCCTGGCGCAGGCGGGTGAGGATCATCAGCCGCGACGGGGTCGCCAGCGCCTGGAGAGTGGCCGCGATGGTCGCGGCGGCATCCGCGTCCAGGTGTGCTGCCGGTGTGGTCCTGCCGTCGACTCCGTGTCCCATATGCCTCATCGTATATTCGGCAACACTTGAAGACGTCTTCATGTATTCGGTTATGGTGTCCGGGTTCCACCCCGTCCCCACCCCGCACCGAGGTACCGATGACGTCCACGTCCAGCCACGGCCGTACACAGCAGCCCCCGGCCACTGCCGCACCACCAGTCCCCATCGCCCCACCGGCCACCGCCACTCCCCCGCCCCGCCCGCGCCGTACCCGGCTCCTCGCCCTCCCCGAAGTGCGCTGGGCAGCCCTCTCGGCGCTCGCCTTCCTGCTCGCGTTCCCCCTGGATCTGGCAGGCGCCCCGGCGTGGACGTGGGGGCCGCTGTACGCGGTGTGTTACGCGGCCGGCGGCTGGGAACCGGGCCTCGCGGGCCTGCGGGCACTGCGCGAGCGCACCCTCGACGTCGACCTGCTGATGATCGTGGCGGCGGTCGGCGCGGCGGCGATCGGGCAGTTCCTCGACGGCGGCCTGCTGATCGTGATCTTCGCGGTCTCCGGCGCCCTGGAGGCCCTGGCCACCCGGCGCACGGAGGATTCGGTGCGCGGGCTGCTCGACCTCGCGCCCTCCACCGCCGTACGGCTGACGGACGGCGGCCGGGAAGAGACCGTCGAGGCGGCCGCGCTGCTGGTGGGCGACACGGTCCTGGTACGCCCCGGGGAGCGACTGCCCGCCGACGGCACGGTGCTGGACGGCGCGAGCGAGGTGGACCAGGCCACCATCACCGGCGAGCCGCTGCCGGTGGCGAAGGGCCCGGACGACGAGGTGTTCGCGGGCACGCTGAACGGCACCGGCGCCCTGCGGGTACGGGTCGGCAAGGACGCCTCGGAGTCGGCGATCGCCCGCATCGTGGCCATGGTCGAGGAGGCGGGCCGGACGAAGGCGCCCACCCAGGTGTTCATCGAGAAGGCCGAGCAGTGGTACTCCGCTGCCGTGGTGGTCGCCGCCCTCGCCCTGTTCGCGCTGCCGCTGCTCCTCGGTGCGGACTTCACCACGACCCTGCTGCGGGCCATGACCTTCATGATCGTGGCGTCGCCGTGCGCGGTCGTGCTGGCCACCATGCCACCGCTGCTGTCCGCGATCGCCACCGCCGGGCGGCACGGCGTCCTGGTCAAGTCGGCGGTGGCGATGGAGCGGCTGGGCGCGGTGACGCGGGTCGCGATGGACAAGACCGGCACGCTCACCGAGGGCGCGCCGCGAGTCACCGCCGTGCATCCGCTGGGCGGCGCCGGCCAGGCGCAGGCCCTCGCGCTCGCCGCCGCGGCGGAGCGGCCCAGCGAGCACCCGCTCGCCCGCGCCGTGGTCGCCGCCGCACGGGAGCAGGGCCTGCGGGTGCCCGGCGCACATGACTTCTCGTCCACGCCGGGCCAGGGCGTGCACGCCGTCGTCGAGGGGCGCACGGTACGGGTCGGCAGCCCGGCCGCGCTGCTGAGCGCGGCGGCGGACGGGAGCGGCGAGACGCGCATGGGGGCACGCCTGCGCGAGGCGCGCGCTGCCGCGGCGGAGGTCGAGGCCGCCGGCCGGACAGCGGTGGCCGTCCTGGTGGACGGCGCGCCCGTCGCCGTACTGGCCGTCACCGACCGGCTGCGCCCCGGCGCCCCCGAAGCCGTGGCCCGGCTGCGCCGCCTGACGAAGACCGGATCCGAAGCCGGAACCGGAATCGGAATCGAGGCCGGATTTGAAGCCGACCCCACCCCCATGGCCGGCCCCACCCCCATGGCCGCCGTCACGCTCCTGACCGGCGACAACGCCCGCGCCGCCCGCCGTACGGCCGAGGAGAGCGGCATCACCGACGTACGGGCCGGACTGCTCCCGCAGGACAAGGTGGCCGCGGTCCGCGCCTGGCAGGACGGCGGGGCGAAGGTGCTCATGGTCGGTGACGGGGTGAACGACGCTCCCGCGCTCGCCGCCGCGCACAGCGGCGTCGCGATGGGCCGGGCGGGTTCCGACCTGGCGCTGGAGACGGCCGACGCGGTGGTGGTGCGCGACGAGGTGGGCGCGGTGCCGACGGTCGTCGCCCTCTCCCGCCGGGCGCGCCGGCTGGTGGTGCAGAACCTGGTCATCGCGTCCGTCTGCATCGGCGCGCTGGTCACCTGGGACCTGGCCGGGCAGCTGCCGCTGCCCCTGGGGGTGCTCGGCCACGAGGGCTCGACCGTCCTGGTCGGCCTCAACGGCCTGCGGCTGCTGCGCTCCGCGGCCTGGCGACAGGCGGCGAGCGCCTGAGGTACGGGAGCATGGCCGACGGGGAGCCCGCGGAGGCGAGGCCCGAGGCAGCGAGGCCCGATGGGGCCAGGCTCAAGGAAGCGGGCCCGAGGCGGACACCCGAGGAACGGGGCCCGAGGCGGACACCCGAGGAACCGGGCCCGATGCGGACACCCGAGGGACCGCGCGCCTCCCCCCCCCGGCGCGCCGACAAGGGAATCCCTTGACCTCAACATTGGTTGAGGTCATAGCTTCTGGCATGTCGCCGGTCACCACGGCCCGCGATCGTTCCCGTGCCGACCACGCTGCTCCGGAGGACCGCGATGGACATGGAAGTCACCGCCTGGCACTCGCTGCACAGTGCCCTGAACGCGCAGCAGGACAGGCGCCCGTTCTCCCGCGCCACCCTGCGGCGCATCGTCGCCTTCGCCCGGCCGCACCGGCGCGCACTGACCTGGTTCCTGGTGCTGAGCACGGTGACCGCGGTGCTGGCGGTCGCCACCCCGCTGCTCGCCGGCCGGGTGGTCGACGCCATCGAGGGCGGCGGGGCGGCCGGTACGGTCCTGGGCCTCGCCGGACTGATCGCCGCCATCGCGCTGGCGGAGGCGGGGCTCGGCCTGCTGACCCGGTGGCTGTCGGCGAGCCTGGGCGAGGGGCTGATCCTCGACCTGCGGACCACGGTCTACGACCACGTGCAGCGGATGCCGGTCGCCTTCTTCACCCGTACGCGGACGGGCGCCCTGGTCAGCCGGCTGAACAACGATGTGATCGGCGCGCAGCGGGCGTTCAGCGACACGCTGTCCAGCGTGGTCGGCAACGTCGTGACGCTGCTGCTGACCCTCGCGGTGATGCTGAGCCTGTCGTGGCAGATCACGCTGATCGCGCTGGTGCTGCTGCCGGCGTTCGTGCTGCCGGCGCGCCGCGTCGGCCGGCGGCTGGCCGGGCTGCGCCGGGAGGCGTCCGACCACAACGCGGCGATGGGCACGCAGATGACCGAACGGTTCTCCGCGCCGGGCGCCACCCTCGTCAAGCTCTTCGGCCGCCCGGCCCGGGAGTCCGCCGAATTCGCCGCGCGGGCCCGGCGGGTGCGGGACATCGGGGTCCGTACCGCCATGGTCCAGACGTACTTCGTCACCGCCCTCACCCTGGTCTCCGCCCTCGCGCTGGCCGTCGTCTACGGCCTCGGCGGCTTCCTGGCGCTGCGCGGCCACCTCGAAACGGGTGCGATCGTCTCGCTGGCACTCCTGCTGACCCGCCTGTACGCGCCGCTGACGGCGCTGTCCGGCGCGCACACCGAGGTGATGAGCGCGCTGGTCAGCTTCGAGCGGGTCTTCGAGGTGCTCGACCTGAAGCCGCTGATCGAGCAGAAGCCGGACGCCCGTACGGTGCCGGACGGGCCGGTCTCGGTGGAGTTCGACTCCGTACGCTTCGGATACCCGTCCGCCGACAAGGTCTCCCTCGCCTCCCTCGAAGAGGTCGCGGCCCTGGACACCCGGGGCGGTGCCGAGGTGCTGCACGGCATCTCCTTCCGTGCCGAACCGGGCCAGATGGTGGCTCTGGTCGGCTCCTCGGGGGCGGGCAAGTCGACGATCGCGCAGCTGCTGCCGCGGCTGTACGACGCGGACACCGGCGCGGTACGGCTGGCCGGCGTGGACGTACGCGACCTGACGGCCGACTCGATCCGCGACACCCTCGGCATGGTGACCCAGGACGGGCACCTCTTCCACGACACGATCCGCGAGAACCTGCTGCTCGCCCGGCCGGAGGCGGCCGAGGAGGAACTGTGGGACGCGCTGCGCCGCTCCCGCCTGGACGGCCTGATCGCCTCGCTGCCCGACGGCCTGGACACGGTGGTCGGCGAGCGCGGCTACCGGCTCTCCGGCGGTGAACGGCAGCGGCTGACCATCGCCCGCCTGCTGCTCGCCCGGCCGCGCGTGGTCATCCTGGACGAGGCCACCGCCCACCTGGACAACACCTCCGAAGCGGCGGTCCAGGAGGCACTGGGCGAAGCCCTGGAGGGCCGTACGTCCGTGGTCATCGCGCACCGCCTGTCGACCGTACGGGCCGCCGACCTGATCCTGGTGGTCGAGGACGGCCGGATCGTCGAGCGCGGCACCCACGAGGCGCTGCTCGCGGCGGGCGGACGGTACGAGGAGCTGTACCGCACCCAGTTCGAGCACGCGCAGACCTCCACGGAACGCGCGGCGCGCGACGCGGGGCAGCCGGCTTCGGCGCACTGACCACCGGCTCCGCCCGGAGACACCAGCGGCCCCCCGAAAGACACCGCGGGCCCCGCCCGAAAGACACCACCGGCCCCACCCGCACACCAGCGGCCCCCGCCTCCGGGTAGGGGCCGCCGGCCGTACCGCCCGCGCGCCCCGGCCCTTGGCGCGGCCCGCTCCATGCCGAACACTGAGGCGATGACCCAGCGCGTGGAACACACCACTGTCATGGACCGCCTCGCCATCGACGACCTGGTCACCGGCTACGCGATCGCCGTGGACGACGGCGACTGGGCCGCCTACCGGGCCCTGTTCGTCCCCGGGGGACGCGTGGACTACCGCTCGGCGGGCGGTATCGCGGGCAGCGTCACCGACGTCGCGGACTGGCTCGCCGAGATGATGCGGCGCTTCCCGGTACGCCAGCACCTGATCGTCAACCGGCGGATCGGCATCGAGCTGCGCGACGGCGGCGCGCCCGGCGACACGGCCACCGTGCAGGCGGACTACCTCAACCCGATGCACCTCACGGGCCCGCACGACCCGCCGCCCGGCGCGGCCGCGTACCGCGCCGCGGCACCCAACTACACCTGCGCGGGCCGCTACGTCTTCGCCGCCCGCCGCGCCGCCGAGGGCTGGCGGCTGAACGAGGTCGTCGTCCACGAGAAATGGCGGCAGCTGGCCCCGGCACGGTCCTGACAGGCCACGCCCGCCTGCTGTCCGTGATCGGCCGACGCCCGCACACTGGTGCTGCGATCCGACGGAGGGAACGGCATGCGGGAGTCGGCCGGCTGGTGGGAGAGTGCGCTCACGTCGCCCTGGGCACGCGGCGCCGCCGCGGTCGTCGCCGGGGCGCTGCCCGCCCTGGCCTTCCCGGCGCCCGCCCTGTGGTGGCTGGCCTACGTGGCGCTCGTCCCGTGGATCCTGCTGGCGCGCTCGGCCTGCTCGAACCGCCGGGCGGCGCTGGACGGCTGGCTGGGCGGCGCCGGTTTCATCCTGGCGGTCCACCACTGGCTGCTGCCGAGCCTGCACGTCTTCCTCCTCGTGCTGGCGGCGCTGCTCGGCCTGCTGTGGGCGCCCTGGGGCCTGCTCGTACGGGCGCTGCTGTACGGGGCCCCGGGGGCGCGCCGGTGCGCGGCGGCCCTCGTCCTCGTACCGTCGGGCTGGCTGCTGGCCGAACTGGTCAGGTCCTGGGAGCACTTGGGCGGGCCCTGGGGCCTGCTCGGAGCCAGCCAGTGGCAGGTTCCGCCCGCCCTGCGGCTCGCGTCCGTCGGCGGCGTATGGCTGCTGAGCCTGCTCGTCGTGGCGGTGAACACCGCGCTCGCGGTGCTCGTCGCGCTGCCGCGCGCCCGCGTGCCGGCCGTGGCGGGTCTCCTCGTCTGCGCGGCCGGCGGCACCACGGCCTGGCTGTGGGCACCGGTGCCGCGAGCGGCGGGCACCATCCGTATCGGTGTCGTCCAGCCGGGCGATGTGGCGGGCGCCGACGCCCGGCTGGCCCTCGGCGAGACGCTGACCCGCTCGCTGGCGGGGCGCGGCGTCCGGCTGGTGGTCTGGGGCGAGAGCAGCGTCAACCGCGATCTGGCCCGCAGTCCGGCCATGGCGGCGCGGCTCGCCGCGCTCTCCCGGGAGGCGGGCGCCGACCTGCTGGTGAACGTCGACGGGCGGCACGCCGGGCAGCCCGGCATCTACAAGAGTTCCGTGCTGGTCGGCCCGCACGGCGCGACCGGCCACCGCTACGACAAGATGCGGCTGGTGCCCTTCGGCGAGTACATCCCGCTCCGCTCCGTACTGGGCTGGGCCACGCACGTGGGCAAGGCCGCCGACCAGAACCGGATGCGCGGCGCCCGGCAGGTGCTGATGCCCGTCGGCTCGGCGGGCGGGCTGCGGGTGGGGCCGCTGGTCTGCTTCGAGTCGGCGTTTCCCGACATGAGCCGGCAGCTGGTGCGCGACGGCGCCCAGCTGCTGGTCGCGCAGTCCTCCACGGCGACCTTCCAGGACAGCTGGGCACCCGCCCAGCACGCCTCACTGGCCGCGCTGCGCGCCGCCGAGACCTGGCGGCCGATGGCGCACGCCACCCTGACCGGAGTCAGTGCGGTGTACGGGCCGCGCGGCGAGCCGGTGGGCGGCCGGCTCGGCACCGAGCGCGGCGCGGCGGCCGTGTACGACGTCCCGCTGGCGACGGGCACCAGCCCGTACGTGCGCTTCGGCGACTGGGCGCTGTACGGCGCGATGCTGGCGCTCGGCGCGTACGCGGTGGTGACGGTGGCGCGTACGCTCCGTTCGCGCCGGGGCGCGCAGGGACCGGGAGGGAACCGCTAGGCCCGGGCTCGCCCAGGGGGAACGTGGAGCTACGCCCCCTGCCCCAGCGCCTCGCGGATCACCCGCTCGCACAGCTCGTGCGTACGCAGCGCGTCCTCGGCCGACACGAGGCGGCCCGCCCGTACGTCGTCCAGGAAGGCGAGCACGATCTGCTCGATGCCGCGCTGCCGGGCCACCGGCACCCAGTCGCCGCGCCGCCGCACGCTCGGCTGTCCCTTGTGGTCGATGACCTCGGCGAGGTTGACGACCTGACGCTTGGTGTCCTGGCCCGACACGTCGAGGATCTCCTCCGCGGAACCGCTGAGGCGGTTCATGGTGCCGATGGCGCTGAAGCCGTCGCCGGAGAGGTGCAGCACCACGTGGTGCATCAGGCCGTCCTCGACCTTCGCCCGCACGTCCACGTGGTCGACGGCGCCGGGCGCCAGGAAACGCAGCGTGTCGACCACGTGGATGAAGTCGTCCAGCACCAGCGAACGCGGGTCCTCCGGCAGGCCCACCCGGTTCTTCTGCATCAGGATCAGGTCGCGGGGGTGCTCCAGGCACTGCGCGTAGCCCGGCGCGAAGCGGCGGTTGAAGCCGACCGCCAGGCTGACGCCGCGCTCCTCGGCGAGCCGTACGACGCGCTCGGTCTCGGCGAGCTCGTAGGCGATCGGCTTGTCGACATAGGTCGGCACCCCGGCCTCGACGAGGCGGGAGACGATCTCCGGGTGCGCGGTGGTCGGCGCGTGCACGAACGCCGCGTCCAGGCCGGCGGCGAGCAGCCCGTCCAGGTCGGTGTGGCACTGGGCGGCGGACAGGCGATACGTTCCGGCGACCCGCTCCAGTGTGGCCGGGGTACGGGTCTGGAGGTGCAGCTCGACACCGGGCTGCGCGCCGAGCACCGGCAGATACGCCTTCTGTGCGATGTCGCCGAGTCCGATGCAGCCGACCTTCACGCATACTCCCTGGGTTGCGCCACCGCCCCGGGCCGCCCGCGCGGACCGGCGCGCCGGGCGTGCCGATGGTGCCGCCCGCGCCGATGCCGTACGGTCACCGCGCCGGGCGCGCCGGCGGTTCGCCCGGCGCCCCGGAAGCATACGTGCCGCCCGGTGGCCGCCAGTCGGCGATGCCGTCGAGAGCGCGCAGCGCGAGGTCCGGCGCGAGCCGCGCCGAGCAGGCGACGACGGCTCCGCGCAGCAGGACGCCCGGCACGGACCGCCAGGTGGTGAGGCGGCCCACGCGCTCCGCCCGGCGCACCACCTCCGTGGTCCGCGGCAGCCGGTCCCGCGTGTACGCGTCGAGGGCGGCCGGCAGCTCCCGGCCCGACGCGAGGTGGTGTGCGAGCACGACCGCGTCCTCGACGGCCTGGCAGCCGCCCTGCCCGATGTTCGGGGTCATCGGGTGCACCGCGTCGCCGAGCAGCGCGACCCGGCCGCGGTGGCAGGCGGGCAGCGGACGGGCCGCCGTACGGACGTCGGTGCGCAGGACGGCGGCCGGGTCGGCGGCTTCGAGGATCTCGGGTACGGGGTGGTGCCAGCCGCCGAAGCGGCGCAGCAGCTCGGCCCGTTCGCCGTCGGGCGCGCGGCCCCCGGGCGGCACCACCGCGGTGGCGTACGCGTACACCCGGCCGCCGTGCAACGGCATGCTCCCCCACATCTCGCCGCGTCCCCAGGTTTCGTGCCCGGCGTACGGGCGGCGAGGGGCCGGGGCGACGAGGCGCCAGCTGGTGAAACCGGCGTAACGGGGTTCGGGGTGGCCGGGAAAGAGTGTGCGGCGGGCGGCGGAGTGGATCCCGTCGGCGGCGACGACGAGGTCGGCGGTGAGCGTGGTGCCGCTCTGGGCGGCGCCTTGACCAGCGCTTTCGGCGGGGCTCGGGCCCCCGGCGGGCGGGCGCAGACGGACCCGGGCCGGGCGGTCCGGCCGCGCGGGGTCACCCGGGTCGGCCACCTCGGCGGTCGCCGCGGTCCGTATGGCCCCCTCGGGCAGCCGCGCGGCGAGCAGGCCGATCAGCTCCGCGCGGTGAACGATCACGACGGGGCCGCCGAAGCGCCGTACGGAGGCTGCGTTGTCCGTACGGGCCAGCCGGCGGCCACGGGGCGTCCTGAGCTGCCCCTCGGTCTGCCAGGCGGCCATGTCCCGTACGGCGTCGCCGGCCTCGATCGTGTCCAGCGCGCGCTGGGCGTTGGGTGCCAGGGCGATGCCGGCGCCGACGGGTTCCAGTGCGGGAGCCCGTTCCAGGACGGTGACCTGCCATCCCTGCCGGTGCAGGGCCACGGCGGCGGTGAGGCCGCCGATACCGCCGCCGATGATGACCGCTGTGCGCTGCTGCATGAGTCCCTCCCCTGGATCGCCCGCCGGTGTGTCCTGGACACGTCGACGTCGAGGTCGGCGTCGGCGTCGGCGTCTGCACCTGTGACCGTGCCTGGGACTGCGATCGGATCGCGATTGCGATGGCGATCGCGGCCCCAGCTGCCGACCACACGCGCGACTACACCTGTAGTTGCACGCTACTACAGCCGTAGTCAAAGCGATAGGCTCCCCTGCCATGACCGGTCACGCCGCACCCCGCACCGACACCCCCGCGCCGCGCGACGGAGCCGACGTGCCCCGCCACGTACGCATCGCCGACGCCGCCCTGTCCCTGCTCGCCGCACGCGGACTGCGCGGGCTCACCCACCGGGCCGTCGACGAGGCCGCCGGGCTGCCGCAGGGGTCCACGTCCAACCTGGCGCGCACCCGCGCGGCCCTGCTGGAAACGGTGGTACGGCGACTGGCCGAGCGCGAGGCGGCCGTCCTCATGCCCCCGGAACTGCCGGAAGCGGTGAGCGGCGGCGGCGACGCGCTCGCCGAGGCCCTTGCCCTCGCCCTGCACCGTTCGCTGACCCGCCACCGGGAACTGGTCGTCGCCCGGTACGAACTGGCCCTGGAGGCCACCCGCCGCCCCGAACTGCGCACGTTCTACGACCGGACCGGGCAGCAGTTCCGCGGGCCGCTGGTGGCGATGCTGACGGCAGCCGGGTCGGCGTCCCCGGAACGGCACGCGCTGAACACGATCGCCTGGTGTGACGGCGTCCTCTTCTCCTGCGTCGCCGGACAGTTCCACGCCACGCCACCCACCCGGCAGGAACTCCGCGCCGGCGCGCGGGAACTGCTCGCCGGGATGCTCGGGCACGGCTGACACACCGTGTCCCCTGCCGGCCGGCCCGAGGTCAACGCCGCCCGGAGCGTTCACCCCTGCGGGGACTTCCCAAGGGGCTTGGCGGTCGGCAGAGTTGGCCGGTGTTCCGTATTCCCGCAGCGGCGGTCCTCATGGTGACGGCGGCGGTCGTCACCACCGGCTGTGTCACCGTCGCCCACCGCCCGGCCCCCGAAAGCCTGCTGCCGCGCCCCGCGCTGCCCGCCCCCTCCGTCGAGCCCAATGGCCCGGAGGTCCGTCAGGCCCCGGCGCGCGAGCGGCCGACGACACCGCGCGGGGCCGCCGCGCAGCGGTCGGCGCCCGCCCGGCCCCCGGCGTCCGGAGACCGGCGGTCGCGACCGGAACCCGCGGCGACGGGCAAGAAGAAGGCGAAGGGCGCAGGCCGGGGCGTACGGGGCAAGGCCGAGGCGCCCGGGGGCCGCCGGTACGGACCGCTGTGGCCGCGGGCCGAGAACCGCCGCCCGGCCGCACCGGCCCCCGGCCTGTGCAAGCTGGCCCGGGCCTACGGGCGCTGGCAGGACGACGACCGGGCCGACACCATCTGCCGCCACGTCTACGGCGACTGACCCCGCGCACCGCTCCCGCCTGCGTATCCGCCCCCTTCTCAGTCTCCGCCTGCGCCCCCGTCTCCGTCTCCGTCTCTGCCTGCGCCCCCGCCTCCGGCTCCGTCTCTGCCTGCGCCCCCGCCTCCGTCTCCGCCCCCGTCTCCGTCTACAGTCGGACCACCGCCACGGCTCGCACCACCTACGCCGCCGCTACCGACCGGACCGCCACCACGATCCGCACCACCTACGCCGCCGCTACCGTCCGCACCGCCACCACGACCCGCACCACCTGCAGCTCCGCCCCCGTCCAGCCCGCGTCCCCCGCCCGCGATCCGGTCCCCCAGCCGCTCGATCCCCCGCCGTACCCCCCGGCCGTACTCGTCGTCGGCCAGGGCCGCCGCCGTCCGCCGGGCTCGGTCGAGCTCGGCGCGGGCCTCGGCGGGGCGGTTCAGGGCGGCGTAGTCGGCGGCGAGGCTCAGATGGAGGGACGGCAGCAACGCCGCCAGCGCCGAGCCGCAGCCGCGCGCCGTTGACCACCGCTCCCGGCCCTGAACCCGCTCCCCCTTCCGCTCCTGCCCCTCTTCCCGCTCCTGCCCCTCTTTCCACTCCCGCCCCTGTCCCTGCCCCCGTCCTGCCGTTCCCGCCTCGCGCGCCGTTTCCAGCGCGGTGAGGTCCCAGCCCAGTTCATCGGCCGGGTCGTCCTGCGTGTCGGCGAGGTAGTGCGCGAGCGTGCAGCGCTGGAACGGGTCGCCGTCCGGGCCGACCTCGGCCCACAGCTGCCCGAGACGGTTGCGGGCCTCTTCCCGGTCGCCGCCCCGGTGCAGCATGACCGCCTGCCCGATGCGGGTCAGGACGACGTCACCGTCAGCCTTCGCACGCTGATCGTCCACCGCCGCACACTCCCGCGCTCGTCCGCCGCCCGTACGGCCTGCCTCCCCCGACGCTAACCGGCAGCGGACCGCACCGCGCGGTGTGCGCGGCACGCCGTGTCTCCTGCGGGCTCAGCCCAGGTCGGGAATGCGCCAGTCGATCGGGGTGTGGCCCTGCGCGGCGACGGCCTCGTTTATCCGGGTGAAGGGCTGGGAGCCGAAGAACTTCTTCGCGGACAGCGGGGAGGGGTGCGCGCCCTCCACGACCGCGTGCCGCTCGGTGTCGATCAGCGGCAGCTTCTTCTTCGCGTAGTTGCCCCAGAGCACGAACACCGCCGGGTCCGGCCGGGAGGCCACCGCCTTTATCACCGCGTCGGTGAACTTCTCCCAGCCCTTGCCCTTGTGGGAGTTGGCCTCGCCCGCGCGCACCGTCAGCACCGCGTTCAGCAGCAGCACGCCCTGGCGGGCCCAGGGCATCAAGTACCCGTTGTCCGGCACCGGGTGACCCAGCTCCTCCTTCATCTCCTTGTAGATGTTGCGCAGCGACGGCGGCGTCTTGACGCCGGGCCGCACGGAGAAGCACAGGCCGTGCCCCTGGCCCTCGCCGTGATACGGGTCCTGCCCCAGGATCAGCACCTTGACCTGGTCGTACGGGGTGGCGTCGAGGGCCGCGAAGACCTCCTCGCGGGGCGGGTAGACCGGCCCCTTCGCCCGCTCCTGCTCGACGAACTCGGTGAGCTCCTTGAAGTAGGGCTTCTCCAGCTCCTCTCCGAGGACGCCGCGCCAGGACTCGGGCAGCATGTCGGTCATCACTGAACAACCTCCGGTGTGCGATCCGTTCTCGGCCATGAACTTACCGGCGACCACTGACAACGCCCGCACGCCCGCCGACGGCCCGGCCGCCGCCCGCCCCCCGCCCGCTCACGCCGTGTCGAGCCGCGCCCGCTGTGCCGCGTCCAGTTGCAGGTCGAGCGCCGCCAGGCACTCGTCCAGCTGTGTCACGGAACTCACACCGAGGACGGGTACGACCGGCACCCGGCCGCCCATCAGCCAGGCCAGCACCACCTGGTTCACGGTGGCCCCGGCCTCCGCCGCGACCTCGTGGACGACCCGCATCCGCGCCGCCGACCCAGGGTGGTCGTACCGTTCCGGCAGCGGCTTCCCCGGCCGCGCGTATCCGCCGTGCATCAGCGTCGAGTAGCCCAGCAGCGTCAGGTCGTCGTGCGCGGCGGCGTAGTCGAGCAGTTCCTCGTCGGTCTCCCGCTGGAGGCCGGGCTCCGCGCCGGGCCGGGGCCGCAGATACGTGTACCGCTGCTGTACGGCGCGGAAACCGGGCAGGTCCCGCGCGCCGGCGATGCGGCGGGCCTCGGCGAGCCGCCAGGTGGCGTGGTTGCTGGCCCCGAGGACGCCCACGCTGCCGTCCCGCACCAGGTCAGCGAGCGCTCCGACGGTCTCCTCCAGCGGCACGCCCCGGTCCTCGACGTGCGCGTAATACAGGTCCACCCGGTCGGTGCCGAGCCGCCGCAGACTGCCGTCGATGCCGGCCCGTACGGCCTTCTCACCCAGCCCCGCCAGATTGGCGGGCCACTCGGGACCGCGGGACGGATCGGGACGGGCACCGACCTTGGTGGCCAGCACCGTGCGGTCCCGGGCGCCCCGGCTGCGCAGCCAGCGCCCGAGCAGCAGCTCACTCTCGTCGCCGGTCGCGCCCGGCACCCAGCAGGCGTAATTGTCGGCGGTGTCCACGAAGGTGCCGCCCGCTTCGGCGAAGCGGTCGAGGACGGCGTACGACGTCTCCTCGTCGACGGTGGTACCGAACGGGAGCGTCCCGAGGCAGACGGCACTGACTGTGGGGCCCTGGCCGCCGCCGAGTCTTCGGTAACGCATGGTGGGTCTCCTTCGCGGGATGCGTCGCGGGCCCCGTGCCTGGCCGGGCAGGGGCGCCGGAACGGACGTGGTGCCGGTCCGCTCCGGACCGGCACCACAGACCCTGCCTGTTGGAGCGCACACGAACGCAAGCCCCGTCCGGTGCGTCCGCACGCGGGCGTACGCACCGGCACCCGCCGCCTCGACGCGACGCCCGCGTACGCCCCCGGCGCCCGTCTCCACAGACACCCGTGACGAGCAACCGCTCAGACACCCGTGACGAGGAACCACTCAAACGCCCACGTCCAGGAACCGCTCAGACCCCCACGTCGGGCATCCGCTCAGACGCCCGCGTTGAGGAACAGCCCGCCGTCGACCTGAAGCGTCTGCCCCGTGATCCAGCCGGCGGCGTCGGACAGCAGGAAGGCCGCCGCGCCCCCGATGTCCTCCGGGACACCGAGGCGTCCCATCGGGTAGCCCGACGCGGCCTCCTCCTCGCGGTTCTCGTACAGCGCGGCCGCGAACTTGGTCTTGACCACCGCCGGGGCGATGGAGTTGACCCGAACCGCCGGCGCGAACTCGTGCGCCAGCTGGAACGTCAGGTTGATCATCGCGGCCTTGCTCATGCCGTACGCGCCGATGAAGGGCGAGGCGGAGACGCCGGCGATGGAGGCGATGTTGACGATCGCGCCGCCGTTGTCCTTCTGCCACGCGTGCCAGGTGCGCTGCGCGAAGCCCAGCGCGGAGACGACATTGGTCTCGAAGACCTTGCGGGCGACGTTCAGGTCGAGGTCCGCGATCGGGCCGAACACCGGGTTCGTACCGGCGTTGTTGACCAGGTAGTCGACGCGGCCGAACGCCTCCATGGCGCGCTCGACGGCGACGCCCTGGTGAGCCTCGTCGTGCGCCTTGCCCGCGACGCCGATGACCCGGTCGGCGCCCAGCGTCTCGACGGCCTCCTTGAGGGCGTCCTCGTTGCGGCCGGTGATGCACACCTTGTCACCGCGCGCGACGAGCGCCTGCGCGATGCCGTACCCGATGCCCCGGCTGGCGCCGGTGACCAGTGCCGCCTTGCCGGAGAGCGGGGGCAGCTGCTTGTCCTGTGCGGTCATGTTCCTGGCCTCCGGCGTCAGTTGAGCGGGCCGCCGGCCACGTACATGACCTGGCCGGAGACGAAGCCGGCCGCGTCGCCCGTGAAGAAGGCGATGGCGTTGGCGACGTCCTCGGGCCGGCCGACGCGCTGGACGGGGATCTGGGTGGCGGCCGCGGCTTGGAAGTCCTCGAAGCCCATGCCGACGCGCTCGGCGGTGGCGGCGGTCATGTCGGTGACGATGAATCCGGGCGCGACGGCGTTGGCGGTGACGCCGAACTTGCCGAGTTCGATGGCGAGGGTCTTGGTGAAGCCCTGGAGGCCGGCCTTGGCGGCCGAGTAGTTGACCTGTCCGCGGTTGCCGAGCGCCGAGCTGGAGGAGAGGTTGACGATCCGGCCGAACTTGGCGTCGACCATGTGCTTCTGGCAGGCGCGCGACATCAGGAACGCGCCCCGCAGGTGCACGTTCATGACCGTGTCCCAGTCGCTGTCGCTCATCTTGAACAGCAGGTTGTCCCGGAGCACCCCCGCGTTGTTGACGAGGACGGTCGGCGCGCCCAGCTCCGCGGCGACCCGCGCGACCGCCGCCTCCACCTGCTCCGCGTCGGAGACGTCGCAGCCGACGGCCAGTGCCCTGCCGCCGGCCGCGGTGATCTTCTCGACGGTGTCCTTGCAGGCCGCCTCGTCCAGGTCGAGGACGGCGACGGCGCGGCCCTCGGCGGCCAGGCGTACGGCGGTGGCCGCGCCGATGCCACGGGCCGCGCCCGTCACGATGGCCACGCGCTGCTCGGTGGTGGACATGCGGGGTTCTCCTCACCCTCGAAACCTCGACGAGCGGTCCGCCGCACCGCAACCACAGGTGAGCAACCGCTTAGTAGCTTCAGCAGGGCTGACGCTAGAAGCCCGGCCACCCCCTGTCAACGCCTCCCCCGCACGCCCGCGCACTTCAGGGCGGCCGCCGGCACCTCACGGACCGGCGGCCGCCCCCCGCTCACCGCACCAGCAGGCCGAGCAGCCGCTCCGCCTCCACGGTGGGGTCCACGGTCAGCCCGGTGTGCACCGGGCCGGGCTGGACGACGGTGCTGCGCGGCGCGATCAGCCACCGGAAGCGCCGCCCCGCGTCGTCCCCCGCGGCCTGCCCGGCCCGCTCACCGCCCACGCAGATCCCCTCGACGGCCCGCAGCGCCGCCTTGACGCCCTCGACGTCGGCCGTCGCGTCGAGCGCCCGCAGCCGCCCCTCGTCCAGGTACGTACGCGCTTCCACGAAGTGCCGGGCGCGGCAGTACACCACCACGCCCGCGTTGATCATCTCGCCGCGTTCGACCCGCGGTACGACCTTGAGCAGGGCGTACTCGAACACGTCACGTTCGTTGTGCAGGCCGCTCACTTCACTGTCCTCCGCGGCAACTCGGTCGCCAGCCAGCCCGGCACCCGCGAGGGCCCGTCCTTCGTGGGTTCCCCGATACCGATCCGCTCACCGATCACCGGGGCGCGACCCAGCAGGGCCCGTACATACGCACCGCGCAGCTCGTCCGGCGACCCGAACCCCGGCTCGCCCACCAGCCACTCGTCCGGCACCGCGGCCGCGACCTCGGTCAGCAGCTCCTCGGTGACCCGCGGCGCGAGCTCGGCCGCCGCGGCCTCGATGTCCGGCCCGAAGCTCGCCAGCACATGGTCGGAGGCGTCGTACGGCTTGGCCGCCGACTTCTCAGCAGTGGGCCAGTTGTGCTGCCAGATCATCGTGGCACCGTGGTCGATCAGCCACAGCTCCCCGTGCCAGACCAGCAGATTGGGGTTGCGCCACGAACGGTCCACGTTGTTGATCAGCGCGTCGAACCACACCACCCGGCCCGCCTCGCGCGCGGACACCTCGAAGGCCAACGGGTCGAACCCGAGCGACCCCGGCAGATAGTCCATCCCCAGGTTCAGACCGCCACTGGCCTTCAGCAGCTCCTGCACCTCCTGGTCGGGCTCGCCCATCCCGATCACCGGATCCAGCTGCATCCGCACCAGCTCCGGCACCCGCAGCCCGAGCCGCCGCCCCAGCTCCCCACAGATGACCTCGGCAACCAGGGTCTTGCGCCCCTGCCCCGCCCCGGTGAACTTCATGACGTACGTACCGAGATCGTCGGCCTCGACGATCCCCGGAAGCGACCCGCCCTCACGCAAGGGCGTGACGTAGCGGGTCGCGATGACTTCGGACAACATGCGGATCAGGCTACTTCCTGGGCTTCGTCGCAGGTCAGCGACGTGCGGGTGAGGTCGCACGCCGGTTTCGATGCAATCATATCGGTGCGGGCGCATCGAATCCCCTCCGGTCGCCGCCTTCACCCAAGGAGGCCCGCGAAGGGGCGTGGGGAGAATTTGGGGAGTTTCAATCGTCAACCACAGCTTCCGCCGGGGCACCGAGCAGCCCGTCGATAGCCCTACGCCCCCGCCCGCCGGCCTCCGGCATGAAGTGAGCATAGTGACTCAGCGTGATCACCGAGGACGAGTGGCCCAGCCACCTGGCCAAGGTCACCACCGACTCGCCGGCCTCAAGCACGACCGACGCGTAGGTATGCCTCAGCACATGAAAGCCGTCCCGGTGCGCAGCCTTCCACTGCCACGGCTTCGCACCCGCAGGCCGCGGAGGGATGATCCCGACGCGCGCCAGCGCGGGCTTCCACACGTAGGTGTTGTACGTGTTCACCGCGATGGCATTGCCGAACCTGGTCGTGAGCAGCAGCGAAACCGTCCTCGTCGGCTTACCAGGTTCACCCCATGGCAGCTCCACCTCCACCGCTGGATACTTCCTCGAATGTTCCCTCAGCTCACAGGCGACAGAGGAAGGCATGTCCGCAACACGCGTCTTACCGCCCTTCGGGAGGGCGAAGTAGAGGCGCCCGCAAAACGTCTGAACTTGCCTCCTCACATAGAGGACGCCTTTTTCATAGTCGATGTCATCGGGACTCAGCCCGAACACCTCGCCCTGCCGCAGACCGCACCCTACGCCGAGAACCACCGTTATCCGGTAACGGTCGCTTATGGTGTCCCGCATCTGGCGAGCCGTTTCCATGGGCCATGCTTCGCGTCTCACATCGTCAGCTTTGGGCCAGCGAACCGATTTTGCCCGCATGGGGTTGCGGATCAATCGCTTGTCGTCGATGGCCGTCTCGAAGATGTTGGACAGGGCGCCGAGGATCCCTCGCGCGTACTGCGGCGAACAGGCTTTCTCGAGATCGGCGATGTAGGCGCGAAGCCGAGCAGCGGTCACATCCCTCAGCGGAACTTCACCCAGGTACGGGAGGACATGAAGCAACACCTTCCTGCTCTGGTTCTGCCGGGTCTTGACAGAGCCAGACATGCCGGGGAACCAGAAGCGCTGCACGTAGTCCGCAAGCAGAATCGATCCGTCACGGGGGTCAACGAACTCCCCACGCTCTTGATCGGTGCTGGATCGCCGAAGCCACGCCTTCGCGTCCTCCAGCGTTTCGAACGACCTGTCCCGCACTCCCGGAATCCCCGAGACCCTGTAACGGGAGCCCTTGCCGTAACGGCTGGTGCGCTCCCTCTTCCCGGTGACAGGGTCCTTCTTTTTCTTGATCCAGCGGTCTTCTACGTACCCAGCCAAAAAATTCCTCGATGCAACCAAAGAAGAGGGTGTACATGTGTCATGTTCCGGTTGCGCCGCTGGGACGCGACGCTGGCGGTGCACTCACGGGGCTCAGTGAAGTGTTGGAGCGCGAGTCGGCCAGCTCTTGTTCTCTGACCCAGGCGTCAAGCGCTTCCAATCGATACATCACACGACCACGGGCGCCCATACGAAAGCTCGGCGGCCCTTGCCGACGGTGTCGCCACACATAGAGCGTGTTCGGCGACAGACCGAGGTACTCTGCCGCTTCCTTGAGGTTCAGGAACGCTCTTTGTGCGGCACCTGTCGGACCGAGGACGGAAACGGCAGCGGGCGGGGAAGACAATGAGTTTGCAGTCACAGAGGCTTTCAAGCGCTGGGAGGACGGCGGGCAGCGACGCCGAGGCTTTGGGACTCGACGTTGTTCGCGTCCGTCTGGCTCCACTGCTAAGCGCAGCCAGTTGCGGACTGCTTTGAGTGTCCGGACGATCCCCGGCTTCCCTAACCGGGGATCGTCGGCTATGTTGCATTCCTTCGCCGCCGAGAGGCGCTCTCACCCACCGTCGGCGGCTACACCCAGCAGGTTTCTCAAGTGCCGGATTTCCGCCTTCTCTTCGACCAGCGGACCCGTCTTGCGACGGCATCCGAGGCCCATAGTGTCGTTGCCCCGTCCGGCCAACCCAGTCGTGGTCCTCGCGTCACTTGCCTTCAGAGCGCAGGCAGCTGGGAGAGTCATCCGAACAGGTCGGAGAGTGCCAGGTCGACAGAACAGACTCCTCACTTGTCGCCCGGCGAGCTGTTGTTGAGCCCTGTTCCTCCGGGGGTGTTATACGTTCACATAGCCCTGGAGCAGGTTCCAGTCCTTTGCAGTTCTTTCTCGTCTGCCGTGGGCGAATAGGCTGGCCGATAGCCCGCGCGGTGCGAGCGGAAAGCACAAAGGCGCGGCACCTACGCCCTCACAGACGTGCGGGCGCTGATCAGCACCGCGTTGCGGGCGAGACCAGCACAGCGATGCCTCCTCGGTGGCACACGTGCAGCAGTCCGTCTCACTCAGCTTCCAGTGCTTCGTTCACCGTGCGGTGGTGACCGCGTTTTCCAGGCGCTCGCGAAGGGCGCTGATGTCGCTGCTGCTCGCGTGCGGCTCGGTCTCCTCATGGAGTTCGCTGAGCCGGTCGGCGATGCGGGTGCTGTGCAGGCCCTCGGCGATGGTGAGGGCAGTGGTGGCCTCCTGGCAGGCCCCGGCCAGTTCTCCGACGGCCAGGTGGGTGCGGGCGAGGCCGATGTGGTCGAACGCGCGGGAGCGTACGCGGCCGGCGGGCCGCAGCCGCAGGGCGTTCGTCAGCAGCGTCAGAGACTGCTCGGCGCGGCGGGCGCGCTGGTGACCGGGGGTCTGCTTGGCAGCGATCTGGTGGGCGACGCCGAGCGTGGCCGACAGTTCCGCCTCATCGAAGAACGCGGTGTGCGGCGGCTCGTCACCGGGACGGATGCGGGTGAAGGCGTCTTCGGCTTCCTGGGCCGCCCGCTGGCTCTCCTCCAAGTCGCCGCACTGGCACTGAACCGCGAGTGCAGCGCGGCGAGGACCGCGCGGGTGCCGGGGCTGACGTGCCGGCGTGCCCCGTACTGGGCCAGGGCGATGAGTTCGAGGGCGTCCTCGACATGCCCCAGGTGGGACATCTGCCGGGCCATGCACTGGAGGATGTGCGCGCCGAGCTGCCGGTCTCCGCCTTCGCTGGCGGCGTGCACCGCGGTGACGAACAGGCGCTGTGCGCTGACGTGTGCTCCGGCGTCGAAGCTCATCCAGCTGGCGACGCTGCCCAGGTCGGCGACGGCGCGGAAGAGGCGGCGCCCGGTGGCTTCGGTGTAGGAGGCGGTGGCGAGCAGGTCGTTGATCTCGCTCATCTGGGCCACGACCGCCCGGCGGGAGAGCACGCCGCCGTGCCGGTTGTCCGCGTCCCGGAAGGCGGCGGTCAGTGTCTCGATCGATTCGACCTGTGCGGTGCCCAGCCGGCCGGTGCGCGGCGCGTTCGGCAGGCTGGTGGGTTTGGCGGACGGCCAGCGGCGCAGCGGCTCCAGGAGGGCGTCGGCGGCGCGGATCTGAGCGGCGTCGTCGCTGGTGCGGGTGTGCGGCAGCATCAGGTCACTCCGGGTCAGGTGGGCGATGGCGGCGATGGTGGCGGTGTGCTGCCACGGAAGGTCGGTGCCGTGGCCGGGCGGCTGGAGTGGTCCCGGCAGGCCCACGTCTGCCGGAGTGAGCGGCAGGGCCAGCCGGGCGCCGAGCACCTGGGCGATGATCTGCGGCACGGGCTCGCGCGGGCATTCCCCGCCGCGCCAGCGCCGTACCCGGCTCTCGTCCGGATTGATGTCCGGTGCCCTGCGGCCCGCGCCCCCGCGGTCACCGCCTGGGCGAGCTGGGCGTTGGAGAGCTGGGCCCGTTCCATGAAGTGGCTCAGGAATGCGTTGGGCAACCGCTTCCCGGCCTGTCCCATCCTCGGGCCCTTTCCGCCGTGCTACCGACCGAACCTTCCGAGCGTACGCAGCCCGCCGCCCAGCCGGAACAACGCCGGCCGGTTCGCCGGTGTTTCGCCGGTCGGCACGCCGGGGACGACGCCGCGGCGTCAGCCGCCGGTCGCCGCGCGTCACCGGCTTCGCGCGCCGCGGTGGCTGTGGTGCCGTGGTGATGACGCCCCGGGGCTGCGGTTCCGGAGCCTGGCGTTCGGATCACAGCGAGAGGCCCCCATGGAACTTCCGTTCATCGTGGTCGATCAGCTCACCCCGCAGCAGGAACGCGACCGGCACTCCTACTTCGGCACCGGCCCGCCGGTTGCCGTCGTCGAAGCGGCGTCCGGCACGGCCCTTGGTGATGGTGGTGAACACCAGCGCGTCCCGGTCGAGGCGGTGGATGAAGCGGGCGAGGACCTCCAGGACATGGGGCGGCAGCGGGACTTCCCGTCGGCTCCTGGAGCTCTTGGGGTACTCCTTGATGCCGCTTTTGGTATTGGCCTCCACCACGAACAGGCGTGAGCGGCGCTGGTCGATGCGGTGGCGGTGCAGCCCGGAGAGTTCGCCCCAGCGCAGGCCGGTGTAGAAGCCGAGCAGGCACATCATTTTCCAGGGGGCAGGAAGTTCGTCGAGGATGCTCTGCGCCTGGTCGAGGGTGAACCACTGGGGCGGCTTGACCGCGATCTGGGGCAGATCGATTCTGCGGCACGGGCTCACTGCTATCGCGTCGTCGTCGACAGCTGCACGCATGATGGACGACATCAGGTTGTAGGCCCGCTGGATCGCGGCCGCCCCCGTGCTGTTCTCGGCCAGGGTACGGATCCAGCTTTGGATGTCCATGCGGGTGATGGCCCGCATCTCCCAGTCGGCCCAGTAGGGCAGAACGTGGTTCTTGATACTGGAGGCGTCACCGCGCAGGGTGTATGGCTCGACGATGCGGGCGTTCCACCAGCGGTCGTGCCATTCGCGGAATGACATTTCACCGACCCGAGGATCTCGAAGAGCCCCGCGGGTGAACTGCGTCTCCATCTCGGTGCCCCAAGCGCGCCTGCGCCTTGAGGGGAAAGGTTTCACTGAACCGGTCCCCGGCCCGGTTGCGTACGGTCGCCTGTCACTTGCCGGACTTCAGCTTTCGGAGATACAGGCTCTACTCCATGTTCGATGTTGACGCAGACGGCGAGGACTGGGGTCAGTGGTGGGCTGCTGGCTTTGCGACGGTGCGGCGGCTGATGAACTCATCGAGGCTGGCTGCTGGGATCCGTACGCGGGACGGGCCTGGTCCGGTACGGAGGTCGATGACAGGCAGGTCGCCGGCCGCGATGAAGCGATAGACGGTGCGGCGGTCGACGTCCAGGGCGGCGGCGACGGCGGGGACGGACAGCAAGCGTGCAGGCATGAAGGAGACCTTGCGGTGAAGTGGATTGGCGCCCAGCGAGTCGGCAGCCGGGTCACCGGCGGGCCAAGGCGGGCAACCAGCCCCGTCAAGGGCAGCGGGACCGCCTCTCCGCGCGACTTCGACCAGGCGGACACTGGTCACATGACGTCGTATCGGAGTGAGAACCACCGACGCGGAAAAGGATGAGCTGAGTGGCGCCTGGGCTCTGGCCGTCAGCCAGAGCCCAGGCCGGGGATCACAAGTGGAGCGAGCCCGGGAGCGCTGTCACCTGCGTCAGGTGCTCCGAGCCGACTTCGGCCTCCTCCGTGCGGAAGCAGTACGGATAACGCAGCGCAAGCCACTTCGGGCTCACGCCACCCCACTCGGCAACCGTGACCGGTGAGGTGCCCATCTTCAGCCACATCACCAGGCGCGACTCGCGAAGAATGGCGATGGGCTCCCCCAGGCGCCACCAGTACCGCTCGTCCCGCGGCAGAGCGGCTTCCTGAGCCTGCTCCCAGATCCGCATGTACACGGAAGCCGTGAGCGGGCGGTCATGCTTGCCCGGAAACAGCAGTTCGTCTTCCTGAAGGCCGCCCTCGTCTATCCACTCGCGCAGGAACCCAACGAACTGCGGCCGAAGGGGAACCTTCCGCTCAGCCCCCTTATGGCGGGCCGTCAAGCTTGTCTCGCCACCCTCCGAGAGAACCACGTCACTCACCCGCAAAGCGCGAGCCTCACTCGGACGCAGAGCCTGCTCGGCGACGGTGCGTATGAAAGGGTACACCGAGTGATGGCCACCCGTTTTTCCACGGATCGCCTTGAGCAACGAACGAATCTGCTCTGCGGAAAGCAGCCATTCTTCGTCCATGACGTCGACAGGCACAGGTATGAACTCCGAACTCCTCGGGGAAGTATCTCAATGAGCCACACGGAGAACCGCGCGACAGATTCAATGATCCGCGGAATCACCGGTTTGGCTAACCGGCGATCGTCGGCTATGTTGCCCCGCCTGCCCAACGTATAGGTGCTCGCAGAAACAGCAGGGCATCACCGCGCTTCTCCGGGCTGTTCTAGGTTTGCTTGCTTCGCCGCCCTGTTCCAGTCCGTTGCCGACTCGATGCGTCTGCCGTCGGCGAACCGCCACGGCTGCAGCGTCACAAAGGAGCTCCCTGTCGGCAGGTTCACCCGTTGACACCGAGGAATAGAGCAGGTGCCTTCTAAGCACCTAGCCGTTTCGGCCTAGCCGACGGTAGGGCATTGTCGGTGCAGGCTGACCCAACCCCCGGGATGACACGCTTTCAGCGGATATCACGTCCGCGGATGTCCCGCGTCGCGCATCTCGTCGCCCAGGACGAGGCAGAACGTCTCCTGCTGATCCACAGGCCGGGCGAGACATCATGGGACCTTCCCGATCTCTGGCTGAACAGCAGCGATTCCTATACAACTACAACCGCTGCCAGGCGTCTGCTGTACACGACCGCGATGGCGCCCGTGTGCGTCGGGGCGACCGACGGGCGTCGCTGGTCCCCCCGACCTAGCGCCCGTATCGAGCAGCGCTTTCAGCTACCACGAGTACGCGTTGACACACCCAAGAACTGTTCGAACACAGCCCGGGATGTGAACGCGTTGCTCGTGAGAAACAGGCCCATGACCGCCTCTCCTGTCCCACGTGGAGCCCATCGGCTTCCTCGGCACTGGCGGCCTTGATCGCACTTCTTGTCTCTGACGCCGCCGGCAACATCACAGGTGCGGATTACGTCATCGACGGTGGCACGGTGAAGACAGTCTGAATCTGGCGGCAACGCCAGTGCCGCGCCCCAGGCCGACTCACCATCCGCCTGTTTTCGCCGTACCCGGTCACGGGGCCGTACCGCGGCTCTGACCGGTCGTTCGGAAGCTGCCTGCCGCCGCCGGGAACGCGGCGGCGGAGGGCAGCAGTTCACGCAAGCTGACGCAGCTGGTGGGCAAGAGCCCCGACGCGAGCTGAAACGCCGGCCGGTGTGCCGGAGCCGTTCCGAGGCCCGGCAGGGCGCCCATCACGAAGCCGATGCTGCCCTGCCGGGCCTCGCTGCGGTTGCTCCTGCAGGCCGCTGAGTGGCGTGGGGCGATCTTCGGTACGCTGCCCGGTGAAGACCCTGGAATCGTCCCCGGTAGCCCGCCAGGCTGGCCACACACCCAGGATTCGGACCTCACAACGAAGGCCGCCCAGAGCCGAAGGTTGAGCAACCAGACAGACGGTTCTGTGTCGGATACCCGGCACTGCTGCACCAGTACACCGCACGGTGGCAGGCGCTGTAGGACCGCGCCCGGGAATCCGGGACGTCCATGGATACCACAGGCGCGCCAATCGGCTTTCGTTCAGCCCTCGTCCTCGGGTGCCTTTGCGGTGGGCGGCGGCGGGACGGCTCTGCGGCCGGGCAGCCACCAGTTGAGTGGCCCGAGGGCGGCCATGACGGCCGGCACCAGGACTCCGCGCACCAGCACGGCGTCCATGAGGGCGCCGAAGGCGAGTCCGATGCCGATGAGTTTGAGCACGGCGACGTCGGACGTGCCCATGGCGGCGGTGGAGATCGCCACCGCCGTCGCGGCGGCCGTCATCAGCCGGCCGGTACGGCCGATCCCGTCGGTGATCGCCGTGCGGTTGTCACCGTGGCGCAGGTATTCCTCCCGGATCCGGCCCAGCAGGAACACCTCGTAGTCGACCGACAGGCCGAGCGTGATGAAGAGGGCGAACAGCAGCCCGGAGACGTCCAGAGCTCCCGTCGCCGTCATGCCGCCCAGCAGCGCGGCGCCGTGGCCGTCCTGGAAGACGAGGACGATGACGCCGAAGCTCGCCCCCAGGCTGATGGCCGCCACGGCCAGTGCCTTCAGAGGGGCGACCACGGTGCGGGTGTAGAAGCCCAGAAGGAGCATGAGCGCTGCGGCCATGATCAGCAGGCTGGCGGGCAGCGCCTCGGCGACGGCGTTCGTCGTGTCGGTGATCTGCGCCGCCTGCCCGCCTACCGATGCCCGGCCCGGCGCGGGAGTGTCGCGGATTGTCCGCACCAGGTCGTCCGCCGCTTGCGAATCGGGGGCGGGGGAGCCGGCCACCGTCACGACGGCTGCCTGCTCCCGAGGGTCCGCGCGCACCACGCGGACGCCGGTCACATCGGGGAGGCCGGCGAGCCGGTCGCCGTACGCCCGGGCGCCGTCCGCCGCGCGGGGTCCGGTGACGACGGCGGTGAGGACCCGGTCGGGCGGTACGGCGAAGTCGGCGCGCACGCGGGCCGCGATGGCGGCCGCCTGGGCGGAGGCGGGCAGGGCGCGTTCGTCGACCTGGCCGAGCCGGACGTGGACGACCGGCGTCGCCATCAGGACCAGCAGCAGCGTCACCAGCGCGCCGGAGAGTAGGGGCCGTGCGGTCACCGCCTGTGCCGCCCCCTGCCAAAAGGGGCTCTTGTCGCCCGTACGGGTGCGCCGCCACCGCGCCAGTGGATCCCAGGCATGGGCGCGGGGGCCGAGCAGCCGCAGGCAGGCGGGTACGACCGTCAAGGCGGCCACCGCGGCCATGACGGGAACGACCATGGCCGCCACGCACAGTCCGCGCAGCAGGGGGACGGGCACCACCATGGCGGCGGCGGCGCAGGCGGTGATGGCGGCGGCCGAGACCGCCACCGAGTGCCCGGCCGAGCGCAGCGCGCCCGACAGCGCCGCCTCGGGAGTGGCGCCCCGCGCCGTCTCCTCCCGCACCCGCGCCAGGAGGAAGAGGCTGTAGTCCACGGCCAGGCCCAGACCGATCGCCGAAGCGGCGCTGGCCGCGGTCCGGGACACGTCGATCACCTGGGTGAGCGCGCCCAGCACAGGGAGCGAGCACCCGACGGCCAGGGCGGCCACTACGACCGGGAGCACAGCGGACACCACGGAGCCGTAGGCGAACACCAGGACGGCGAAGATTACGGGTGCCGCCAGCAGTTCGGCGCGGCGAGCATCCCGCTCGATGGCCTCGTCGATCTCCCGGTTGGCCCACACTTCGCCGCTGGGCTCCACGCGGCTGCTCGGGGCGGCGGAGCGGGCGTCGGCCACCACGCGGGGAGCTGTGTCCGAGCGTTCCTTGGCCGTGCCCTCCAGCTGTACGGCCACCAGTAGTGTCCGGCCGTCCTTGGACCGCAGCCAGGGATCGTCGGCCGTCGCCGCGGACCATGCCGTACGCACGTCGGGGCGCCGGGAGAGTTTCTCCACCACCACACGGGCGGCGTCCTGCGCCGGTATCGACGAGTTGTCCGTGGCCCGCGTTGACAGGGCGAGCAGCAGATCAGGGCAGGGCACGCCCAGCCGTTCCGCCTCCCGCCGGGCTCTGTGTGCCTCACTGCCGGTGTACGCCGCACCGCCCGTGCTCAGCGCCTCGAACGCCGCCGGGGCCAGCACACCGGCGCACACCATCGCCACAACGGCGCCGGTGACGACCAGCCAGGCTCTTCGCACCCTGCCCACCTCCTGATCCAGCTCGCTGTCTTCGCGGCGACGGGCCGGTGAGCCGCGTGCGCGGTCCCTCGAACGCCCGCCGATGAGGGAGCGGCGGCGTTGTCGCGATGAGGAGGAAGCGCTTCCGGCGCGCCGCACGCGACGGCGACTCACCAGCGGATGAGAGCCAGCTCGATGGCGAATCCGGGCCCCATCGCTACGACGAGACCGGGCGTACCCCCAGGCGGCGGAGCTTTTGCCGCCGTACACAGCACGTCCAGAACGGACACGGAGGAGAGATTGCCCTTGGCGGACACCGACCGGCGGGTGAGTTCGAGAGCCTGGCGAGGCAGGGCGAAGGCCCGCTCCACGGCGGTGAAGACCTTCGGTCCCGCGCCGTGCACGATCCAGCTCCCCACATCCCGCGTCGTCAGTCCGTGCCGGCTGAGCAACTCCCCCACGGCATGGGGCAGGTGCTTCTCCACGAGGGCCGGGATCTGGGGAGACAGGACGATCCGGAAGCCGTGGGAGCCGATGTCCCAGCCGAGTACCTCCGCACTGTCCGGAAGGAGCAGGCTGGAGGTGTCGACCAGCTCCGGCCCGGTTGCGGTACCGGACCGGCTTCCTCCCACGGCCACGACGGCGGCCGCGCCGTCCCCGAAGATGCTGCCGGCGACGAGGTCCGCGGCACCGCAACCAGCGCGGTAGTGCAGGGAGCACACCTCCACCGCGAGCAGCACGGCCACCTGGCCGGGACGGGCCAGCAGGCAGTCGTGGAGCCGCGCCAGCCCGGCGGCTCCTCCCGCGCAGCCGTTGCCGAACAGCGGAACGCGCCGCACATCCGGACGCAGCCCCACCCGGTAGGCCAGCCGGGCCTCCAGCGAGGGCACGACCAGCCCGGTGACGGTGGTGCTGATGATGGTGTCGACCTGGTCCGGCCGTATGCCGGCCGAGTGCAGGGCCCGGGTCAGTGCCTGCTCTCCCAACTCCAGGGCGGTGGTCAGGTACACGCCGTTGGTCTCGGTGAAATCCCCGCACCGCAGGAGCTTTTCGAGGTCCGGCAGCGGAAGTGCCACATGCCGTGTGGCGATGCCCGTACTGCTACGGACCTTGCGCAGAATCTGCAGTGCCGCCGGGCGCTGCCCTTGCATGCGCTCCTGGGCGTCCACGAGTTCTTCCTGCGGGTAGCGGTGCGGGGTGAAGGCCACCTCGACCGCCGCTACTCGTGGTGCAGGCCCGCCCGGCTCCCGCATGGGGGGATCGGTCGTCCTTTCCATCGGTCTGTCCCCTCCCTTCTCTCGCCCCGGGCATCAGCCGGCCGTGAACAGCAGCACCGCGTTTTGTCCGCCGAACCCGAAGGAGAAGCTCAGGGCCGTGCCCGCGGATACCGGGCGCGGGTGCCCCGCCACGATGTCGAGCTTGTGGTCACCGTCCTGGCCCCTGAAGTTCGCCACCGGCGGCACACATCCGTGGCGAAGCGCAAGAACGGTATAGGCCGCCTCGATCGCTCCGGCCGCGCCCAGGGCATGCCCGACGACGCCCTTGGGAGCGGTGACCGGTGGGGCATGGTCTCCGAAGATCCGCGAGATGGCAGCCGCCTCCAGGGCGTCGTTCCTTGGGGTGGAGGTGCCGTGCGCGTTGATGTGACCGATATCGCCGGGCCGGCATCCGGCGTCCTGGAGCGTGGTGGTGATGGCGTGCAGCACGCCACGGCCCTCGGGGTGCGGGGAGATGGGGTGGTACGCGTCGGTGTTGGCCGCGAAGCCGCGCAGCAGAGCATGAACCGGCACTCCCCGGGCGCGTGCGGCGGACGGACGCTCCAGCACCAGGACGGCGGCGCCCTCCCCGAGGACGAAACCGTCGCGTTCCGCGTCGAACGGCCGGCTGGCGGCGTGCGGCTCATCCCGGCGGCGGGACAGGGCCCGCATCCGTGCGAAGGCCGCGGAGTTCATACGGGTGCGCGCCGACTCGGAACCGCCGGTCAGCACGATGTCGCACGCGCCGGAGTACAGGAGTTCCCGCGCGGTCCCGATCGCGGTCGCACCCGAGGCACAGGCCGTGGAGACGATGAAGTTCGGGCCACGCGCGTCGAGGTCGATCGCGACCTCGCCCGCCGCCATGTTGGGAATGCTGCGCGGCACCGCGAGCGGGGAGACGCGATCCGGCCGGCCCCCGTTGAGGTGACCGTACTCGGTGTCGTAGGTGCTCAGGCTGCTGCCCGTGACGCCGAGGACGACACCGACCCGTTCCTTGGGCCAGGTGAGCGGATCGAGGCCCGCATCGGCGACCGCCTTCCTCGCCGCGATGACGGCGAACCGGGCGAAGGGGTCCAGCCGCTTCGCCGACCGGCCGAACTCGGCCGTGGCGTCCAGGCCCACGACCCGGCAGGAGAAGTCGACGGGCAGACCTTCCAGCACCGGGTCGGCGGCGGCCGTCGACCGGCCCCGGCACAGGGTCGCCCAGTTCTCCTGCGCGGTGTGCCCGGCCGGGGTCACCAGGCCCAGCCCGGTGACCGCGATCTCAGCTCGCCGCATCGAACAGCCTCGCCGCTTCTTCGAGGGTGGAGGCGGGAGAGAGGTCCAGGAGATCGTCGGGCAGGGAGAGCCCGTACGTCTCCTCCGCCGCCACCACGAGTTCCATCAGCGCCAGCGAGTCGAAGTCGAGGCTCTCCAGCGTCATCGCGGGAGAGAGCCGTTCAGGTGGTAGCGCCACCTTCAGATGGTCGGTCAGCAAGGTGACGAGTCGCTCGGGCAGTACAAAGTCTTCCACCGGTTCGGTCATGCTCATGGCTCCTATCCCTCTGTGCAGGCAGCCTGGGAGATGAGCGGCGCTCACCTGCCTGCGCGCGTCCTCTCGTAGAGGTCGCGGGCCCGGGCCGCCCGCGACTTCAGCTGCTCCTCGTGCAGGCCGATGCGCTCCTGCGCCTGTCGGCCGACGGGGCCGAGCCCGGTCGCCGCCGGCACCGAGAGGGTGCGCAGCAGTGGCGCGACGACATGCTCGTGGTGGACAGCCGGGTTGTAGATGCCCGCCGCCGCGACGCGGGCGGCCCGCGATCCGAATCCCGGGATGCCCACCCCCGGCATCCGGAAGTCGCCGAGGATGTCCGCCAGGGCCGTCATCGCGTCGTCGGGAAACGCCTGGAACGCGTCGGCCAGCAGCTCTCGGTAGAAGAGCATGTGCAGGTTCTCGTCCGCGGCGATCCTGGTCATCAGCCTCTCGCCCAGCCGGTCACCGCACAGGACACCGGTATTGCGGTGAGCGTGCCGGGTGGCGAGTTCCTGCACGGTGGCGTACGCCAAGGTGTGCAGCGGGGTGAACCAATTGCGGGAAAACCACCCGCTCGCCATGTTTCGCAGCCGCAGATCCTCCAGGACGACCGGGTCCACCGCCCGCCGGGCGTGGAGGAAAGCACGCAGAACGAAGGAGTGCCGGTCCTCCTCGGCCGTCCACCGGTGGACCCAGGCACCCCAGGCCCCGTCCCGCCCGAGCCGGATCGCGATCTCGAAGTGGTAGCTGGGCAGGTTGTCCTCGGTGAGCACGTTGATGATCAGTGAGTCCTGTACGGCGCGCGGCAGCGCCGACTGCTCCGGCTCCCAGGCGTCACCGCCCCAAGGCCCGTCGAAGTCCCGGGCTTCGCCCCACGGCACGTACTGGTGGGGGAGCCAGTCCTGGGTCACGTTCAGATGCCGGTTCAGCAACCGCTCCACGGACGGCTCCAGTTCGCGCAGCATGCTGTCCGCCGAGGTGGCAGTCATATGGTCCGCCTCTTCCTCTCCCGGGGTTCCGACGAGCCGCCGGCAAAGGCCGATGGATAAACTTATCGGCTTTCGGGTGACGTCTTTCGGGTGACGTCTTTCGGCTGATCGTACTTACGGTGAGTATGTCGCGGGTGTGACGCCTGTATGCAGGGTGTGGGTAGAAGGATTTACGAGAGATAGCGGAAAGAGGGGGAACAGCCGCAAAAAGGCTCGCACGCGCTCGGGGGGACCGCTGAGATATTCGAAGAATTCGTACGATAAGCAGCGTACGGAAACCATCCGCCGGGCCGTCGTCGAGCCACCGTCTCCCCGCACAACGAAGGCGGAACGTGATGTCTTACGTGAACCTGGCGGCCCTCCCCATGGGCCTGCAGCTCCTTTTGCCGGCAGTGGCCTGCGAGCGGCTGCTCGAACTGCGGCTGTCCCGTCGCCACGCCCGGTGGGCGATGGCGCGCGGCGGAGTGGAGTACGGGCGGCGGCACTTCCCCTTCATGGCCGCCGCGCACGTCGGCCTGTTCCTCGGCATCCCGCTGGAAGTGATCCTCCTGCACCGCAGTTTCGTTCCGGTCCTCGGCTGGCCGGCCCTGTGCGTCCAGGTACTCGTGCACGGCGGCCGCTGGTGGTGCGTGCGCTCCCTGGGGCCACGCTGGAACACCCGTGTCATTGTGGTGCCCGGCATGCCGCTGGTCGACCGGGGCCCGTACCGCTGGATGCGGCACCCCAACTACCTCATCGTGGCCGTCGAAGGACTCTCCCTTCCCCTGGTGTACGGGGCCTGGGTCACCGCCCTGTCGTTCACCGCCGCCAACGCGGCCGTCCTCAGCGTCCGACTGCGGGTGGAGAACTCCGCCCTGTCCCTGCCAGCACGGACCTCCTGAGCCGCCGCCGGAAGACGGGCGCCAGGCGCCAGAACCGGCAAGCACACCACCATTCCGAAGACGCGAGAGGAAACCTCCCGACGTCTGGGGCCCAGGCAGCCGGCCACTGTCTACAGCCTTCTCGGCGGCGATGACCTTGGCTGTCGCGGTGACCGCTGTATTGCACCAGTGATGCCGGAAAGCCCTGTACACGTCCAGCGGACGGGGCGCAGGGCTTCTTCATCGAAAGGGTCCTACCGACTGCTCGGCCACTCTCCAAACGGGATGGACGTCCGTCCCGTGGCCTGGCGTACGGCTTCGTCCTGGCCGCAGGCCGTGCACACCAGGACTTCGCGGTCGACGGCGAGGCGTGAGCGTGCCGGCCGGTCGCCGAGCGACCCGCCGCAGCGGGGACAGCGTGCCTCGGACATGGTCAGTCCTCGGGGTGCTCGCGGGCGGACTTCAGGATCAGGTTCCAGACGGGGCACGAGTATGTCCGCTCCTTCTGCCCCTGGAGCTGTGTGATCAGCTCGGCGTTCGTCACCCCGGGGTTCCCCTTCAGGGCCTGCCGGGCGAGGGTCAGCCATTCGTCTCCCTGGTACGGGTACGCCAGCCCGCGCCGGCCCTTCGGGCGACCGCCGACGTGACCGCGGCCCTTGCGCTCCACGACCTAGCACCACAGCTCCCACCTCTTCCACTTGGGCCGCTGGCGTCCGCTGGGCAGCAGGTCGTAGCTGGACGGCGCCGGCCAGCCTTCGGGCGGGTTCTTCACGTTGTGGGAAACGGTGGAGGTGTCGGCGTAGCCGCAGATGCGGGCGGCCCCGGCCGGGCCAACTTCCTCTTCCGGGTCACCGGCGAGGTCCGGAGTGTTCTTGGTGACGGCGGCGGCGCGCTGCCGCTGGAGCTCCCGGTACCAGGGAGCCACTCGGCGTCGTCCCAGTGCATGACGCCGTCGATGATCTCGGCGTCCGGGTGGCCGTTGTTCTCCCGGTCCAGAGGCTCTGAAGGGTCGATTCGCTGAGGTGGTAAGCCTCCTGGAGATCGGCGCGCGAGTAGAGCGTGCGGCCGTCATCGCGGTGCAAGGCGTTCTCCTGTCCGTGCTCGGGGTCGTCAGGGGCCTGCGGGGTCATGAGCTGGCCTCGGGGTCGTGGGCCGGCACCCAGATCCGGGTGCCTTCGGGAGTTATCCGGATGAGGGTGGCGACGTCGGCCAGGATGAGGGCTGCGGCCCAGTCGTCTCGATCCGGATGGCCGCCCGAGCGGTTGAGTACGAGACGTTCCCCGCGGGGCGGTACGTCGTCAACGATGACGAAGAGGTCGTACGGTCCGGCGCCGATGCGGTTACCCACCTTGAGGTGGGCGAGGTCGCCGGGCTGGGGACGAGCGGCGTCGCGGTCGCTTAGCATGGAGGGGTTCTTTCTGGTGAGAGAACACGACGGCCAGCGCCTTGTTGCCCTTGTGCGCTGGCCGTCACTTCTGTCTGGGGTCCATCCGCCAAGCGGGCCGGGGTGCCGGCCGGAGGTTGCCCGCTCCGACCGCGACGAGGAAATAAACCACCTTCTTCCGGGGCTGGCGGGGACCACTGAGTTCCGGGCCGTGGCCGTTCAGAAGAGCGTCTTCTGTTCCGTGGGGGCGGCCGTTGCCTGCTGGGTCTACTGGCTCACGCACAGCTCGTACCGGAGACGCTTGCCCTGAGACGGCGAACCTTGATCGCGTGTCGTCGAGGGCTGACCGCCAGCAGTTCGTGACACCGGCCTCTGAGCACCGCAGCATGTGTGCCGGTCACAGACCCGCATGCCCAGCGGGTGGCATGGGTGACGATCGTACGATCCGGTCGTTACACAGGCCATGAAGATCACCTCTTGCATCCTCGCCGGGGCCGCCGCGAGCGGCGCCCTACTGGCCGCCACCGCGCCGGCGCACGCCACCGACGTTCTCAATCTGGTCAACGCCAAGCGCATCCCGGTCTCCGTTGTCTCGGCTGGCAATACCAGCGCGGACAACGTCCAGATCACCAGCATCAAGCAGAGCGGCGGCGAGTAGCCGCGACGGTGGTCGTGGACTGCGCCCTGGGGCATCGCCGCGTGCGGCGGTGCCCCAGGGCAGTTGTGCCATGGCACGCGTGGCTGCTCAAGCCTTGTTCGCGGCATACGCCGACTCCAGCGACTCATCCGCCGCGAACAGATGCCGGGGCACCGTCGCGACTGCCCTCTCGATCGCCTCGGGCTGGAACAGACCCATTGCGTACAGGTCGCTCACCATCTCGACTTTCGCTGATTCCGTAGGTCATTCGGTGTCGTTGGTGCCGGCTGCGGCCCAGGCGTGTTGGACGGCTCGGATTTCGTCGTCGGTGGGTTGAGCGGGGTCGAGGGCGGAAATCCTGGCGGCGATGATCACGCGGCGGAGCTTGGCGGTCATGTCCGCGAAGGACGGCTGGGTCTTGGTGACGTACCAGGGTGAACGACGCCGGGACTCGGCGGCGGCGTCGGGGTGGTGGCCGTGCAGGACGTACCACAGGACGGTGATCGTGTAGGAGTACATCGCGAAGGGTAAGGTCCGCTCGACCGCGTGGCGGACGCGGCCCTGGGCCTGGCCCGCACCGAGGTGTTCGCGTGCTACGGCAAAGGTGACCTCGATGGACCACCGCCACGCGTACCGGGTGACGAGTTGCTCGGCCGGGGTGGTCAAATCGGTGGTGACCAGGGACAACAGCGGCTTGTTCGTGTCCGGGTCGCTGCCGCGGATGAGCAGGACACGGACGGGCCGGGTGTGGAAGGAGCCGTACCACAGGCAGTGGATCTCGGCGAGAAGGATCTGCTCGCGGCGCTGGTAGCGGTCCGCCCTCGCGGTGCGGAAGACCGCTTGTGCAGCCATGTCGGCCACGACCCCGAGCCGCTCGCCCTTCAGCCGGGGCCGCCCGGGCGGCCCGTGGGAGGTGGGGCGGGTCATACAGGACGGCGCTCTTGGGCAGCCGGGTGGTGAAAGTGACGCGATCGGGCAGGTCGCGCAGCGAATGACCGTGATACGCGGCATCGGCGACCACGTGTACACGTCGGCGCCAGTGGCAGGCCGCCGGCTTCCGGATCATCGCGGCGGCGAGCTCGACCTTGGTCGTGGTCCCGCCCGGCCGCCACAGCCGGCACATCACCGGCAGGCACACCGGCCGGGCCATCAACGGCAGCGTCACGATCAGTCCGAGGATGACGAAGCACGTCCCGCGGCCGACGGGCTTGGGGCCCTTGGCGGCGCCGTCGTGCTGCCAGCCGGTGCCGAACACCTTCTTCCCCGACCGTTTGAACAGCGTGTCGTCCACCGCCGCCACCAGCGGCTCGCCGGGTGCCAACAGGCAGCGGGCGATCAGGTGGGAGCAGGAGATGCCCAGCAGGTCGGGGTCCCAGGCAGCGCGGGAGAAGGACGTGTGCGCCCGGTCATGCGGCCACAGCCGGGACAGCGCCACACCGAGGAGCATCCCGGTGACCGTCCGGCGGCCGGTCTGCGCGATCAACCCGGTGACCAGCGCGGTGAATGTGACGAACGACGGAGCGGTGAAACAGCCCCGCAACTGGGACAGCCCGGCGAGCAGTGAGGCCGGTACGGTCGGATCGGGAAGCATCGACGGCCCCCTCCTTCGGAGGCGGTGTAAGCACCGTCGATGCTTCTCTCATCTCCCCGGCCACGCAGCCGCCTTTGCCGAACACACCCCGCCAACAGCCCTCACCCACGGTCTGCGAAAGCCGCGCCCCCGTACACGCTCACGGAGGAAATCGGCTCGGTGGATCCAGGCTGAGTGCATAGGCGATGCCGGTCTCCGCGTCGTTGTCGTATCCGGCCTGGAAGGCGGTCTTGTAGGCGTCGTCGCCGAGTTGGCGGCGGATATGTTCCTCGCAGGCGGTGCGGGCGGCGATGAGTTCGGGCGAGCCGATCTGGGGGGTGCCGACGGTGTTCCAGATCTGCTGGGCGAGGCCGAGGAGCCGGGCGGCGCGCTCGGCGCGCCCGCAGGCGACGGACGCGGAGGCGAGCAGGTCGACGGTGACGGCGGTGCCGAGGCTGTCGTGGAGGCGGCGTTTGCCGTCGAGGGCGGTGCGGGCGTGGGCCGCGGCCTCCTCCGCCCGCCGCAGCCCGAGGGCGGCGAGGGCGCGTAGGTAGTCGCCGTAGGCGCGGAGCCAGGTCTCGCCCTGCCGGGCGCACGTGGCCCGTACGTCCTCGGCGACCGCGGCGGCGTCGGCGAACTGCCCGAGGCTGAAGTGGGCGAAGGCCCGGGCGCCCCGGGCCAGGAGCCACGCCGCAGGATAACGCCCACCGGCCGGCCGGGTGCCCGGCACCGTGTCAAGCACCTCGGCGGCCCGCGTCTGCCGACCGCTCAGGGTCAGGCTGGTTCCCTCCAGGAAGGCGGCGGCGACAGGGACGGACTCGTCGGTCTCGCCGGCTGCGGCCTCCCGGAGAGCGGCGGCGAGGCGGAGGCCGGTCTTTGTGTCGCCCTGGGCGAAGGCGGCGATGCCGCGGGACCACAGGGCCTTGGCGCGCACCGGTCCGGGGCCGGAGTCGAGGGCCAAGGCCCGGTCCAGATAGTGCTCTCCTTCTTTGGCGAAGCCGCAGGCATACCAGAGGAACCACAGTGCCCCGCCCATCTCCTGCGCGGCCCGTGCGTCCCCGTCGGCGAGGCAGAAGTCCAGCGTGGCACGGATGTTGGCGTGCTCGACCGTCATCCGCTCGTACCAGGAGAGCTGTTCTGGCCCGATCCAGGCGGCGTCCGCGCGCAGCGCGAGGGCCAGGAAGTAGTCCCGGTGCCGGTACCTCAGGGTGCGTTCCTCGCCCAGGCCGCGCAGCCAGTCGGCGCCGAACTCGCGGACGGTGTCCAGGACTCCGTACCGCTCGCCGTCACCCTCGCTGTTGCCGTTGCTGACCCGGCCGCAGGACAGGATCGACTTCTCCGCAAGGCCACGCAGCAGGCCAGGAAGGGCCTGCTCGGGCAGCCGGTCATCCGCGCAGACCGCCCGGACCGCCGCGGCGTCGAAGCCGCCCGCGAACACCGAGAGGCGGGCCCAGAGCAGCCGTTCGGCCGGAGTGCACAGCTCGTGGCTCCAGCCGATGGCGGTGCGCAGGGCCTGGTGCCAGGGAGGGTCGGCGTCGTACACCGCCTTCTCGGTCTCGCCGAGGACGGAGAAGCGGTCCTCCAGACGGTTGGTCAGCTCGGTCAGGGACAGGTCACGCAGCCGGGCGGCGGCCAGTTCGAGGGCGAGCGGCAGGCCGTCCAGGCGGTGGCACAGGCGGACCAGGTCGGACCGGTTGGCGTCGGTGACGGTGAAACCCGGCGCCGCCTCAGCTGCCCGCGCCACCAGCAGGCTGACTGCGTCCCCCGCCCCCGCGGCCCCCGGCCGGGCCACCGCGTCCCCAGGGCCGGGAACGGGCAACGGCGCGACGGTCAGCTGCCGTTCGGGAACGATGCTCAGCGGGCGTCGGCTCGTCACCAGGATCCGCAGTCCCGGCGCCGCCCGCAGCAGTACCTCGGCGGTCAGGGCGCACGCATCGACCAGATGCTCACAGGTGTCCCACACCATCAACAGCTCGCGGCCCGCCAGATACTCGGCCAGTACGTCGATCACGGGCCGGGTCGACTGGCCGGCCAGCGGCAGCACCTCGGCGACGGAGAGCGGGAGCAGGGTGCCCCTGCGGAGATCAGACAGGCCCACCCACCACACTCCGTCCGGGTGGACCGGCTGCGCCTCGGAGGCAGCCCGCAGCGCTAGGCGGGTCTTGCCCACCCCGCCGACCCCCGTCAGCGTCACCAGGCGGGACTCTGCGAGCAGCCCCCGGACCTGGGCCAGCTCTGTCTGCCGCCCGACCAACTCGGTCGCCTCCGCGGGCAGATTCCCCTCTTGCCACTGCCGCTGTGTGCGCGTGCCCACAAGTCTCCCCATCCGGGCCGCTGCGGCCCACGTCCCCATGCCCGTACGGCGCCAGCCTGCCAAGGCTCGCCACTCGCCATACCGGTCAGCAAGAAAGTGACCGCCCGCGACAACAGCGGACCGTGACGGTGCGGGAAATGGCCGGACCTCACTCCCTGAATCCGACGCCGTCGCCCCTCGCCTCCCCGTGGACACTTCCACACGGAATCACGCCACTTCCGACCACTTCCCGACCGCCTTCCAGTCACCTGCCACGCTCTGTGACCGATCGGGTGAATGCCGCCCCCGCCCTGGCGAGATCTGGGAACGTTCAGGGCTTGGTGCGGGGCCGGAATTACATGCCGCGGAGGCGCGTGATGCGTTCCGAGTTTGGATGGCTGCTGCGGGCGGCGGTGTTCGAGACCGGCGTCGCGGCGGCGGCCGTCGCCTGCCCCGAGGTGCCGCTCTCCACCCTGCTGGTCGTCGGGCCGTTGCTCGCCGCCCAGCGGCTGCCCACCCGCGCCACCGCGGCGTTCGCCGCCGTGGCGACGCTCCTCGTACTCGCGATCCCGACCGTGTTCCGCGACACAGTCCCGCCGCCCACCGTCCAGGATCACGCGGTGCGCGTCGCACTCATCGCCTTCTGCGGCCTGTGGGCGGTGCTTACGGCGCACGACCGTACGCTCAGCAAGGCCGCCCTGGAGCACATGACCCACCTCGCCGAAGTCTCCCAACAGGCCCTGGTGCGCCCCCTGCCGGCCGAACTCGGCGGCCTGGCCATGGCCGTCCGGTCCCGCTCAGCGAGCGAGGGCGCACTGGTCGGCGGCGACCTCCACGACGCCGTGCTCATGCCGTCCGGGCCCCGCCTGATCATCGGTGACGTCACCGGCCACGGCCTGGGCGCGGTACGCCTCAGCTCGGCCGTCCTGTGCGCCTTCCGGCACACCGCGGCCACCGAACCCGATCTGGTCCGCCTCGCCCACACCCTCGACGACCGCGTACGGACCGAACTGGGTGACGAGGACTTCGTCACCCTGCTGCTCGCGGACTTCGTTCCCGGCGGAGTCCACCTGGTCAACTGCGGCCATCCTCCGCCGCTGCGGGTGGGCGGGCGCCTGGACCTCCTGGAATCGCCGGACCCCTCCCCGCCGTTGGGCCTCTCGCCCACACCGAGGCTGCACACCATCAGGCTCTCCCCCGAGCAGCGCATACTCCTGTACACCGACGGCCTCACCGAGGCCCGCAACGCGAAGGGCGCCGCGCTCACCTTCGACCGCGCGGTCCGGGCCGCACTGTCCGCCCCCGCCCTCGACGAGGCCCTCACGACCCTGGTCGATCTCGTCGACCGCCACACGGCCGACAGCAACGCCGACGACCTCACCCTGCTGCTCGTCCAGCCCGACCCCGAGTCCCTGACGGAGCCACGTCCCCACGCACCTAAGCAGCCGATCGCCACCGACACCGACGATGTGGCCGCCAAGTAGCCGCGGCACGCCTCACCAACACCCCTCACCGCCGGTCTGCGAAAACCGCGAAAGTCGGGTCACCCTGGCCGCGCGGAGCAAAGACTCAGCGCCATCCGCCTTTCGGACCGTAGTCATGGCAAGCGTCTTTCTGATCGTGATGCGGGACCGGTTGCAACAGTCAAAGGCCGACCCGTGTGGACCTGCGCGGCGGGCAGACCGGGGGCCGTGAAGTCGGTGGCCGGCACGAGTCCCGGGTAGACGCGGTCTTCCAAGGAGGCCGCGCGCCGCCCAGGAACACTGGCCGCTGTGCTGTGCGGTATTCGGCCGATCAAGGCTTCGAGGACCGTGTCGAACTGGAGCGTCGTAGGCGAACAGAGGAATGTCCTGCGAGAGTCGGTCCCGGCGACTGGTTACCTGTCGGGGCCGGGGCAGGCTGGTCGATTGCTGGGTTCACAGTCGTTCCAGTCATCCAGCGTTGGGCAGGAACATGGCATCGTAGAACGGCGATTCCGGGACGTGCCTGATCTGCCCCACTACTGTGTACCCCCCACCGCAGGTAGGCATCGTGGGCGGGCCGGTTGTCGATTCCCTGTCAAGTCCTTGTGTTCGGCTGTGCAGGCTGCATCTGGTGCGTTGCGCACTGCCCGGCGGCGGCGATGCGTGTGTGCCAGCCAAGGGTGACTCGTGGACCGAGGAAGGTTCGAGGAGGTCAAGGTTGGACAGTCCCTTGACATGACATTTGAATTCAACGGAATGCTGCTTCGCGCTGCCGACAACCAGCGGACGGTCAGTGTCCAAGCCGCCAACCTTTCGGATGCTTTGGCGGAGCTGACGGCGAAATACCCTCAGCTGGGGCGCCTCCTGCTCGACAGTTCCGGGCAGCTGCGTCAGACCCATAGGGTGATTCTCAACGGTGAGAGGATCCCCAGCCCTGACCCGGCCATGCCGCTCTCCGACGACGACCGAATCGAGTTCCTCACCGCCATCGCCGGCGGCTGAGGTCGTCGCCTCGTCCATGCCTTCACCGTGCTGACCATGTGATGAGCGACGCCTTCTTCGCGACGCCGTACTTCAGGCTGGCAGCCGTGCCGGCCAGATGGGTTCCCTGCCCGACCGTGTCCCGGTCGTTCCTGTCGCCCGTCACGTTGGCACCCCACCGGGCACGTCCCTGGAACGACACGTGGGCAGTGTTGATGCCGGTGTCCAGGACGTAGATGTCCACCCCCTCGCCGGCCCGACTGTCGAACTTGTACTAGTCGAACGTGCTGGACGTCAGCTTCGGACGCTGGGAGATCCGGGCGAGCCCCCACGGCGCGCCTGTCTGAGTATCGATGGGCACCTGTTCGCTCCTGGGGGGCGCTCGAAACGACGGGCAAGACACTCACAATGTCGTCACAACGGTGACCATTCGCGCGACTGGTCGCTGCCCCCTGCCGCGGTAACCCAAACAGCTCAGGCACGCAACTTGCGGCACTTCGGCCAGCCTTCCCGCCCGCGGGCGGGAAGACCCGGCTGCCGGCCTGGGCGCACGACCCGACGGGCAGTGCCTTCGGCCGACGGGAGCCAGATGCCGCCCCCGTGGCCGGCCAGGCCGCGTAGCGTCCCGGGCCGTCGGCCGCCACAGGCCCAGCGAGGTTCGCTGGCCGGGGTACGGGACGAAGGTGCGCATGCCAGACGTGTTCACCCGCCTGCCGCTTCTGAGCGGCTGGGCGCAAGATGGTGTTTCCGGTCGTTTCTGTCGGCTTGGGCGTTTGGGTGGGGCCGGGCGGGGCGGGAACCCTACCGTGTGCCTGTCCGTGACCGGCTGGTTGCGGACAGGTGGCGGTTGTGAGGAGTTCGCGATGGCCGATGAAGTGCAGTCGACGGAGCAGGACCGCCTGGAGCGGCTGCGGCAGCTGCTGTCGGGACAGCGTGCGCAGCAGCGTGCGGGGCGGGCGCTGGCGCTGGGGCAGGGTGCGTACGCCAATGTGCTGCTGGGAGCGATGCTGCACGGCGCGGACCGGATGCGGCAGAACAAGACACTTACCGATCTGGAGCGGATCCTGCTGGAGGCGGTGGGGGCGCAGCTGTCGGCCGCGGAGACCAAGGCGTGGGGTGGTGTGTACCGGGAGGTGGTCACCGCGCAGGGCGGGAAGGTGGCGGTGCTGCCGGAGAGGATCACGCGGCTGCCGGTGACACAGGGCTATGCGATGGCGGACTTGCGCCAGGATTTCGCCAGGCTGCAGGCCGAGGCCCTGGCATGTGCGAACGTGCAGATCGTCTCCCCCGCCGTGGTCGCCGAAGGGGGGCCGGAGGACCCGGCGTTCATCGCAGCGATGCGCGAGACCGGGTTCGCCGTCACCGGCTTCGATGACGGCACCGCCCCCCTCACCTCCGCCGGCTGTATCACGACCGCCGGCGCCGGGCAGGATGAGCAGGCACCCGCCGACAGCGCCCAGAGCCCGGACGGCGCCGAGGCAGCCTCGGCATTCCGGGTCAAGCTGGAACTGGAGAATTTCTACGTCCACCGGGTGGTCGGGGACCAGGGCGGCGGCCGGGACGAGATCTACTGGACCACGGCCACCAGCGTCGGGGACAGCGGCAAGGGCAGCCCCTTCACCTCGGAGGAGTTCGGAGCCGTCCAGAAGAACCAGACCCGGTCCTTCGCCGCCAACAAGAAGATCTTCTTCGACGGGTCTTCCAGCGGTTTCGTCGGGACGACGATCTGCTGCTGGGAAGCCGACCAGAGCAACGCAGCATGGTTCAGCGAGCTCCAGAAGGCCCTGCTCCAGGCCATCGCCGTCATGGACCGCACCCTGAACTGCGCCAACTTCACGCCCGCCGTGATCTACATCCCCACGTGGGCGACGATGGCGTGGGAGCTCGGCAAGTTCTTCGTCACCTTCATGGAGTGCTTCCGCAACTACGACGACCTCTCCTGCCAGCGCACCATCGGGATGGACCGCCAGGACCTGGCCGTGCTGTCCCACCGGGGCCAGGCCGCCTGGCACTTCAACGGCGACGGCCACCACGAACTGCGCATCAGGTACACCGGCGACCCGGTGCCCTTCCCCGCCGGAACCCTCGAATACGCCGTACGCACCGGCAGCCACTTCGGCTGGAGCGCGCCGATCGCGCTGCCGTGGAAGAGCATCACCCCGCCCGCCCTCGCCGCCTACAACGGCAAGCTCTACGCCGCGTTCGTCCGCGAGGACAAGGCGGTGATGTGGAGCCGCCTGGACAACGGAGTGTGGCGCAGGCCCGAGCGGATCGGCCAGGACCAGAGCATCTACGCCCCCGCCCTGTGCGCGGCCCACGGCAAGCTGTTCTATGCCGTCAGCGGCACCAGCCGCGGCCTGTACTGGCGCACCTACACCGAGTCCGGCGGCTGGAGCAGTGTCGGCAAGTGGGATGACTACGGGCCGGGCTTCGCCCCTTCCATGGCCGCGGTCCCCAGCAGGCTGTGGCTGACACACGTCGGCACCGACGGCCTGCTCTACCACAACACCCACGACGGCAGCGGCTGGAGCCGTGCCTACCAGTCCGACGTCGACTGGCGGGTCAAGGGCGCTGCCGCGATGGTCCCCCACGGAACCGGGCAGGTGTGGCGGCTGGCCTGCGGACTGGACGACAAGGTCCACTTCATGATCTCCGGCTCGGCCACCGGCTGGCGCACCGATGTCTCCAAGGCCAACTGGAGCACCAGGCGCGGGCTCGCCCTCACCGTCCACGAGTCCAAGATCTGGGCCATCCGTCAGGACCTGGACGGCACCCTGCGGGCCGCCACCTACACCGACGCCGTCCCATGGCTCGACGACGGCTACGTCGGCGGAAAGCGCATCACCTCCCTGGACGAGCCGGCCGTGGCCTCCAACGCGGACAAGCTGTATGTGATGTACCGGCGCCGCTGAGCCCACCGCCGCCCGCACGCACCGCACCCGCCGGGACGCCTCGGCATCCGGCGGGTGCCAGCGGTCCACCACGCCGGATCCCCGGCACCGGTCCCTGGCCGGGAAGGCGCGGTGTGTCGGCAGGCAGGCGGGGCCGACGGCGGTGTGACCCTGTACGCATGACGATTCAGCCCGACCAGCTCACTCACCCGGCGGTACGCGCCTTCGTCGCCGCCGTCAACGCCAACGACCAGGCCGCTTTCCGCGACGTGCTCACGCCCGGCGCGACCATGTCCGACGACGGCACGGAATGCGACATCAGCCAATGGAGCCAAAGGGAGATCTTCAGCTCGAACGGCCACATGGACGTCACATCGGAGGCGGACGAGGGACTGTCGCTCGTCGTCGACTACCGCAACGACACCTGGGGGACGATGCGCACCAAGTGGCACTTCACAGTGGACGGCGAGCAGGTAGCGCGGTTCGAGACCGGGCAGGCGTGACCTGACCGGAGGTTAGCCGCCCTGCGCCCGCTGCGGGCCGCAGGGCGTTATGCCGTCTGGGCGCAGGCCGCTCGCGGTAACGCTCTCACAGGTGCTCGCAGCGCCGACGCGACAAGACTTACGAGCTCGGCCCCATGGGCATCGACAAGCCCCAAACGAAGAACACGAGGCCGCAGCAGCGCAACACCGAACGAGGTGGCCAGGCCGGAGGAGATCAAGCCCTCTCTCGTACTGGCGTCGGGTTACGTGACGGCCCCGGCGACAGATCGTTGTGTCCCGCGCTGGATCGGGGTGGTGTTTGTCGGACGGGCGTCACCATGCCCGGGCAAGGTCGTTATCAGCATATGAACACCACCACGCGTGCCCTTACCACCCTCGCCCTCGCCGGGGCTGCACTGGCCGTCACCGGCACGGCCCAGGCTTCCGGCATCCTGGGCCTCGGAAACAATGGAGGGCAAAACCGCGATGAGTCCTTCAATCAAAACCTGGCAGTGTTCGGGGACTCGCTCATGAGCGGCCAAGGCAACGCCTTGGCCCCCAGCGTCAACGTGCACGGCATCGACGGCATCGGCACACCGTACGCTCGGTAGTCAGGGACAGGCGGGCGGATCACTGATGGATCCACAACCGGATTGCAGCGAAGCTGGCCGTGCCGCGACCGACAAACACTCCTCGTTCCTACCGTAATTCCACGGCCCGGAAGCCGTCGAGTGCGTCGATAGCCCCCTAGGCACTGTTTCTCGGATCATGTGCGGAGCCAGATGATGAGGGCTGCGAGGGTGACGGTGCCGAAGTAGATGTAGGCGCGTTTCTCGTAGCGGGTGGCGACACCGCGGAAGCCTTTCAGGCGGTTGACGGCGCGTTCGACGGTGTTGCGTTTCTTGTAGCGCTCTGCGTCGAAGCCGGTGGGCCGGCCGCCTCGGGAGCCTCGGTTGAGGCGGTGTCTGCGCTGTTCGGCCCGTTCGGGGATGGTGTGCCGGATGCCACGTCGCCGCAGGTAGCTCCGGTTTCTTCGAGAGGTGTAGGCCTTGTCGGCCAGGACGTGGTCAGGCCGGGTGCGGGGGTGCCCCACTGTGGTGCGGGGCACGGACACCTGTTCCAGTACCCGCTCGAGCTGGGGGCCGTCACCGTGGTGTCCGGGGGTCAGGACGAGGGCGAGCGGCCGGCATCGTCCGTCGGCGGCGAGGTGGATTTTGGTGGTGAAGCCACCTCGGGAGCGTCCCAGGCACTCGCCGAGCTGACCACCTCCACCAGCCGGACGGCCAGCTTCGACAGGACCGGATCGGCCTGGTTCGTCCCCCGCCCGTCCCCCTTTTGACCATCCACGGCGGGCGGAGCCTTCCTCGCGCCGGCGGCGTGCTGGTGCGCTCGCACCGCGGTGGAGTCCACCGGCACGTCCCAGTCGATCCGGCCGGCCGCGTCCTCGGCGGCCTGGACCTTCGACAGCAGCATCTTCCACGTCCCGTCCGCCGACCAGCGGCGATGACGCTTGTAGACCGTCTCCCACGGCCCGAACCGCTCCGGCAGATCCCGCCACTGCACCCCCGTACGCACCCGGTACAGCACCCCGTTGATCACCCGCCGGTGATCACTCCACCGGCCTCCGCGCGCACCGCCACGAGGCAGGAACGCTTCCAGCCGGTCCCACTCCGCGTTCGTCAGGTCTCCGCGTCCCATGCATACAGCCTGGCCCCAACGCCTCACTCCCGTAAGGAGATCTGAGAAACAGTGCCTAGTACTGCAACGGTGCTTGCCGTGACTGGTGGCCAGGATCAGGGGCTGTGCCCGCGTTGCTTGTAGTGACTGTTGCGGGCTTGGTGCTGGCGCCGTCGACGCCAGTGTGACCAGTACAGGGTGTGCTCGGCCGGTGCCGGACGGCGGTGGGTGAGTCGGTAGATCAGACGCCGGATTTCGGCAAGACTGAGGTGGATGAGCTGGGAGGATCCGTTTCTGCTTTCTCCGCATCCAGCTCACGGGCCCGCAGGACAGTCAGACAGGCGTGGGCGGCCATGGCCAACGTCATGTGGCGGTGCCAGCCCGGGTAGCGGCGGACCTGGTAGTCGTCCAGCCCGCACTCCTGCTTCGCGCTCTGAAAACATTCCTCCACCGCCCATCGGCTCCCGGCGACGCGGATCAGCTCGTCGAGAGTGGTGCCGGCGGGGCAGTAGGCGATGTAGTAGGAGATTTCCTCGGGCCGGCTGACACTGCGACGGGCGATCACCCAGTGCTGACGGTCCTCGCGGTGCCAGGGCCGCACCTCAACGCGGGCCCAGTCGAAGATCCGCCGGCCGTGGGCCCCCTCGCCGCAGGACCGGCGTTTCCACTTCTGCCGCGGCAGGCCGGGGAACAGGTCGTGGACGGGGTGGTCGATGGCCCAGCGGGTGACGACGGTGTCGTGCCGGGTGGTGGCCATCACGTGAAAGACATCGGCCTGCTCCAGCTCGAAGCGCAAGCCCTTGCTGAAGCCGTAAGCAGCATCGGCCGTCACCCACCGAAACGGGACCCGGTCGGCGATGGCCCGGCGGACCATCTCCTTGGCCATGGCCACCTTCGTCTCGAAGGCGACACTGTCGGAACCGCCCATGCACCGCTTCAAGCTCACCCGCCCACAACCTGACATCAGCAAGGCCCCCACCCATAACCAGACCAACGACCCAACTGGCCACCAGTCACGGCAAGCACCGTTGCAGTACCCGCGTCCGGACCGTCGAGTGCCCAGGAAGCCGTGCGGCATGGCCATCGGCCCAGGAGCGCGCCTGCACGGAGACCGAAAGGGTCCACCGCGATGTCAAGGTTGAGGTCCGGCAGCCGCTGTACGCGCGCGACGCGCTGCTTCTCAAGTGGGTACTGGCCCCCGGAGCACGGGCCCTCCGCGCAGGCGACCGACAGCTCCGGTGCCGGGCCGCCACCAGGCTCCTGCAGGTTCGAAGAAGCAGCCGCAGGAGCCGCCGCTGACAGTGACGCTGGTGGCGTACCGGGGCTTGCGGCCAGGGCAGAGCCGGGACCGAGGGCAGCCAGTGCTCAGGTGGACGGGTTCCGCTCACGCTACGGCAGCGCAGACCGCGGGATGGTCATCGCATCACCGCTGTCGAGATCGCCGGAAACGCTTTGCAGGGCGCCCATGACGGAGGGGCGCCTACCGTGTTGGTGGGCGCTACCGTAGTCGACGGAGGGCGGGTGCCGGAATCCGCAGTAGCCCGACACGCCCGGCACCGGTTGCCGACAGCCTCCGGCCGAGTTCCCGTGTGCGCAGCGCAGAGGAGAAACAGGTATGCCGCAGAGGAAGACTGCCGTCCTGGTGGGGCTGCTCTTCATCTCCTCGACGGTCACTTTTGCCGCTGGCAGTTCCCTCGTGCAAGCTTACTTCTCCGAGGGGGAGTCAAGCAGCGGGACGCTGTTTGTCGGAGTGTTTTTGCAGTGGTACACGGCCCTAGCGGTCGCCTCGATCGGCATCGCACTGTTCCCCGTTCTTAAGCCACACGGGAAGTACCTGTCTGCGGGCTATCTCCTCCTCAGAGTGGTGGAGGGCATGGCGATCATCGCCATCGGAGCTTACTTCCTGACGAGCCGCAGCCAGTTCGAGAAATACGACCTGCTTGTGTACACCTTGTCCGGCACCGGCGGACTCATCCTGTCCCACCTTTTGCTGCGCTCCGGGTTGGTTGCCAAGTGGCTGTCGCTGCTGGGAGTCGCGGGCTACGCCGCTCTGCTGGCAGGGGTACTGGCCGATGCGCTGGGAGCGATCAATCTCGATTCCGGTGCCGGTGCCGTGTTCCTCGTACCTGGCGGCCTGTTCGAAGTGCTGCTCCCGTTGCTGCTGATCTTCAGGGGTTTCCGCTCCGTCGAACAGTGCGCCCGTCCGCAGGGGAATCGTCCGGGTGTGGCGTCCGACAGCCCTGGCGGGTGACGTCTCTTGCCGAAATGCAGCAGCCAGAGACCGCCCGGTCGAGGCATCCGCATGAGAGGGGATCATGGCGACCGTGGTGCCGGCGAACACAGAGATGCGCAAGGCAGCCCTGACTGCGGGGGTCGGGTTGGTGACGATGTCAGCTCTGGCCGTCTTTGCCAATTTCGCCGTAGTGGAAGGACTCGTCACTGAAGGCGATGCCGAGAAGACAGCACACGACATACATGGTTCTGTGGTGATGTTCCGTTACGGTGTCGCCGCTCTGGCGTTGGTGGCTGTTCTCGATGTCATAGTGGCCTGGGCACTACTGGCCTTCTTCACGCCGGCCCACAAGGGTTTGTCCGCGCTTGCCGCGTGGTTCAGGCTCGCATACGCAGCGGTGCTCATGGTTGCTGTAGGTCAACTGGCAGGAGTTCCTTCGCTCGTCGGCGATGACGTGGGCAGAGGGCTTCACGGCGTGAGTCGCTCGCATGCGGAAGCCCTGGTCAAGATAGACGCTTTTCACGACACCTGGAATTCCGGTCTCATTCTGTTTGCCTTCCACCTGCTGACGCTCGGGTTTCTTGCATACAGGTCAGAGTATGTACCCAAGGTCCTGGGGGCGCTGCTGGTGATCGCTGGGCTCGGCTACCTGGTGGACAGCTTCGGCATACTGTTGTCTGCCGACTATTCGGCCGAGGTCGCGATGTTCGCCTTTATCGGTGAGTTCCTGCTGATGCTCTGGCTTTTGACCAAAGGCAGGAACGTCACTTTGAAAGAGCTCCGGGCCTGACGGGCAGGACTGGGGGCACTTCACGGCGCGCCAGGGTGGTGCGGGTGCGTGTCCCAGGCGCTCGCATCCAGTCCGGGACGTGCGAAGCAACCCAGCCGCTCGGTCAGCACGCGCATCGAGCCGGGCGGCTCGGTCTCGAGATCCCGCAACCTCGGCCACTACGTGCCGTCGAAGGTACCGTCGTGGCGAGGAGTCGTCTCCCTCCTCACTACGGCTACCCCTGGGCCCGCCTGATGGGCTCGGGCACCGTCCGGCAGCATCACGGGCAGCAGAGGATCAACGGTCAAGGCGCACCGTCCGCACCCGAGTGCGGCAGCTGTTGCTGGGACGTCCGGGGCCGGAAGGCCCGTTTGCCGATTACCGGCGGACCGAGTGTGTTCGTGGTCATCACGCGACCTCGCCCGGGGCGGCCCCGGTGTGGTGCTTCGCCGAGAACGGCACGGGCAACGGAGCCCGCGTACGAAGAGCCCTCGAGGTGACCAGCCCACTCTTGGACCACCGCTCCCCTGGTCAGCTCTCTGCCCAGAGCTCCAGCCGTCGACAGTCGTGGTCAGCGCTGCCGACGGAGTACGCTCGATGATACCGAGAGCATTTCCTGACCGGCTTCCTTGCCGGTATCTCTCTCGGTTCCAAGCACCGGGCCGGGCACGCCGGGCCCGGGGACGGGTCGACACCATGACGGTGATCACCGAACGCCCCCCGCCGGCCGCGCCGGCCGTCAGCCCCTCCGGCCACCCGCCGGTCCGCCTCTCCCTCAAGCCCTCGGGCCCGCAGACCGGGCTGCTCGACGGCGCCTGGTGGCCACGCTCGCGTGACCTCGCACATGAGCTTCCCGCCCTCGCCGAACAGCTGGACCCGCTGTGGGGCCGCATCACGCGCATCACGGTCAACCCGACGCACTGGCCGGTCGTGCCACGCACGATCCCCGCCAACGGCCGTGTGATCAAGGTGGGCTGGTTCACCGACGAACAGGACCCGCATCAGCTCCTGTTGCTCTCCTACCGCGTCGGGCGCTGGGACCTGTTGATCGTCCCTCCGGAGACCTGCGCGGCCGCCGCCGCACGGCTCATGGACGCCGCTTCGGATCCGCGCACCGCCCGAACGGGCAGCGAACTCATGGCGGCCGAGTCGGCCCGTCACCCCTCGGCCCCTGCCGAGTCGGCCCCGCCGGGCCGCACCGAGACATGGGAAGCGGAGGGCGGCGCCATGGCCGCGCGCGATTCCACGGCCGACAGGAGGTGACGCGGCCATGGGCAACGGCATCACCGTCACCGTCATACTCGCGATGATCGCTCTGGGAGTATTCGTGATCCATCTTCTGAACGCCCAGCACAACGACCGGATCGCGCTGCACCGGTACAGCCGCCGCCTTCCGGACCGCCGCGGCTCCCACGAGCCCACCCGGTCGCAGCCGGTCACCACCACCCCTCCCGCCGTGCACACGCGCCGGGACCACAGGGACGGAGGCCGCGGGCGCCTGCGCCCGCGGCGCAGGGTCACCGGCTCCTTCAAGGGCCGGAGGTCCTGACAGGAGAACAGCGCAACGCGGCGGGCCTGTGACCGGGCCTGCCGTGCCGTTCGGGCGCGGCCCGGCCGGACCCCCGGCTGGTGCGCTGTCGCGCCCCCGAGCGCCCCGTTACCGCCATACCCGGACTCCTCTCGGCCGTACGGGTTTTGATGCCCCTCGCAGCTCCCGGACCGCTGAGCCCGGGGTTACCCTCACATCAAGACGTCGACGTTCCAGACCCCGACGGCGCGTTGCTGCTGAGCGCACATCCCTGCCGGGATCTCGGCCCGAACCGCCCCCGTCCCGGCCCGGTCGCCCGGAACCGGAGGCGCCATGTCCCTGCCCGATCTGAACGTCTACCGGCACGACAAGCGAAACCGTGCACTGATCACTCTGTCCGGTGAGATCGACCTGTCGACGGCGCCTTTGGTCACCGCGTCCCTGCGGGAGTGCCTGTACGGCGGTATCCGCACCATCGACGTCGACCTGACTGCCGTCACCTTCTGCGACGTGAGCGGGCTCAACGCCTTCCTGCACGCTGCCGCGCAGGCCACGCGGAGAGGCGGAACCCTGCGACTGCATCATCCGCCGCTCGCGCTGCGACGCATTCTCTCGCACAGTGACTTCACCCTGCTGCTGAGCGGCGTTCCTGCGAGTCACCGCGAGAGCACGCCGGCACCGTGGCCCGCTCCCCTTTCGGCAGGTGCACCGTGACGGGCACCGGCCCCGGGCCGGGCCAGGAGCGGTCCGCCCCGGAAGCGGTGCGCATGCGCCGCCTGAGCCGCTGGCAGGCCGAGGCGCTCCGGGAGGACTTGGCGGACCTGTACGTGGAGTCTGCGGAGGCCGCGTTCGGCGAGACCTACCACCGTAGAGAGGATTTCCTTCGCCGCCTCGCGGACTCCGTGCGGCGCCCGGGCTTTTCCCTTCTCGTCGCCGAGACGCCCACCCTGGCAGGCTGCGCCTTCGGCTTCCCCGTCGCACGCGACGGGGCTTGGTGGATCGGCTTCGAGGGCGGCCTTCCCCGGTCCGTCGAGCAGCTGACCTCCTCCGGGCACACCTTCGCCGTGACGGAGACCGTGGTGCACCCGCACGAACACGCCTCCGGCCTCGCCCGGCGGCTGCAGACACGGTTGCTCGCAGACAACCACGCCTCGCTCGGCGCCACTTTGGTGGATCAGGCCGACCACGCCGCCCACAGTGCCTTTCGGGCGTGGGGGTGGCAGGACATCGGGCAGGTCCGCAGGCCGTCCGGCCCCGCGGCGCTGCGGGCACTGGTGCTGCCCCTGGGGGAACGCCACGGCCTCGCGCACGAGGCCCGTACGCAGCGTCCCGAGTGACCCGAAGCGAGGTGGGCGCATGCCGGTCGGCGAACAGGACGGGGGGCCCGGAGCCGTCTCCGAGGGCAGCCGGGAACGGGAAGCGCGGCGTATCGCGGCGGTACGCCGTTACGACATCCTGGGGATCCCGCCGGACGGGGCGTTCGACCGGATCGCCGCGCTGGCCGGACGGCTCTTCGACGTCCCGATGGCGACGGTGACGATCGTCGACTCCGACCGGGTCTGGTTCAAGGCTGCCTACGGGCTGGAAGGCGCTGCCCAGACCGGCCGGGAGGCCAGTCTGAGCACCTCGGCGATCCTCTCCGACACTCCCCTGGTCATCCCCGACACCCGTCACGATGCCCTGACCCGCGCACACCCGATGGTGGCCGGCCCTGCCGGTATCCGCTTTTATGCCGCCGCACCGATCACCACTCCCGACGGCCACCGGCTCGGCGCCGTCGACGTCCTGGACACCCGGCCCCACCGGATCGGGCCCGAGCAGTCCGCCGCGCTGACCGACCTGGCCACGCTGGTCATGGACCAACTGGAACTGCGGCTGTCCGCGCTGCGCTTGCTGCGCAGGGAACGCGAACTGCTGGAGGTCGCACGCGCGGCACGCGACCGGGCCGAGCAGGACCGGGCCCGGACCGCCGCATTCGCCGCGGCCCTGCAGAGTTCCCTGCTGCCACCGGTCCTCCCCCATGTGCCGGGCCTCCAGGCAGCCTGCCACTACACGACTGCCTCCCTCCACGACATCGGCGGCGACTTCTACGACATCTTCCCCCTCGGCGCCGACCGGTGGGCCTTCTGCCTCGGTGACGTGAGCGGCAGAGGTGCGACGGCGGCCGCGCTCACCTCCATGATCCGCCACACCCTTCGCTCCACGGCACTCCTGGAGCCCGACCCTCGCACCGTTCTGGAGACGCTCAACACGGCCCTGCTGGCAGACCCGGCCGCCGACGTCCGCCTGTGCACCCTGATCCTCGGCACCTTGGCTCCCCACCCCGCGGGCGGCTTCACCATCACCCTGACCGGAGGCGGCCACCCTCCCGCATACCACCTGCGTCCGGCCCGCCAGGGGCTACGCCCCCGCGCCGAACCGGTGCAGTTGCCCGGCGGCATGCTCCTCGGTGCCCTCGCCGACGCCCCGACCGCCTCCCGCACGTTGCACCTGGCACCGGGCGAGGCGCTTGTGCTGCACAGCGATGGCCTCACCGCCTCACGCACCTCACACGGCGCCCGATTCGACGAGGAAAGCCTGGCCGCACACCTCACCCACCACGCAGCCACGAGCACCGCACCCCGCGCAGCCGCCGTCATCGACGACCTCACCGCCCTGCTGGCGACATTCCCCGTCGGCCCGGCCGACGACGTGGCCCTCCTCGCGCTCAGTGCCACCCTCCTGGAAGCCGACGGCACCCCCGTCGGCGCGTCGGGCACCACCCACACCAGCAGCCCCCGTCCACAACAGCACGCATGATCTCGCCACCGAACGAGGCCGCGGACCACCTTCCGCAACACCCAACCCGCCCCCGAAGCGACAGCCGCCACACCACGAGACGAGGACCACCATGAACATGGGACAAGCCATCAGGAACACAGCACAGACAGCCAAAGGCAGGATCAAGGAAACCCTCGGCCGAACCACCCACAACGGGCAGACTCAGCGCGAAGGCAGGACGGACCGCTCGATGGGTCACCTGAAGCAGGCCGCCGCCAAGGCCAGGAAGGCATTCAAGCGCTGACGGCGCGCACCTGCCGCGGATCCGGCCCGTCCGGCCTCTGACACCGCGACCCCGGTGGCGCGGGACCGGACGGGCCCATGCCACCGGGCCCGACAGGCGCCGTCGGAGACGCTGATGAGAGGTCCGGCCACCGCCTGGCCCGGTGCAACGACCGGCCGCTCACGGGCGGCAGATCTGCATGACGTGGATGCGCTCACGACGCCAACGCCAAGGCCGCCACACACGACATGCCTCGGGACGTGCCCCGGCCGGCCGGTCCGCGCGTTCTGGCGTCACCGGCCCGGGTCTTCCGTACCGCCGGGTTGCGCCAGGGTGAGGCGGCCGTGGAAATGCTGGGGCACGGGGGCGAAGCGGCAGGCCATGGTGACGGTGCTGGCATCCGGCACGGTGAGGCGGTAGCGGGTGCACATCAGGTGGCACAGGGCCATCAGCTGGGTGGTGGCGATGTCGGCGCCGATGCATTTCTTCGGGGCCCAGCCGAACGGCACGTAGTGCGTTCGATCGGCCGGTCCGTGCGGTGCGCCGGGCAGGAAGCGGTCGGGGTCGAAGGTGTCGGGCCGCTGCCAGCAGCGGGGATCACGGTGGATCATGTGCGGGCTGACCAGATAACCGCATCCCGTCTCCAGCCGGGTGGTGGCGAGGTCGAACGTGGCCCGTGCCCGCCGCATGAGCAGCAGGGGCGGGCTCCACATGCGCAGGACTTCTTTGACGAAGCGGTGGGTGAGCGGTGCCGCCTTCGACGGTGCTGCGCAGAATGCAGCCGTATCGACGGTGCGCAGTTCGCCGGCGAGGCGTCGTGCCCAGTGCGGGTTGCGGACGAGTTCGTAGAGCACGCTGGCGGCCGCGGAACCGGGCGGGCCGCCGATGGCGGTGAGCACGGTGGTGACCACGTCCAGGGCGCGGTCCATGCCGAGTTCGGGGAGCAGGTCGACGATGGGGTCGGTGAGGTCCGGCCGGCGGGGGCGGCGTCCTGCGGCGCGTTCACGCAGGACACGCCGTACGACGAGGCCGGCCCGGACCTGGACGGCGGCGAAGTGGGCGTGGTGGCGCAGCCCGCGTTCGGGAGAGCGGTCGATCAGGCGCAGCAGTTTCTGATTGAGGTCCTGGACGATCCGGGCGGTCTCTCGTGGGGTGAGGCCGGTCAGGGCGATGGGCAGCATCGCCTGCACGGCGGTGTCCTGGGCCAGCAGAACGAGGTCGACGTCGTCGCCGAGCCGGGAGTCGATGAGCTGCCGCATCCGCGTGACCATGGCGGTGTGGTGTGCTTCGGTGGCCAGGGTGTGCAGTTGGGTGAGCCAGGCGGTGCGGATGCGCTTCCACGATACCGGCGCGCTGTGGCGCCGCCGGAGGGTGTCCAGGAAGCGGTCGTGCATCATCAGGCCGTCCCAGTTCGCCCGGCTGACCAGCTGGGCCGCGCTCGGCTCGAAGACGGCGAGCGGCCCGTCCTCCAGCCAGAAGACACCGCCTTCGGCCGCGCTGCGCAGCCGCAGGCCGTGCAGGAAGTCGTCGCCATGGTCGGGTGTGGTCACGGGCACGGCCTCTCGCGGTGCGGGTGAAAGCCGTCGGGGCGGCTTTCACCCACGTTCCGGTCAGATGTGGTGGTAGAGGTACCAGAAGTGGTACGTGCTGTAGCCGGAGCGGATGTTCAGGGCCGACTTGGCCGAGCGGAAGAGCTTCCTCATGTCGTTCACCTCCTCCCCGGGGCGACGCGGTCGCGCAGCTCCGCGAGGAAAGGCGGCGGAGCCAGCGCAGGACCCGGACGGGGGCCGTCGCCGCCCGCGGTGACCGACAGGCGCCAGTCGCGGGTGATGATGCCGATCAGGTCTGCCAGGAGTCTCATCGTCACGGCGGCTCCGGTGCAGGCGTGCGGCCCGGCCCCGAACGGCAGGAACGCCGGATCGGGCCCGGCGGCCGCCCAGCGGCGCGGTGCGAACTCGTGCGGGTGCTCCCAGTGGTGCGGGTGGCGGTGCACCAGGTACAGGCACACGTTCACCTCGTCGTGCGGCCCGGTGGGCACGCCGGCCAGGTGGTGCGCGCGGCTGGGCGTGCGGGCGAACAGCCAGGCCACCGGCCACAGCCGCAGCGCCTCCCGGACGATCCACACCGGTTCCTCCTCCCAGACGCGAGGGTGCCGGCCCGCGAGGTAGACCGACCAGCCGAGGGCGAAGCCGACCGAGCCGACCGTGGCGAACAACAACGAGAGGTAGACCTCGGCCACGTCGACGGGGTCCGCCGACCATCCGGCTCCGGCGACGGTCACACCGAGCAGATCGGCCGGCCCGCCCCGGCGGCTGCCCCGGCGTGCTTCGATCTCCTGAACCAGAGCCCCCATGGCCCGACGGCGAAACGCCCGGCGCGAGAAGGCCGGCTGCTGTTCCCGTGCACCGGCCAGCACGGCCCGGGCGATGACGTGCTGGAGGGTTTCGTGCAGTTCGGCGGGTGCGTCCGGGCGCAGCAGGATGTCTCGCAGATGCTCGCGGACCAGCAGGTTGCCCGCGTCGGGCCAGTAACTGGCGGGCACGAGCCGCTCGCCGACCAAACGCGGTAGGTCGGCTCTGCGCTCATCGAGGTGGCCGCGTATCAGGTCGCGTGCCGCATGGCCGATCTGGATCTGCGCGGGCCGGGGCCCGAAGACGCCGGTGCGGGTGTGAAAGAAGTCGGAGGTCTCCACGAACGTGCCGCGCCGGTTGCCCAGCACCTCGCGGGCGGCCGCCGGACCGGCCACGCACACCCGGCCCGCGGTCGAGCGCCACACATCGTGGACGCCATCGAACTCCGCGGCCCAGAACGCCAGGGGATCACGCCGGTAGGAGACCGCGTCACGGCGCCGCCGGACGCCCCCTTCGCGTGCCGACCACGCCATGGCTCCCCCTTGAGGACGGTCGGGTTCTCGGGTGTCTCGGCCCACGCGGACAAGGCGGGTCCGGCTTCCCCCGGGGCTACCCCGGCCGTCACTGCACAGCCTGCTCCGCCGCCGGCGGTCTGTCACCCCCTGCGGGCCCCGGCCGGACGCCGCCTGGGGACACCCGGACAACTGGGAAGAGGAGTTCCGACCGTCGCCGTGACGCACGACGCCGGACCATTGCGAGCCCCCTCGCCGGAGCCGGAGTGAGGCGCTCGAGGAGTCTGACCGTCATTCCGAAAACTGTTGGTCTTCTTTAGTCTGTTCTGCATACGAGGACCGGAGTGACACGGCGCGGACTTTTCGGCCATGAACTCCTGGCGACAGGTTGGCACCGAAAGCTCAAATCCCCATCAACAAGGAAACTTCATACCCCCCGCCAGAAGTTTCTATTTGATCCCCGCTGCGATCACTGCTTTGGTTGAGTTGCTGAGACCGCCGTCCGGTCCGTGCACGGACCATCGGCAATCGGCTACATGCAAACGGGGGAAAAGGAAAAATGGCGATCACGCCTACAACGACACAGGAACCGACCACGACCGACGACGGCCCGTCCCATCTCGTCCGTCTGGACACGGGACCGGCGGACATCGCCGAACTCAAGCGGCTGCTGCGACGCGGGGCCCGCGTCGGTAATGAGCAGTTCGACGAGGACTCACACCTCGACGAGGTGATCCCGAAGCCCTGGGGGTACGAGTACCGGGCCTACGTGGACGAGTTCTTCGACTTCTGGGCGCTGCACATCGACGCCCCGCACAGCACATCCGTCCATGTACACCCGCGTAAGCTCACGTACCTGCTCTGCCTGGGCGGTCGAGGCGTGACGGCCGGACTGGACGGCACGTCCGTACCGATCCGGCAGGGCAGCGTCGTGCGGATCGCGCCCGGGGCGTTCCACGGAACGCGGAATGCGGGAGACGAACCGCTGGAACTGATCGAGGTCGAGTCGCCGCGGAACAAGTTCGATCTGATGCGGCTCAAGGATGACTACAACCGGGCAGGGACAGCGTACGAGTCGGGCTCTCTCGATGCCCCGCAGCACCCGATGCGGAAGGTGCCGGCGTTTCCTCACACGCGGATGCGGGCACGGACCCCGGACGGGCGATTCCGGTTCGAACTGCGCACCGGAATGGACGTGTTCTACCGGCGGCGGGCGCAGGATCTGTTCCATGTCCCGCTCTGCGTATCCGGTGCCGTCTACTCGGACCTGGAGATTCTGACCGCCCACCGGCAAGACAGCCGGCGGCCGCACACCGAAATGCAGTATCTGTGCGTCAGCACCGCCTGACGGATCCGAACCGCCTGACGGAGCTGTGCGGTGGATCAGGCGGAGAGTCAGCAAACAGCGTCAACGAAAGATTCACGGGGGAAAAGGTCATGTCTCACAGTGCTGTCATCGTCACCGGCCAGGGGTTCCAGGACCACGACGTCGTCTTCACCTACTACCGCCTCCTCGAAGAGGGATGGCACGTCGACATCGCCACGAAGAACGGCGATGCGACCATCGGCAAGTACGGCGTCCCGCTCCCGATGGACAAGACGGCTCGGCCGCTGATCGCCTACGAGGACCTGGCGGTGGAGATGTACGACGCCGTGATTCTCACCGGCGGTCACGAGGCCCCGGACCGGGTGCGGCAGGTCCGCGGCGTACTGGACTTCGTGGCGGGGATGGCCGAGGCGGGCAAAGTGGTCGCCGGGCTGTGCCACGGGCCGTGGATCATGGTGAGCGCCGGGGTGCTGCGGGGCCGGAAAGCCTGCGCGTACATCGGACTGCGCGACGACGTGGTCAACGCGGGCGCGGAGGTGGTCGAGAGCGACGTCGTCGTGGACGGCAACATCATCACGTGCTCGTACTACGGCTACATGGGGACGTTCATGCGTGCCGTCTTCGAGACCGCGCAGAAGATCGCGGAGAAGGACGGTTCCTGATGGGCCGCCACGCCGGCGCCCGGGCCGACACCCGGGTCCCCGACCGGATCAGCGCCCACAAGGGCATGCTGGCGCTCGACTTCGACGGGGTCATCTGTGACGCCCTCGACGAATGCGCCCTCGTCACCTGGCTCGGGGAGCGTCCGCACGACCGGACGGTCGCCGGCCCCGGGCAGCTGGAGCGGCTGCCCGGGACGTTCACCGAGCGGTTCCGGAAGGTGCGGGACTACGCACGGCTGCTGGATCACTTCCTGGTGGCCCATCTGACCGAGGCCGGCAGCATCACGTCACAGGCGGACTTCGACCGGCTCTTCAGCTCGCTTCCGCGGGAGCGTGTAGCGCGGTTCACGACGGCGGCGTCCGAGGCCCGGGAGTGGTTCCGGGCGGTGGAGCCGGACTTCTGGCTCGGTCTGCACACCCTCTATCCCGGCGTGCCGGAGCTGCTCCGGCACGCCGGGGCGGTGGTGATCGTGACGGCGAAGGACGAATCCTCGGTGCGTTCCATCCTCAGGCGGAACGGCCTGGAATGGACCGTGGCCGAGGTCTACGGAGAGTGCGCCCACAAAGCAGCGGCCGTGCAGGACGCCTGCGCGCGACGGGGTGTGCCGCTGGACGCCGTGACGTTCGTGGACGACAACCTGCCCAACGTACGGAACGTAGCGGCGGTGGGCGTACGGGCCCGGTGGGCGCAGTGGGGCTACCAGACACCCGAACACCGGGCGGAAGCCGCACTGTCCGGGATCGAGGGGCTGGAGCTGGCCGGGCTCGCCGGCCTGTCGGCTGCCTTGTGAGCGTCCGCACCCCGACGGGGCAGTCTCCTCGCGGCCGGTGCGGCACGGGCAAGCGTGCATGCCGGTGCGCCCCGGCCTTCTCACCGGTACCGCACCGGACCGTTCACATGGCCCTCTTGTCGCGGGTGTGCACGAGACATCTGCCTGGCCTGTGGGGGCGCGGCAGGTACCCCGCCGCGCCCCGTTTCCTCTACGGCTCCCGGCCCCGGCACTTGTGACCTGACCACTCGACAGCCCGGCTCTTCCCGGAGGACGTGCATGCTCACCGTCACCGCCGCTCGCCCCACCCCCACTCACCGGCCACGGCCCGGGTTCTCCGTTCAGCTCACGCTGCTGGTGGCCATGGCCTTCGCCATCCCCGCACAGCTCTACCTCGCGATCCCGATCACCGGCCGCGTCCAGGCCGCCTACGGTATCGACGCCGCGTCCGCCGCCTGGACCGGCGCCGCGTTCTCCTTCGCCTATGCCCTCGGTTTCCTGGTCTTCGGCCCCTTGTCCGACCGGGTCGGGCGGCGCCCCGTACTCGCGAGCGGCGCCCTGGCGACGGCCGTGACCACCGCGCTGACTGCCGCCGCCCCGGACTTCGGCTGGTTCCTGACCTGCCGCGTCCTCCAAGGACTCGCAGCCGCGACCTTCGCGCCCGCCGCGCTCGCCTACGTGACCGAACGGGCGCCTGCCGCCCGACGGCCGGTCGCACTCTCTCTTCTCACGACCGGTTTGCTGGGGGCGGGCATCGCCGGACAGGTATTCGGCCAGCTGGTGGCGGAGTACGCCGACTGGCGAGCTGTGTTCTGGCCCGCGGCGGTCGTGTACGCGATGGCCGCCGTGGCCTTGTGGCGGCTGCTGGCACCAGGTGCGGCCGGCTCGGCGGCTTCGGTCCGCGAGGTCGCCGGGGCGGTGTCGGCGCTCCTGCGCACCAGAGGGCCGGCAGCGGTATTCGGATCCGCTCTGACCGTGTTCGCAAGCTTCGTCGCCTTCTACGCGGTTCTGGGCCGGGAGTTGCGAGAGGTGTCCGGATTCGACGCGAACCAGTTGCTGCTGGTTCAAGCCGTCGGGGCGGCCGGGCTGCTGGCGGGGCCACTGGTGAACCGGCGGTTCGGCGCCGAGGGGCCGCGCACGCTCGCTGTCGCCGGGTATCTGACGGCGGCCGCCGGACTGCTGCTGGCATTGGTGGCGCAAGCCACTGCCATGACAGGGGCGCTGGTCGGCGCCGGCGTGATTTTCGTGGCCGGGACCAGTCTGATCGTGCCGGGGCTCGTCGGGCTGCTGCACGAACTCGCGCCGAGGGCACGCGGGGCGGCGGGCGCGGTCAACACCTTCGCCCTGTTCGTCGGCGCCTCGGCCGGACAGCTCACCGCCGCGCAACTCGGCTACCGGCCCATGCTGGCCGTCCTCGTCATCGCCACGCTCATCGCCGCCCTCGCCGTGGCCGTCTTCACCCGGAGCCCGAAAGGCACACAATGAACGCAGCGAACGTCGCAAAACACGTACTGTTCGTGCTGACCAGCCATGCCGTCCTCGGCCGTACGGGCTCGCCCACCGGTTTCCACCTGGCCGAGACCGCCATTCCCTGGCAACGGCTGCGTGCCGACGGCCATACCGTGGACTTCGCCTCCGTACGGGGCGGCCGGCCGCCGGTCGTCGGCCACGATTCCGCCGACCCCGCACAGCGGGCGTTCCTGGCCGATCCGGACGGCGGCGGACGGCTCTCCCGAACGCTGCGGCCGGAGGAGGTGGAAGCGGGCGATTACGCAGGTGTGTTCTTCGTCGGCGGCCACGGGACGATGTGGGACTTCCGGGGGCACCCGGCACTGCACGCCATCGGTCGGCAGGTGTACGAGTCCGGTGGGGTCCTCGCGGCGATCTGCCACGGCCCGGCAGCATTCGTCGATCTGACCCTCTCGGACGGCAGCCGCCTGGTGAACGGCCGCGAACTGACCGCGTTCTCGCATGCGTCGGAGGCCATGCGCGGGCTGGCCGACGTCGTACCGTTCCCGCTGCAGACCACGTTGGAAGCTGCCGGTGCGAAATTCTCCGCCGCCCCCGACCGGTCGCCGCATGTGGTGGTCAGCGGGCGATTGGTCACCGGGCAGAACCCACAGTCGTCCGCCGGGCTCGGGGAGCGGATGGCCGAGTTGCTCTTGAGGCACCCGAGCGGCGGCCTTGACCAACACACAGACACTCTCGCCACACCCGGAATTTCCCGGGCCGAAAAACACTCATACGAATCCCTATAAGGGATATTGGCCACGCTATTGGCGGCAGGAACGCCCGGCGCCTAGATTCGATGAACACGGGAAAAACTTGCCCGGCAGCTCACTCACAACATCTCGCCAACCGGAGAGAACTCCATGCCGAAGAAAATTCTGTTCGCGCTCACCAGCCAGGGCGACCTCGGTGATACCGGCCGGAAGACCGGTTTCTACGTCCCTGAGGTGGCCCATCCCGCCGCTGTTTTCCGCAAGGCGGGCTACGACCTCGACTTCGTGTCCGTACAGGGCGGCGCCCCGCCGCAGGACGGTTTCGACCCCGAGGACAGGGTGCAGGCCGACTTCCTCGCCGACCCGGAGACCCGCACCGCCCTGTCCAGTACCGCCGCTCCGCGTGATCTGCAGGCTGCCGACTACGACGCCATCTTCTACGCGGGCGGCCACGGCGCCATGTGGGACCTGGCGGAGTCGGCAGAGCTGGCTGCGCTGGCCGCCGGAATCTATGAGCGGGGCGGCGTCGTCGCCGCCGTCTGCCACGGCCCGGCCGGACTGGTCAACGTCAAGCTCGGCGACGGCTCGTACCTGGTGGACGGCAAACAGGTCTCGACCTTCACCAACGAGGAGGAGGCCGCCGCCGGGATGACCGATGTGGTGCCCTACCTGCTGGAGAGCAAGCTCGCCGAACGCGGCGCGAAGGTCACCAAGACCGCGAACTTCGCCGAACACGCAGTCGCCGACCAGCGACTCGTCACCGGCCAGAACCCGGCTTCGGCCGTGCGGGTCGCCGAGCTGGTGATCGAGCAGGTGGAGGCCGCCTGACCTCGCCGCCCGTTGCCCCGCCGTCGTCACCGTGCCCCGTACCGAGGTGACCGCTTCTCGTGCTTCCAGGCACGAGAAGTAGTCCCGTATACGTATTTTCGTCGCCCTACGCACCGTCATCTCGTCCGCCGCCCCCGCGGTCGCTCCCTGTGCCGCACCATTGCCGCAGGACTCCCGACCGCCCCCGAAATGCCCGGCCCGGCGTCTTCACACACCACCCGGCGAAGCCACCCGGTCAGGCGCCGAGTCCGCTCCGGGGGAGCGAAGGCAACAGCAGGGCGAGCGCGGGAGCGCTGACTATGGTCGTTCAACTGAGCTGGCTCAGGACGTTCGTGACCGTCTACCGTCTCGGCTCCTTGACCAAGGCGGCTCAGCGTCTGGAGCTTTCGCAACCGACCGTCACCCACCAGATCCGCAATCTTGAGCGCACGTTCGGCAACGAGCTCTTCGAACGCGTTCCGCAGGGTGTCGTCCCCACCTGTGCCGCCGACTCCCTCATCCGCGACGTACAGGGTCCGGTCGACGCCCTCGGCATCGTGGTCGAACGTCACTTCGGCACCGGTCCCGGCGGCCGTCCGCTGTGCGTAGGCGGGCCGGTGGAGCTGATCAGCTCCCGTGTCGTACCAGCGGTCAGCGACCTCGTCGCAGACGGCCTGCGGATCAACTTCAGCTTCGGCCTTGCCGACGACCTCCTGGAGCGCCTGGCGAGCGGCCACTACGACCTCGTCCTGTCGACCGTCCGGCCCCGGCTGCGCGGAATCAGCGCCGTCACGCTGGTCGACGAGGAGTTCGCGATACTCGCCTCCCCCGAACTGGCCAGCGGCATCCCCACCGGACGGATCATGAAGGAGGGACCGGCGGCCGTCCTCGACAAATACCCGTTGATCGCCTACGCCGAGTCGCTTCCGATCATCCGCCGTTACTGGCTCACCGTCTTCGGGATACGCCCCACGTCGGCCCCCTCCCTCGTCATCCCGGACCTGCGCGGGGTACTGGCAGCAGTCAAGTCCTCCGCCGGAATCTCGGTGCTGCCCACCTACCTCGCAGCCGACGCTCTCCTTCGCGGCGAGGCCGTCAAGCTGCTGGAGCCCGAGATCCCGCCCATCAACACCTTCTACCTCGCCACCCGGGACGGAGGCATGTGCCACCCCGACCTGACCCTGCTCCACAGCCACCTTCTGATGAAGGCCCGGCTGTGGGTGTGACCGCCGGGCTGACACCATCGCGGCTCGTCGAGGAGTGGAACGGCCTCAGCGTGCACGAGTCCACCGAGGCACTGCTGACGAAGCCGAACGCAAGCGTCCCGGTCTCCCAGCCGGCCGGTGCGAGACAGCTGGTGCGCGGGCAGAACCCGACATATAGGCGGCACGTCCGCCCCTGACGGCAGGAGCCCGGGCAGACTTCAGTAGTTTCCTCGCTCCGCTTTGCGCGCCTTGCGGGGAGCGCCCAGCCGTACAGAACACCGGCGTCCCCGCTGCCGCCTGAGAGAGAATCTGCGAGGCCGCCCATCGAACCGGCTTCATCGAGCAGCTTCATTCCCGTCCCCGGGCGCACGGGGTCGAGCTTCTGGCGGCGACGCAGACCCGGCCGACCTGGACCACGATTTTCTGGCCGTGGTCGGTACCGATGGTCACGGCCGAGGTGCCAGGCCGAAGCTGATGCGACTGTTGTTCCGAAAGAGCACTTGACGGGCCCGTGATGTCCTCGGCAGACGGCCCACGGTACGGCTCGACGGGGTGAGAACCGGCCATGTAGTGCCTCATCTTGAGGCCCCATTGACGGCCGAATTCGGAAAGTACATCCTGATGCGACGGGACGACCGCTGCATGAAACGGCAATTCCCGCTCGGTTGGCATACCGCGAACGTGTCCGCCGGAATCGCTCCCCGCTGAACACTCGGCCGCTTGCCATTCTTCCACCTGGCAACCAGGTGAATGCGTACTGACGTCCGCATCCTGTCGCACATTCTTCCGGAAAAAGGAGCACTTTGCCATGACCGAGCGCACCATCTGGGCCCGACGGCTCTCAGAAGACCCGGCAGGGCTGCTGGCACTCAACGCCCCGCCCGGGGAGACCGGCCAGGTGCAGCCGACCGGTCAGGCGAGTACCTTGCAGGTCCCGCCCATGGCCGGCCTGTACATCGCACCCGAGGAAACCGATCTCCCCGTCGTCGCCCGCGCCCTGGAGACCGGCGACACCTCCGGTCTGCCTCCGGCCCTCGCCTCCGAGGTGGACGAGGCCCGCAGAGTGACCCGCTTCAGCAAGGTGCGGGTACCCGGAGCCGGAGGGGACGCGCTCGACGCCGTCCAGTGGATCCACGGCGACGGCACGCCGCGGCCGGCCATCATCATGCCCTCCCCGTGGGCGGACATGGGCTGGCTCGCGTACGCGGTCCAGGGCATGCGGTTCGCCACCAAGGGTTACGACGTGCTCGCCTACAGCGCCCGCGGGTTCGGCCAGTCCGAGGGTGAGGTGGAGGTGGCCGGCGAGGCCGACATCCAAGACGGCGTCGAGGCACTGAACTACTTCACCGGCGCCCTGGGGCAGGAGCCCACCAAGGTGGGTTTCCTCGGGGACTCCTACGGTTCCGGCATCAGCCAGATCGTCGCCGCACAGGACTCCCGGGTCGACGCCGTCGTGGCGATGAGCACCTGGGGCGACCTGGCCACAGCGTTCTACGAGAACCGCACCCGGCACCTGGCCTCCGTCGCCGCGCTGCTGGGCGCCGCCAAGAACGCCCGGCTCAGCAAGCGCACCCAGGAGATCTTCGACCTCGTTCTGGCCGGTGCGGACATCGACGACATCCTGCTGTGGGCCGAGGACCGCTCCCCCCTGACGCACATCGACGCCCTCAACGCGCGGCGGGTACCCATCCTGTTCGCGCAGGCATGGCACGAGACGCTCTTCCCGTCCAACCAGACACTGGAGATGTTCAACAGGCTCGAAGGACCCAAACGGCTGCTCTTCTCGGTCGGCGACCATTCAGGGCCGGAGATGTCCGGCATGATCGGCCTGCCCAACCGGATCTGGTCCGCCGCCAACCGGTGGTTCGACCACTTCCTCAGGGAAGAGGACAACGGCACCGGGAACGACAGCGAGGTCGTCAGCCAGATCATGTGGTCCCGTGCCCTGGAGACCCACCCGGACTGGGCCGCGGTCACCCAGGACACCCGGAAGCTGTACCTCTCCAGCCCCGCAGAGGGCGGCGGCGACGGGCACCTGACCGAAGCCGAGTCGGCCGGCTGGGAGCGGGCGTTCCAGGTCGGCACCCACACCCTGGCCGAGGTCGCCGACACCGTCATCTGGACCGGCTTGGCCGAGATGCTGGGCCGTCCCAAGGTCTACGCGACACCGGACATCCCCCGTTCCGACGCGCTTGTCTGGTCAGCACCGGCGACCTCCGAGCGCCTGCGCCTGCACGGCATCCCGAAGCTGCACCTGACCGTGACCAGCAGCACACGCGAGGCCACCTTCATCGCCTACCTGCTGGACGCGGGCGCCGACGGCAACGCGCACATCATCACCCACGCGCCGTTCACCGCGCCGGCCGCTACGATCGGCGGCTCCGGCACCGTCGACCTCGAACTCCAGGCCACCGGCTACGACATCCGCGCAGGGCGCCGCCTGATGCTGGTCATCGACAGCAAGGACGCGTTCTACAGCGACACCAACGAGGCACCGCACACCCTCACCATCAGCTCCCCCGACGGCGACGCCTCCTACCTCGAACTCCCCCTGGGCTGAGATCCTCCGCCGGTCCCGCCCGGGAGCGGCTGTACCCGGCGGGTCCGACTCCCCTTGGCGGCAGCGCCGGCGGGCAGCCGTACCGATGTCCGCTCCATGCCGGAACGGGCATCGGCTGCGTCCCTTGAACGGAGCGACAGGGCCCGGGCGGTCCGGTCAGGACGCCAGGCGTGGGAATGATTGACACCGCGGAAGACGAAGTCGGTGCCGTTCTTCTCGACGAACCGGCCGTCCGGCCGTTTTTCACATGGAAGCCGTTGGCGGCGTGCGCGTGGGGCTGGGTGTCCGCGGCCAGTCCGCGGCCGGGCGGCAGATCGCCTGAGCCGCGTTCCCAGTCATGACCCTCAAACCGACGCCGAGTTCGAAAAGTCGGCCGACCGAGGTGCGGTGTATCGCCGCCGCCTTTGCCCGACGGCGGCGACCGTGCACCACGGTCCGCCGGCCGACGGCGATGAACATGCCTTGACCGCGACGCTCGAAAACATGCGATCGAGGTACCGGGCGGGTAACCCCGCGCTGGGAGCGTAAACGCCGGACACAGGGTCAGTTCGGTTCCGGGAGCACGGGCCGGCCCGCGCCGCTCGATTCCTCCCGCTGCTGGTCCGCGCTTCCCGATGCGGAGCTCCGAGTCTCTGGTGGACATTGAGCGTAGAAAATCTCATGGCAAGTGGGCGGGGTGCCGCGGGGGGTGAGGGGGTATGCCAGCGGCACGGTAAGCGCGTCGGGCCGTGGGGCCGCGACACCTCTGGGGCCCGAAGCGTCCGCTCTGCGCGCGGAAGGCCCCGATTTCGTTGTCTCGACCTGCCCAGTATCACCTGCTCCCCTTGCCCGACGGTTCCTGGGAGACGATCAGCTGCCTGGCTTCCGTCATCCGGTGCCGCGCCGCAGTACCTACCGTGATCCTCGATGTGACGGCAGTGGAGCGTCTGACCATCGACGCCCTCGCGGTCCTGGTCCGCAAGGCGATGCGCCTGCACTCGGTCGGCGGCGAACTGCTGCTCGCGGGCCCCTGCCTCGCCGTACGCAAGGTCATCGAGCGCACCGGCACCGTGTCTCTGCTGCCCGTGTTCGCCGACGGTGCCGCCGCGGTGAACGCGCTGGCCGAAGACGGCCGCGCCTGGCGCCGGGCGGAGCTGACAGCCGGGCACAGCACCCTCTTCACCGATCCGCCGCCACCGTCGGATCCACCGCCACCGTCACTCGGACGTCCGCGGCCATGACCACGGCGGGGCGGAATCGCGACGATCCCGACCGGTGGCTGCGGCTTCGTTGTCCCACCAAGCGGCTCCCTCGGCCGGGAGAGAACGCAGAGGGACCGTGGCACGCTGTCGGGGTACGGGTGTGCGGCCGGAATCGCGGGAGGCGCTGACAGCGGCCTGTCACACCGGCGGCTCTGCTGCACGTCCGGTCCCGTCGTTGTGTACCAGTTGCGGCGGGCCGCGCTCCCACGGCGGCGAGCAGCCCTAGGGTGAGGGAGGAGCCCTCGGTCGTCGGTGCCGGGCCCGGGGGTACGTGCCGCAGATGAGCGAGCCTGCGGTGCACACTCACGAGACGCCGGACCCGCCTCTGCTCTCCCGGCGGCGGATCCGGATCGTTCCTCGGGCGTTCATGAGCCAGATCCTCACGCTACTGGCTGCCGATGAGGGAGTGTCACGTGAGACGGCGGGCGCGGCATACGCCGCACCGCACGGGGCACGCGGCCGTCGCCCGAAACGGCGGTCGCCGCCCGGCGTGCGGCCGAGACGGTGTACGCCGGGCCCGGGCGGCATCGACGGCCGGCGTCGGACCGACCGCACACGGGCCGGTCAGGACGGTACGGCAGGCGGTGGTCAGGGCGGCTGCCGGGTCGAGGTCGGCGGCGAAGCGGACGATGAGCCGTGCGACGGCCGGCCGGCCCCGGGGGCGCCGCAGGCTTCCCCCTGGTCTCACCGGCCCTTGTGCCGGACGCCGCGGCGCGTCGCGTCGGCCCGCTGGACCGGTTCACCCTCGCATCAGGACGTCGATGTTCCAGCTCCCGACGGCGCGTCGCTGCTGAGCGCACACTCCTGCCGGGCGCCCGGCCCGCACCGCCGGCTCCCGGCCCGGTGGTCCGCGTCCCTTCGAGCAGCCCCACAGTGACCGGCTCCCGACACGAACCGCAGGGCCATTTACGGACATCTTGTGCCCGGCGGCGGATCGGGCGCCCCGCGGACACAGGGTGCGACGACGTACCTGCCGCGTTGTGCCCGAACCGGCTGCCCGCGTTGCCGACCGGTCGCGCCGCCGGCATCGGGCGCACGAGTACCGGCTGTCGGAACCGGGACCCTGTCGAGCCGTCCCATCCCGACATGCCCGGTGCGCTCCGGTGTCAGGGCCCCCGTACCGGACGCGCGGTCCGTGGAGGTGACCCGTGGACGGCGGAGTCCACCACGGCCGCGAACAGGAGCCGGGGCCCCGTGCCCACTGGCGGGATTCCCTCCACGCGGCCGGGCGCCTGTGCTTGTCTGGCGGTGGTCACCGCCAGACAAGCATGTACATGTGTGCAACGTTCTGACTGCTCGCGTCACCGCACAGGGCACGAGAAGAGGAACCCGCAGATGTCTTGGTCCGCGCCTTCGCTCTTCACCGGTCGGTTCACCGACCGGATCCTGTCGGCCGCGGCCCTGCTGACCACCCCGCTGGCGCCGGACGATTACCTCGGTCTGATCGATCCGCTGCTGTCGGCGCGCCACCCGGCGGGCCGGGTCGTCGCCGTACGGCCGGAAGGACCCGGCGCCGCCACCCTGGTGATCAGGGCAGGCCGCGGCTGGGCGGGGCACCGGGCCGGACAGTACCTGCCCGTCGGTGTCGAACTGGACGGCGTGCGGCACTGGCGCACCTACTCGCTGACCTCCCCGCCCGGCGGGGCCGGTACGGCGCTGGCCATCACGGTCAAGGCGGACCGGCGGGGCCGGGTCTCCCCCCGTCTGGTCCACCACACCCCGCCCGGCACCGTGCTGCGGCTCGGCCCCGCCCAGGGCGAGTTCGTGCTCCCCGACCCGCCGCCATGCCGGATGCTGATGGTGTCAGCGGGCAGTGGCATCACACCGGTCATGGGAATGCTGCGTACGCTGGCGAAGCGTCGCCCCCGACGGCCCGGCCCCCCGGACGTCGTACTTCTGCACAGCGCTCCCACACAGCGGGAGGTCCTGTTCCGCGCCGAGCTGCGGGACATGGCAGCCCGGTTGCCGTGGTTCCGCTTCCATGAACGGCACACCCGCTCCCAGGCTTCCCACGCCTTTCCGGCGGGAAAGGCCCCGCCACCGGGCCGGCTGACCCCCACGGACATCACCGGCACCTGTCCGGACTGGCGGATTCGCGAGACCTGGGCCTGTGGACCACCCGGCCTGCTGGCCGCGATCGAGGAGCACTGGGCGGCAGCCGGCCTCACCGGACGGCTGCACACCGAGCGCTTCGCCCCCGCCCCGCCGCGCCCACCGGAGCCCGGCGCTCGTGGAGGCAGGGTCAGGTTCGCCAGAAGCGGCGTCGAGGCGGAGTCCGCCCCGGCCGTCCCACTGCTGGTGACCGGGGAGCAGGCCGGTGTGCCCATGCCGTACGGCTGCCGGCGCGGCATCTGCTTCGGCTGTCTCGTACCGCTGCTCCACGGCCGGGTGCGCGATCTGCGGACCGGCGAGGTGCACGGCGAGCCGGGGAAGCTGATCCAGAGCTGCGTGAACGCCGCGGCGAATCCGCTCGCCCTCGACATCTAGGCATGTGAAGGAGCCACACCATGGCGACCGCCGTCCCCGGCCTGACTCCCGACCGGATCGAGGCAATCGGACAGGAGCTGGACCGAATCCGCGCCGATGTCGTCACCGGCCGCGGCGCCTCCGACGCCCGCTACATCCACACCGTGGTCGCCGTGCAGCGCGCGCTGGAGGCAGGGGGCCGCGCCGCCCTCGCCGTCTCCCTGCTGCCGCCCGCCTGGTTCGCGGGCACCGGAATGCTGACCACCGCCAAGATCCTGGAGAACATGGAGCTGGGCCACAACATCCTGCATGGGCAGTGGGACTGGATGGGCGACCCGGCCATCCACTCCACGACCTGGGAATGGGACTTTCCCTCCCCCGCCGACGCCTGGAAGCACACCCACAACCACCTCCACCACACCTACACCAACGTGGTCGGACGCGACCGCGACCTCGGATACACCATCCTGCGCATGAGCGCGGATCAGCGCTGGCATCCGGCTCACCTCCTCCAGCCGCTCTACGCCGCCCTCCTCGCGCCGGTCTTCGAGTGGGGCATCGCGCTGTACGACCTGGAGACGGACGCCGTCATCTCCGGTCGCAAGAGCGTCCGCCGGCTCGTCACCGACACCGCGGGGCTGGCCCGCAAGGCCCTGCGGCAATTCACCAAGGACTACCTCCTGTTCCCCTTGCTCGCGGGTCCGTCCGCGGTGCCGTGCCTTCTCGGCAACCTCACCGCCAACACCCTGCGCAACATCTGGGCGCACACCATCATCTTCTGCGGCCACTTCCCCGGCGAAGTGCGCACCTTCACCGAAGAGGAGGTCGAAGGCGAGAGCCGGGGCGAGTGGTACCTCCGGCAGATCCGGGGCTCGGCGAACCTCCAAGGCAGCCCGCTCTTCCACGTCCTCAGCGGCAACCTCGGCCACCAGATCGAGCACCACCTCTTCCCCGACCTGCCCAGCAATCGCTACGCCGAGATCGCCCACCGGGTGCGCAAGACCTGCGAGGCGTACGGGATCCCGTACGTGACCGGCCCGCTGCGCAGGCAGTACGCCTCCACCTGGAGCCGCATCCTCCGTTACGCGCTCCCGGGTACGACAGCGACACGGCGTCCCGACGGCTCCTGACGCCCCGCCCGCGTGCTTTGCGGGCCGTCCTCCGCTCGGGCCGCGCGCCTCCCGGGCGCGGTAGGCTGGCACTACCGGGAGCATTCCGCACACCGGCTCAGATGCCGGTGTCGTTCCCGGAGAGCGACGACCCCAGGCAGCCGACCCCGCCCGTCGTGGTGCCTCTCAGGTGGGAGCGAGCCATGACGGTGCTCGCCGAACCGACGCCCCTCTCTTCCGCCCGGCGAACGGCTGGGCTTTCCCTGGTGCCGGCGAGCCGGTCGGGTGGCCCGCTGGACGGCGACCGGTGGCCCTGTTCCCGCGACTTGGGGCGTGAACTACCTGCTCTCACCGCGACACTGGACGCGCTGTGGGACCGGATCACCCACATCACGGTGAATCCCAGCCACCGGCCGGTGATTCCGCGCAAGACGCCCGTGCACGATCATGTGGTGCGGGTGGGCGCATTCAGGGACGAACAGGACCCGCACGAGCTGTTCCTCGCCTCGTACACCGTCGGGCGCTGGGATCGGCTGATCCTGGCGCCCGAAACCGCCCCCGGCCGTGCCGCCGCGCTGACGCACGCCGCGGCCGATCCGCACGACGTCCGTACCGCCCGCGACTGGGGGAGGCGACCAGGGCACCGACGGTCCCGGTTGCCCAGGGGACGACGGACAGCCTGCACACGCTGCCCGGAAGCCCGGCATCCGCCCGGGGGCCGCACGCTCAGCGCACCGCCACGCCCCCGACGGCGACCGTGACCGACCACCACCCGCGGCCGCCCCCGCGCCGCCCTCAAGGAGTCTCAATGTTGAAGTCAAGCCGCTTGCGTGGCCGGTGGAACGGAGGTGAAGACCCGTCCGTCACGCAGCAGCGCCCACAGCACCCCGGCTCGTCGGCGGGCCAGGGCGATGACGGCCTGAACGTGCTTGCAGCCCTCGCCGCGCTTCTTGAGGTAGAAGTCCCGGTTCGGTCCCTTGCGCATCATGCTGGTCTGCGCGGACATGTAGAACACCCTGCGCAGGCGGCGACTGTAGCGCTTGGGCCGGTGCAGGTTGCCGGTGCGCCGGCCCGAGTCACGCGGGACCGGTACGAGTCCGGCCGCCGAGGCCAGGTGGCCTGCGTCTGCGTAGGCCGACAGGTCGCCGGCCGCGACGGCGAACTCCGCCCCGAGTATCGGTCCCATGCCGGGCAGCGACTCGATGATCTCGGCCTGCGGGTGATCACGGAACGCCTCTCGGATCTGCTTGTCGATCCGCTTCAGACGATCATCCAGGGCCAGGATCTGCGTGGCCAGCTCGGCCACGATCTGCGCGGCGACGTCCTCGCCGGGCAGGGCGGCCTGCTGGGCTTGAGCAGCCTCCAGGGCGGTTGCCGCGACGGCGTCGGCGCCGCGGACGCTCCGGTTGGCCAGCCAGGCAGTCAGTCTTGCCCGGCCGCGGCGGCGGATGGCAGCCGGGGTCTGGTAGCCCGTCAGCAGGATCAACGCGCCTTTGTGCGAGCTGTAGTCGAAGGCACGCTCCAGGGCGGGGAAGACGCCAGTCAGCACATCGCGCAGACGGTTGATCATCCGCACCCGATCGGCCACGAGGTCCGTGCGGTGGGCAGTCAGCAGGGCCAGATCGGCAGCCAGCTGGGCGGGCACGTCGATGGTGGCGAAGTCCCTGCGGTGGCGGGCGGTCTCAGCGATCACGTAGGCGTCACGGGCGTCGGTCTTGGCCTCGCCCCGGTAGGCGCCGGACATGCGGTTGACCGTGCGGCCGGGCACGTAGACAGCCTGTTGGCCGTGCGCTGCGAGCAGGGCCAACAGCAAGGCGGAGGACGTGCCGCAGATGTCCACCGCCCAGGACACCTTGTCCGCCAGGTCCAGGATCTCGCCGAGCGCGGTCAGGATCGCCGACTCGTCGTTGTCGATCTTCTTCGACCACAGGGTCGCGCCGGTCTCGTCGACCACCGCCGCCCAGTGGTGGCTCTTGCCTGCGTCGATACCGGCCCAGACCCGGGCCCGTCGCTCGCTCACTCGCCCCTCCTCGCGTCGCACGGCACGCCGTCGGCCCGAGGAACACCCCGCTGTCATCTCCGTAATCAGCGACCGCACGAAGCGCGCACATCTCAATCAGCAGCCGGGGCGCCCCGGAGGACCGGGCGGCCACTCCTCGGAAGCCACTGATGGCAAGAACGCATAAGCCACACCCGGCCCTCCCGGGCCGCCTAACAACTTACGGAGAACGCATGACACACCGTCGCCCACTGAGCAACCGCCCCGAACGCGCCACCCCTCGCCCGGGGGCCACTACGGCGGCCGAGGAGTCGTCGCCGGCGCCCGGACACGCCGATGTCCGCATCGTGGCGGCGTCGCCCGAAGCGGCCCGGCTGGTCGCCCAGACGCTGCGCGACCGCTATGCCGCCACCGAGCAGCGCAGCTACCCCACCGACGGGCCCGACGGCGGTACCAGGCTCCACTTCACGGTCGACACCGCCCGCACCCCCGGTACCGAAGGAACGTCCCCGCCGTGGCCGGTCACCGGCCCGCCCCACCACGACGAACTCACGAACGCCGCCCCCCGGCGGCCCCTACCTCCCACACCCGGCGAACCATCTGGAGACAGGCGGACACGATGACCAGCACCGACGCGCCAACGGCCGCCGCATACCAGGCCGTTCCCCTCCGCCTGGCGCTGCTCCCGCAGGGGAACGGACCGCACCGGATCGACGGTGCGTGGTGGCCGCACACCCGCGATCTCGCCACCGAACTGCCAGCCCTGCTGGATGCGTTGACGCCGCGCTGGGGCCGTATCACGCGGGTCACCGTGGACGACGCCATGTGGAACGCCGGCCCCCGCCGTCTGGTGCTCGGCCGTCGGGTGATCCGCGTCAGCCGGTCCGGCGGAACGGGCCACCGGCACACCGTGTGCCTGCTCGCCCTCGGCACCGGCCGGTGCGACCTGCTCGTCGTGGCGCCCGGCACCCCACCGGGGCGGGCCGACCGCATGATGACCAGCGCGTCCCGCACGGACGGCGACACGGGGCCGCGGTTGCGTCATGGGCACCACGCCCCGCACGCGGCCCCGTCCCACAGCACCTGACGACCGGCAGGAGCCACGCCGCACCGCTCCGGCATCCCGCCTTTCACCGGCCCGAGCCCCCGGCCGCACCGGACCCCTGCGACCAGGCCGAGGAGCCAGGCATGACCACGACCACCGCACCCCAGGCATCATGCGAACGGCCCGGGAGCCCACCCGCCTATGACGGGACCTCCCCCTTCCCGTGCCCCGGGCATCCCGCTGCCCGTACCGGCGCCCAGCGCCTCCAGTTGGTCCTGGCCGGGACCATCGTGGCGTTTCCCCTGTTGGCCGTGGTCCTGGCCGGGTGGGGGCTGTGGGGGCGCCTGCTCGCCCCGGCCGACATCGTCATCGCCCTCGTCTTCTACGTCGTCACCGGACTGGGCGTGACCGCCGGGTTCCACCGGGGCCTGACCCACCGCAGCTTCACCGCCGCCCGGCCGCTGCGCCTGGCTCTGGGGGTGGCCGGCTCGATGAGCTTCCAGGGGGATGTGATCGGCTGGGTCGCCACCCACCGGCGCCACCACGCCTTCACCGACCGCCCCGGTGACCCCCACTCACCGTTCCGCTACGGCACCAGCCTGCGCGGACAGCTCCGCGGCCTGGCCCACGCCCACGCCGGATGGCTCTTCCACCGCGAAACCAGCCTCCCGGCCCCTGCCGAACGCTACGCTCCCGACCTGCTCGCCGACCGCGGGCTGCGCGCCGTCTCCCGCGCCTTCCCCGCCCTGTGCGCCCTCAGCCTCGCCCTGCCCTTCGCCATCGGCTGGGGCGTCGGCGGCACCCTGCACGACGCGCTGACGGCACTGCTGTGGGCCGGCCTGGTACGCGTCGCCCTGCTCCAGCACGTGACATGGAGCGTGAACTCGCTGTGCCACATGGCCGGCAGGCGCCCCTTCCGCACCCGCCGTCACGACCGCGCCACCAACCTGTGGCCGCTGGCCCTGCTCTCCTTCGGTGAAAGCTGGCACAACCTCCACCACGCCGACCCCACCTGCGCCCGCCACGGCGTCGACCGCGGCCAGCTCGACCCCACCGCCGCCGTCATCCGCCTCTTCGAACTCCTCGGCTGGGCCACCGACATCCGCTGGCCCAGCCCCGCCCGCCTCGACCACTACCGCAAGTGACCCGACCGGAATGCTGAGTGGTCCCGCACCTCGCGTGGGCTGAACGGCACGGTGGCGTGGTATGCGTGGTGGGGGCCCTCGCGGCCCTCGCGTGCAACTTTCAGCTCGGGCAAGTGGCGAAAGCGGCACGGTGCCCTCGCTGGCCTGTGTGTGCTCGTCGAGACGACGCGGGGCCGGTGCCGGGCGGCGAGGGAGCAGGACGTGTCCTCCTCCGCCGCGGCGCCACTCCCGGCAGTTCCTCACCCGGCGGCCCCGGAATGCCGCGGCGCTGCACGGAGCGGATTCGAGGCCGGCCGTCGAGCTTCGTCAGGCCGTGGGTCCGGGTGGTTCGGGGGTGACGGGGAGGGTGTGGTGTTCGTGGACGATTGCGTGGGCGAGGACGACCAGGTCGGTGTCCTGGGTGTGGGCATGCGCGCGCAGCAGGGCCAGGGCCTGGCCGGTGGTGGCGGCGTGGCGGTAGCTGATCATGCCGATGGCCTGGTGGACGACGGCGTCGGTGGGCAGAAGCCAGGCGTGGGCGAGGTCGTCCTCGGCCGGCACCGGGGCAGTCAGGAGCAGGAGCTCGGCGGCATCGGCGTGATCACGGGCAATGTGCAGGTCGGCTGCGGTGAGCGGGCCGGGCCGGTCGCTGTAGAGAGTCAGGACGAGCCCGGCCTCCTGCGCGGGACCGGGGCCGGCCAGAACGGGCAGTGCGAACGCCGCCCGAATGTGGTCTTCCTGTGCGTGCCGGGCGTAGACGGGCCACTGGCGGGTGGCGTCGGAATCCCGGAGGTCGTCGGCGAGGACCGGTGCGCGTTGGCGCAGAGCCTGGACGCAGGGGCCTTCGCCGAGATTGATCTGCAATGCTTCACCCCGCTCGGCCAGGGGACCGACGGCGCACAGCGAGACCCGCTGGGCCAAGGCGGCGTCGGCCGCGAGGGTCACTCCCACCGAGTAGGCGCCGTGCAGGGCCGTCCAGCAGGCTTCGCCGATCTGCCGGGCCGGGTGGTCCTGGCCTACGTAGCGGGCGGCGAGCGCCACGGCCTGCGGCCGGGGCCCGGTCACGGGGAGCTCGACGCGGCAGAGGGCGTACGTACACCCCAAAAGCGAGTCTCCATGGGAACGCGACCGATCTCCGGCATTCACCGCCGACGCTGCCCCGATCGGAGGCCAATGTCAGGGTTCGTTGGCGGTCAGTATCGCCTGCGGGCAGCCTGCTTCCTCACCCTACGCCGCCATCGGGCCCTGCACAGGGTTCGCGGGAAGAGAGGCGCCGTGGCCCGCTTGTTCGGGGGGCCGCGTCCGGGCCTGGGCACCGCTTTTCCGAGTTCCACGGTCAGGTGTCCGCGCGACGTGAAGTTACCTAGACTGGTGGTCGTCGGGCCGTCCCTGTGCCGAAGAGGATTTCCCGAAGATCACGCAGGGAGGTGAAGGTGGGCACTGGCAGTGACTTGGCGGCCGTACTGGGGAGCCTGCGCCCCTCGCGCGGCACCACGGGCCTGATCGGCGCCGACCCGCACCTGTGTGCGCAGGTCCTGCGGGTGGACGGTCTCGCCGCTTCCGCGACGACCGACGGTGGCCTGGCTGAAGTGCTGTGGTCCACCCCGGGCGCCAGCACGCGGCTGGAGGACTGGCAGTACACCCTGGGCCAGGGGCCGGGCCCCGAGACGACCGCCTGCTGCGCGCCGGTGCTCGTGCCGGATCTGTCACGCGTGCCGACCGGCCGGTGGCCCGCCCTGCTGCCCCAGCTCACGGAGCTGGGCATCGGCGCCGTCTTCTGCCTCCCGCTGCACGTCGGCTCCGCCTGCCTGGGCACCCTGACCCTGCAGCGGGCGGCCCCCGGCCCGCTGTCGGACACCGCGATGACCGACGCCTGGATCGTGGCCAACGCCCTGACCGCCATCCTCCTGCAGGGTGGTCCGCAGCGGGACGCCTTCGCCGCCGCGGAGAACGAATCGGACTTCTACCGGGCCGCTGTCCACCAGGCCAGCGGCATGGTCAGCGTGCAGGCCGGAGTCTCACTGGCGCAGGCGCTGCTACGGCTGCGGGCCTACGCCTTCCGCCACGGGCGCACGGTGACCGAAGTCGCCGAGGACGTGGTGGCCAGACGACTGAGCTTCCGAGATGATGAAAACGGGCCGGGCACCGCTGCCGGCGAAGGGACTGAAGGGCCATGACACGTGAAGAGCAGCTGCTGGCGGCCATGGTCGAGGCAGTCGACACCCTTGTCGACGACTTCGACCTGATCGACTTCCTGCACCAGTTGTGCGACCGCTGCAACGAGTTGCTGGACGTGACGGCCGTGGGAGTCATGCTCGCCGACCCGAACGGCAGGCTCCACCTGATCGCCGCCTCCGACGAGCACACCCGGCTGCTGGAATTGTTCGCCCTGCAGACCGACCAGGGCCCCTGCGTGGAATGCCACCGCAGCGGCGTCGCCCGCCTCAACATCGATCTGCGCGTCTCCGCCCAGGTGGCCGCCTTCCCGCTCTTCGCCGAACGCGCCTGCCAGACCGGCTTCACCACCACCCACGCCCTGCCCATGCGGCTGCGGCAGCAGATCGTGGGCGCCATGAACCTCTTCGACGTGCGCGAGCAGAAACTCAGTGATCCTGACGCGCGGGTGGCACAGGCGCTCGCGGACGTGGCGACCATCGCCATCCTGCAGCACCGCACCATCGTGCACGGCAACGTCGAGCGGGCCCAGCTCAAAGCCGCCCTGTCCAGCCGCATCGTCATCGAACAGGCCAAGGGCATCCTGACCGAACGCTGGGACACCGACCTCGACACCGCCTTCAACGCCCTGCGTCAACACGCCCGCAGGCATCAACTTCGACTGACCACCATGTGCCGGCAGCTCATCGACGGCTCCCTGGACACCGGCGCCATACAACGCCCCGGTTGCTCCGCCTGATCGCATCGCCCGGCCCGCACCGAGCCCGGCCCGGCACCCGCCCCAGCCCCCGGCGGAAGGACGGTCCTCCCGCCATACCGCCTCCGCCGTGCAGGGATCCCATGGACCATGATCATCGCGCCACAGCCTGGCAGCGCATCAGCGCCGCCGTTCTGAACGGCGGCCTCAGCCTCACCACCGGCTGCCGCGCCTGCGCCGACGACCTCGACGCCGACTTCGCCGGAATCACCTTGGTCGTCGCCGGTGAGCTGCGACTTTTGGCCGCGGCCACCGACGAACGCGCCCGGGCGGTGGAAGACGCGCAGTTGGTCACCGGGGAAGGCCCCTGCACCGACGCCTACACCCACCGCACCCTCATCGAAGCAGCCGACCTGCACCACACCGAACGATGGCCCGCCTATGTCCCCATTGCCTGCGAACAAGGAGCCCGCAGCGTCCTGGCCCTGCCTCTGACCTTCGACGACTTCCCCGTCGGCGCCCTGGACTTCTACCGCCGGGACCCCGTCCGCTTCACCCCCGCGCAGAAAGACCGCGCCGGCGCCTACGCCCGTATCCTTGCCCTCCTCGCCCTGGACGAGCATCCCCACCTGCTCACCGCCCCCGCCCGCCCCGCCCAGCGCGGGCCTCAGGGCTACCCACCCACCGTCCACATGGCCGCCGGCGTCCTCGCCGCCAAATACGGCCTCACCCCCGACGACGCCCTCGCCCGCCTGCGCGCCCACTCCTTCCGCCACAGCCAGCCCCTGCTCCACACCGCCCAACATGTCCTCGACACCCACGAACTCGACTGACACCCATCTGTCGGCCCCCGCGGCCGTCACGGTCCTAGGGCGCGGACGAGGGAAGACCGGAGTGGCGCACGGCCGGATGAGCCGTCCGGCGAGGGCGGAGGCCGCGTCGGTGGTACCGCTGTGGGCCGGATACGGAGACAGTCGGGTGATCAGGTCGCGGCCGGTGTCTTCAGCGGCGCGCAACCGGGCACCGGCCTCGGACAGCACCGCGCTTCACTCGGCTCTCGACCGAAGCGTCCTCCGGCATCTGCGAGCGCTTCCTTCGGCGTCCGTGCGAGCCGGAAGGTCGGCAGGCGGCCGGTGATCACGAGTGCTCTCAGGGTGCGCTGATCATCGCGGACCAGGTAGAACCGTCCGACCGTGCCCGTACCTGCTGTCGGGCACGCAGGAGTTCCCGCGCTTCACAGCAGTCGATGAACATCGTCGAGCGCAGGTCGACGGACACAGCGGGTGCGTCACGGGCGATGGCACGCGTCATGCCGAAACGCATACGGGGTGCTGTGCACAAGGGGGCCGGATCGCGCCGACGCTACAGGGGCACGTCACCGCGTTCCCTGCCCAGGTGGTTCGGGGGCCCCGGCGGCAGGGTGAGGCGGGATAACAGTAGTTCCGTTGACGATGTCGCGGGCGAGGTCGACCAGGCGCAGGTGGTGGTGGCGGGCGTGGGCGCGCATGTGGTGGAAGGCGGTGTCGGGGTCGGTTTCGTGGCGGGCGGTCAGGAAGCCTTTGGCCTGTTCGATGATGGTGCGGGTGTCCAGGGCTTTTTCGAGCTGGGCGCGGACGGTGCGGTGCTGGTCGAGGGTGGTCTGCTGGAGCAGGGAGATGGCGGTGGCGTCGGCCAGGGCGCGGGCCAGGTGCCGGTCGGTTTGCAGCAGCGGCCCGGGGACACGGCGGAAGAGGTTGAGCACGCCGATGGTGTCGGCGCGAAGCCGGATGGGAGTGGCGTGCACAGAGGTGTAGCCGGCGGAGTGGGCGCGGGTGCTGAAGCGCGGCCAGCGCGGTGAGGGTGTGGCGTTGAGGGTGTGGTCGACGGAGGTGGCCTGGTGGAAGGCGGTGCAGCAGGGGCCTTCGCTGGCGTCGAGTTCGAAGAGTTCGACCAGGCGTACGCGTTCGGAGGAGGCGGCGACCAGGCGTAGCGGTCCGCCGGGCAGGGCGAGCATGACGCCGGCGTCGCCGATGTCGAGCAGGTCCATGCAGTGTTCGGCGACGCGGTAGAGGAATTCGGCGGGGTCGAAGTCATCGACCAGGGTGTCGGCGAGGTCGATCAGCGCGGCGGTGATCCGCGCCTCGCGCGGCAGCCGGGAAGGACCGTTCTTCGCGGACGGATCCGGCGGCGGAATGGGTGAGCTGGACATGGGCGGCCTCCGGTCAGGACGGTGCCAGCAACCGTGGCCGGAAGCACACTACGGGGTCTGGGTGGAATACCACCCGGGCGGGGACTGGCTTATCACTAAACTACTCTTCCCCGGGGGGGGACCTCTACGTCTTTCGTCAAGCGAAGCGAGGTGTTTTCCGGATTCGTGGAAGGTGCCGCCGCCGACGGTGACCAGCAGGACGGCGGCGGTCCTGACCGCGAGCCCCGGCATTGAGGTCAGGACCTGGTGCAGAGGGTGTGCCTCCAACGGTTCGCTGATCTGGGCTTCCAAGGATCGTCGTTGTTCGTGGACGGCCGCCAGGGAGCGGGCCGGCGACGGAATGACGATGTCGGGGGGCCGGTGCCGGGAACGACGACGGTCCGCTCGTCGAGCGCGTCGAGTGAACATCGAGGGTTGCGTCAGGGGCGAGTTCGGCCCTCCAAGTGGAGCAGGGCCGCCGCGATTGCCTGATCGACCGTGGGCCGTGGGCGGAGAACTTCGCTCAGCCCGGCCAGGCACAGGATGCGCAGGTGCCAGGGACGAACGCAAACCAGCCCCAGGTAGCCGCCGTGTGCCACGGCGCGTCGGCGGGCCCGGCACAGCAGGGACAGGGCTGAGCCGTCGAAGAAGTCCACCGATCGGAGGTCCGCCAGCATCCGGGGGCCGGGGAGAGTGAAGGCGGCCTCCAGCAAAGTACTGGCGTGATCGGAGGTGAACAGGTCGAGGTCGCCGCGCAGCTCGATCACGGTGAACCCCTGCACGGCATAAGGGGGTTTGTGGTCGCCTGGTCCGTAAACATTCGCAGAGCCGGATGAAGCCTGGGATCCGGCTATGCGGCGTGTGGTCTTCGCCATGGCGTAGTCCTGGATCGGCACGCCCCGCGCCCGGATGGTGACGAGATCGTGTGCTGAACAGACAGCACCCGGGGTCCAGGGGCGACGGGTCGAAGATAGCCAGGTGTGCCGGGTGCATCTGCTCAGACCCTCGCCGGTTACCCCGTACGAATGAACGCCGACCAGTTCCGTACTACATCGAGCGGGCTCCTCACCCTCGACCGGCACAGACTGCCCGCTCATAGCGCCTTCCACGGCGGGCAGCGTCTCGATGAAGCGCGGATGACAGGCGTCGGTTCGGAGCCAGTTGAGGCCATGGGCGAGCCGGCGACCGGACGCCTCGTTCTCCGTCCGGGGCACGCGCCGGTTCAGCAGCCGCGCCGGCCGGTCCGGCTGCCGCCTGTCCCGCCCCGCGCCCGAGTTCGCCTGCCCCTGGGAGGTGGCTTCAGGGTGCGGCGAGGGCGGCGCGGACGGTCTTCCCACGGATCATCGACGATCTCCAGGTGCTGGGTGAGGGCGTGCACGATGACCAGACCCCGGCCGCTCTCGGTGTGCACGGTGAGCGGGAATATCCAGGGCCGGCACACAGACTCAGACGGCAACGGCTCTCGGTGTGCCGGATGACATTGGCGACCAGTTCGGTGACGATCAGCGCGGCATCGCCGGAGTCGGCTGACGGCGGGTCGGCGCGGGCCAGGAAAGCGGTGGTCAGCCAGCGGGCCCAGAAGACGGTCTCATGGCAATGCGGCAGGAGGTACTCGGCCTGGGCATGCGGGTGGATTCGTGCGGCGATCGTCGATCCACCCAAGGAACAGCTCATCGCGGTCCGGGCGGCGGGCCGCCGCCCGGTGACCGGTGCGCCTTTCGTGTACCCCGTCCGGGCAACGCGGACGCGGAATAGCGGCGGCGCCCTTGTCCGCGGACGCACGCCGTCGTCTGTACGCCCCGGTGACCACCCTCCGGTATCACCGCGTACTTGCCCCGGCCCGACGATTCACCGTGCGCTGTCTCCTTGTACGCGATGCCCGGGCGTACTCACTCGTTTTGGATCACGCTTCTACGCCATGTGCCATGTCGTACCGCTTAACGCGTCCCGCATTGGTGCCGGGCTGCCCGGAAACGCCTGCGCCGGCCCCGCCCGTTCCGTGCGCGCCATGATGAGTGGAGAGACAGCATTTCCCCGAGTCCCTCTGTTCGGCGACTGCCCGATCAGCACGACGTCACCGGCCTCGTGTCACCACCCCGCCCCTCTCCAGCACCGCACCGAGCGGCCCATCACCAGCTCCGGTGCTGGTACCAAGATCCGGACCATACGCGGACCAACACTCCCCGAGCGCCCGTGACATGTGCCGACGCAACAGGTCAGCACCACAATGAGTCCTGTACCACCAGCAGACGAAGAAACTGCGGGCCGTTTCGCCGTCCCACACCCAGCCCTCCCCGGGTCACGCAGCGTACTCACCAAAAGTCTCCGTAAGGACTGATTGCCCGCGTCCCCGCCCCTCACGGCCAGTCCTCTCTGGGGAGAATCTGGGGAGTATGGAGGCCGCTGGGGAGCGGCTGGGGAGAATCGGCTGCGTAACGCGGCACGACGCCGAAAGACGCCGAAAGATCGTTCTGCGCAGGTCAGAGGCCCGAAGGGCCACATAACCGCAGGTCAGCCCGGCCTGGTAGACGACTTCATGACGTACGTACCGAGATCGTCGGCCTCGACGATCCCCGGAAGCGACCCGCCTTCACGCAAGGGCGTGACATAACGGGTCGCGGTGACTTCGGACAACATGGGGATCAGGCTACTTCCTGGGCTCTGTCGCAGGTCAGCGACCGGTGGGTGAGGCAGCACGCCAGTAACGATGCAACTATATCGGTACGCCTGCATCGGCTCAGTCCGGGCGAGTGTCACCTGACTGGCCCGTACGGATGGTGCCCCGCCCCAGGACGTGGTCGCGTGGAGTCGGTCGGTCCGGCAAGGAGGGGCCGGCGTAGCGGAGGCGGCAGAGTCGCTGGTGACGTCTGGCTCGGGGCCTGAGGAGTAGTCATGTCCTGTTCACGCTGGAGCCGTTTTGTCGTGCCCGTCTGTGCGGTGGCCGGAGCGGGGTGTGTGCTGTCCTGGGCCGGTGCGGCGGCCGGGGTCACTCCGAGTGTGCTGCCGGCTCCCCAGGTCAAGGTGTCGCGGGCGGAGACGGATCTGTGCCCGACGCCTGCCGTTGCCAAGGCACTGGCCGACCAAGGGGTGACACTGGGCGCGAAGAGTCCGGCGAGCACCGTCGACGTCGGTGGCCGCCGGTGTGTGCGGCTGCCGATGACCAGGGGGGAGTTCGCGCTCGATCTCAGCACGGGGTCGGTGCCGGCCGACGGCGGCATCACCTTCACGAAGCAGTCCGCCGGCAAGACCGTCACCTTCGCGGATCCGACGTTCGACTTCGCCACCCACAAGGCCAACGGCACCAGCACGGACGGCACCAAGGCCGGCCGGGGTGTGCGGCAGCAGCCGGTGGAACTGTTCGGCTTCGCCTTCCAGATGGACAAGACCAAGGTCGACGTGGCCAAGGGGACGGCCCAGGGCGCCGCTTCCCTGAATGCGGGGCCGGGCGGGCAGCAGGCGCTCAAGGACGCCTTCGGCACCAGTCCGCTGCCGGCCCAGGGCACCGTATTCGATGCCACCGCCACCGGGAGCGTGGCCCAGGCGGCCCGGCAGGCCGCCCGCGCCCTGTCCGGCATCCTGCTGCCGTACGCGGGATGAGCGGCAACGTCCTGCTCCCGGCGGCGGCCCGGGCCCGCGGCGGGAACGGTGCGGACCACCTCCATGTGGTGATTCCGCCGCGGTACTGCCCGCTGCCCACCGCCCAGCACCCGGACACCGCATTGCTGAACACGCGCGCCGCGTCCTGGCTGAACGGGTACGGCCTGTGCCGGGAGGGCGTGCAGCGTGTCCGGATGACCGGCAACGACTGCGGCGGCTTCTACGGCCGGCTGATGCCCCGGGCGCCGGCCGACCGCCTCCAGCTCGCGGTGGACTGGTGCGTGCTCATGTTCGCCTTCGACGATCTGCACTGCGACGAGGGCCCGGCCAGCATGTGTGCCGGGAACTTCGCCGATGTCTCCACGCGCCTGCTGCGCGTTCTGGAGGCCCCGCACGCGGAGCCGGCCGGGGGCGAGCCGTTCCTGGCTGCGGCGGGCGACCTGGCGGCGCGCTGCCGTTCGGCAGGTACGCCGGTGCAGGTCGGGCGCGTGCTCAAGGGGCACCGTGCCTGGTTCCTCGGCGTGCTGTGGGAATTCGGCTGCCGTCTGCGCTGCCGTACGCCGACGCTCGACGTCTACGCCCGCATGCGGCAGCACACCGCGGCCGGAACGGCGACGACCAGCTGGATGGAGATCATCGACGGTGCGGAGATCCCGGGACGGGCGATGGACGCTCCCGCGGTACGCGCGCTGGGGGAACTCGCCCTCACCACTGCCGCCTTCGACGACGACCTGTTCTCCTACGGGAAGGAACACTGGCTGGCCGCCCGCGCCCCGCACCCCCCGCGGTGCCGGCTGAACCTCGTGGACATCCTCGCGGCCGAACACGGTCTGGGCCTCGAAGCGGCGCTGGAAGCGGCCGTGGACCTGTGCAACCGGTTGACCCTGCGCTTCGTGCGGCTGCGCGACCAGGTGCTGCCCACCGCGTGCGCACCGCTGCGGTGCTACCTCGACCACCTCTCCCACTTGATCCGCGGCAACCTCGAATGGGGCCTGCGCGCCGGCCGCTACACCAACCCCGACGGCCGCCACCCGGCGGCGGTCACCACCACCGGCTCCTTCACCCGGGCCGCACCGCGTGGCGACGCGCCGCCGATCCCGTCCATCGCCTGGTGGTGGGACCGCCTCTGACGGCGATCCCGGGGAGCCCGGCGCGAACCCGTACCGTTCAGCGGCGTGGTGCGAGCAGCAGGCCGACCCGTTGCCGGGGCCGCAGTGCCACCGCCGCCTTCGGCTCGGCCCGGCCGCTCACCGTGATGTCGAAACGGTGCATCATCACGGCAATGATCAACGCGGCCTCCTGGAGGAAGAAGGCCTGCCCGACGCACTGGTGGGGCCCGTCGCCGAAGGGCAGGTACGCCAGCGGGTGCCGGTTGCGGACCCTGTCCTTGGTGAAGCGACCGGGGTCGAAGTGCAGCGGCCGCTCCCAGAACTGGGGCAGCCGGTGGGTCAGGTACGGGGAGAGCACCATCGTGGCCCCGGCCGGAATCCGTACCCCGTCGATGACGTCGTCGCGAACGGCCGTGCGCGGCACCGCCCAGGCCACCGCGTGCAGCCGGCAGACCTCGGCCACCACCTGCCGCGTATAGACCAACTCGCGCAGCACCTCGCGCCGGACGGGGCCGTCGCCCAGCACCTCGTCGGCCTCGCGGCGGACCCGCGCCGCGACCTCCGGATTGCGGGCGAGTGCCGCCCAGGCCCAGGTCAGGGTGAGTGCGCTGGACTCCGAGCCCGCCACGAACAACGCCACGATGTCCTGGGCGACGTGCTGGTCGCTCAGCGGCCGGCCGCCGCCGTCCACCCCGTCGAGCAGAGCGCTCACCAGGTCCGGCCCCCTGCCGCCCGTATGCCGTGCCCGGCGGACCTGCGGTAGCAGGATCTCCCTGACCGTCAGCGTGGCGCGGCGGAACGCGCGGTCACCCGGCACGGGCACCGTCAGCGGTACGAAGGGCAGCGCCATCCGCCACAGCAAGGAATCGAACGCGACGGCGACCGCCGCGGCGAGCCGGTCGCACTCGTGCTGGGGAATGCGGGAGCCGAAGAGCACCGGATTGATGATCCGGTGCAGGATCCGGGTCATCTCCGCTTCCGCGTCCACCACCGTCTCCCCCGCCGCCACACGCCGCTCCAGGTCCGCCACCGCCCCGGCGACCCAGGGGCCCAGCCCCTCGGCGAGAGTCTGCGCGGACACACCCGACAGGCCCCGGCACCAGAGGTCACGGCTCGCCCGCCACCGCTCCCCTTCACCCGCGATGCCGTCACCCGTCAGCCGGCCCAGCGCCCGCCACATGGCCGTGCCCCGCCGGTAATCGGCCACCCGGTCGCGCAGCACATGGCGTACGTGGTCAGGGTGCGTGACCACGAATGGACGGAACGCCCCGAGGTCCAACCGGACCAGCGCCCCTCGCGACAGCCGGCCGACCCACTCCAACAACCCCAGCGGGCCGCCTCTGCGCAACTCCCGGAGCGCACATCCCGAGGAAACGGTGTAGAGCCCGTCAGCAGCACGGATCGGCATGGCGCTGCGCCTTCGCCTCGTAGGTGACCGTCGGACCGGGCCCGCTGCCCCATGCGCGCATGCGTACGGGCCGTGCGTCACACCTTATGCACCTTTTCGCCGTGGCAACGCGCGCAGCCTACGGGACACGCTCGGCTGCCCGGGAGGGCCAAGGGGGCACGGAGGCCGCCCGGCCCCTGCCCCGGCCCCGGGCGGCAGGCACCAAGGGCGCCCCTCAGGAGCGCCCTTGGAAGCCCTCAGAAGATCCTCGGAAGACCCTTCAGAAGAGCAGCGTGTAGATGTTCCAGCCGCCGCCGATCGGCAGGGCGCCCTCCATGGGGACGACCATGCCCTGGCTGCGTTCGCCGTAGTGGAGCCAGAGTTTGCCGTTGGCGTCGCGGGCCACCACGTCGGCCAGCTTGTCGCTGGTCATGTCGGTGACGCCCACGAAGGTGGAGTAGCCGCTCAGGCCGTAGCCCACCCGTACGCGGGGGAAGAACGGCTCGCTGGGATAGCTGGAACCGCTGGCCTTGTAGGCCCATACGACGCCGTCGCGGTCGCGGGCCAGGACGCCGTCGCTGTAGGTGGTCACGGTGTCGTAGGCGTTCCAGCCGCCGCCCACCCGAACCGCAGGTGCGAAGGGCGCGGTCGGGTCGCCGGTGCCCGCGTAGAACCACAGGACGCCGTCACGGTCGCGGGCCACCAGGTCGTTCTTGCCGTCGTGGTTGGTGTCCGAGGCGCCGGCGATGCTGACGTACCGGTCCCAGCCGCCCCCGATCTCGACGCGCGGCGCGAACGGCGCGGAGGGGTCGCCGGTGCCCTGGTAGAAGTACAGCGTGCCGTCCCGGTCGACGGCGGCCAGGTCGCCCTTGCCGTCGGCGGTCGTACCCGCGAGCGAGGTGACCAGCCGGTAGCTCCAGCCTCCGCCGATCTTCACCGGGAGCTTGAACGGCTTGGCCGAGTGGCCGGTGCCCTCGTACTGCCACAACACGCCGTACTGGTCCCGGGCGTAGAGAGCCGGCCGCTCGGAGGCGGGCAGCTCGTCCGCCTGCGCGGCGGGGGCGGAGACGGGCGCGCCGGCCGGGGCGGCCGTGGCGGAGGTCACCGGCAGGAGGGCGGCGGTGACGGTGGCGGCCGCGGCCAGTGCCAGACGGACACGGCGGCGCGCTCGATGCGTTCGTAACACAGATCCCCCATATCTATGTGCCACTCTGTCCCCTCATGTCCGGAAGACGGAGGGCATCAGTCGTTTTCCGTGACAATACCGCCAGTTGGCCTGTCAGATACGAGAAAATTGGGCAGGTAGGGACGGGAACGCGCCAATGTCCCGTACGGGACCTGGGGGGACGGCTGCCGTCGGCCGGGGCTCGTGGTCAGACCGGTGTACGGACGCCGCTGATGACGAACCCGCTGCGTACCCGAGCCGGGATGCGGTGCAGCGGGATGCGCAGGTCCTGCTCCGGGACGTCGTACTCCAGCGCGGCGAGCCGTTCCGAAGTGGTGCGCAGCAGGGCCACGGTGACGTCCTCGCCGGGGCAGCGGTGCCCGGTCGCCGGGTCGTCGCCGCCCTGCGGCACGAGGTCGTCGCGGCCGGGCGGGTGGTCGAGGAAGCGCCCCGGGTCGAAGACGTACGGGTCGGGCCAGAGCGCGCTGTCGTGGTTCTGTCCGTACAGGTCCAGGAGGACGAGCGCGCCCTCGGGGATCCGCTCGCCCTGCCAGGTCAGTTCCCTGGCGGCCAGGCCCGCGGTGAACGGCGCGAACGGGTAGAAGCGGCGCACCTCATGGGCGAACGCCTCCGCGTACGCGGGCCCTTCCTTGAGCAGCCGCGAGCGCTCCTGCGGGCGGCGGTGCAGGGCGTGGGCGGCGAAGGTGACGAACCAGGTGACGGCCACGGTGGGCCGGATGACGTTGAGCAGTTCCACCGCGGCGGTCCGCGGGTCGAGCCGCTCGCCGTCGGCGTCCCGGTGGTGCGCCACCGCGTGCACCGCCGAGCCGGCCGGTGCGTGCGCCGTGCCGTCCCGCACGTCGGTGAAGAGCTGCGCCAGCCACGCCTCCTGGCGCCGGCGGGCCGCTCGCGCACGCCAGTGCCGCGGCCCGGCCGTGGCGAACCCGTCGACCATCGCCACCAGGTCGCGGGCGACCGGCTGCGCCTCGGTGCCGGCCATGGGAACGCCCGCCCAGCGGCACACGGCCCGGGTCAGGACGGCGCTCACCTCGTCGAACAGCACGACCCGCGACCGTCCCGGCCATGCGGTGGCCGTCTCGTCCCACACCTCACGGACGCGCTCCGCCAGCGCCTCCACTCCTCCGGAGTCCTTCAGCAGGGACAGGAACAGCGCTTTGCGTACGCGGTGCGGCTCACCGTCGAGGGTGTGTACGGCGCCGTGGCCGAACAGGGTGGACAGCACCGGCCCGGGGAGCGCGCCGTGGCGGTGGACGTGGTGCTCGTCGTAGAAGAACGGCACCGCTTCGGGACCGTGCAGGGCGACCGCCGGACGGCCCATCAGCCGGGCCCGGACGACCGGCGCGGTGGTACGGCGCCGGCGGTCGGGCAGCCAGGCGTACCCCTGGGTCAGCAGCGGCACGGTGCTGTCGAGAACAGGACGACGAAGATTCATGCGGATGGGGGTGTCCCGCCCGCCCCGCCCGAAACCTGGCGGACGGACGGACGCCCTGCTTCGCGACACCGGCCGCTCGCCTGTTCCCGGGCGCCAGCCAGCCGGTCAGGCCCCGCATCGGCACGGCGGTGACGATGTCCGGGCGCCGCCGGCGCCGCCGGGTGTTCCGGCGCGCGTTCTGTTCCCGGGCGCAGTCTTCCGGCTCCTGGTTCCCGGGCGGGGGCTGCGGGCTGCCCGCACCTCCACTCCGCCCCCGCCCGTCCCGTCACCCGTCGGCGGAGCGGGACAGGCCCAGGCGGGTGTGCACGATGCGGGCGAAGTCCGCGATGGTGCCCTCGGACCTGAGCAGTTCCATGGGAGGCAGGTCGAGGTCGAACTGCTGCCGGACGGTGACCAGCAGTTCGGTGCCCATCAGGGAGTCCATGCCGTACTCGTCCAGCCGCCGGTGGTGGTCGATCTGCTCCGGCGACATGTGCAGGACATCGGCGAACAGGGCAGCCACGATGCCGGCGATCACCGCGCGGGCCTCGTCGACGGACATACGGGCCAGCGTGCGCGCCAGTTCCTCCTTGCTGTGTCCGGCGTCGTCGGAGAGGACCGGCAGGAGGGCGACGATGCGCGGGGTGACGATGGCGGGCAGGATCCGGGACAGCGGCGCCCAGTTGTAGCAGCCGACCCCCAGGACGTCCGTGGGGTGCGTCAGGACGGCGTCGACGGCGTGCAGCGCCTGCCGGGGGCTGACGGGTTCGAAGCCCGCGCGGCTCATGACGCCCGTCAGGTCGTTGCGGGCGACGTAACCGGTCTCGCCGAGTGCGCCCCAGGCCAGCGCGGTCGCCGGAAGGCCCAGGGCCCGTCGCCGGCGTACCAGCGCTTCGAGGTAGAGGTTGCCGGCCACGTAGTTCGCCTGCCGGATGTTGCCGAGCATGGCGGTGACCGAGGAGTACAGCAGGAAGAAGTCCAGGTCCAGGTGTCGGGTGAGGTCGTGAAGCACCGCCGCTCCGGCCATCTTGGGGGTCAGGACGGCGTGCCACTGCTGGTCGGTCAGCTCGGACAGGGCGCCGTCCTCCAGGTGCATGGCCGAGTGGACGACGCCGCGCAGCGGGTGCCCGGAGGCGGCGGCCCGGGCCACGATCCGTTCCACGGCCCGGGCGTCGCTGACGTCGGCGCGGTGGACCGACACCTGGACGCCCCGCGCGGTGAGGTCGGCGAGCAGGGCTTCGGCTTCGGGCGTCGCGGCTCCCCGCCGGCCGGCCAGGGCGAGGTGGCGGGCGCCGCGTTCGGCGAGGTGGCGGGCGGTGAGCGCGCCGAAGCCGGACAGGCCGCCGGTCACCAGGTAGGTGGCCGCGGCGTCGAGCCGGGGCAGGTGCCCGTACGGTTCGACGCGCGGTGCGGGGTCCTCGGGCCCGAAGGTGACGACGACCTTGCCGATGTGGCGGGAGTGCTGCAGCAGCCTGAACGCCTCGTCGACGCGGGCGGCCGGGTAACTGCTGTGCGGCAGGGGCCGGTAGGCGCCGCTGCGGATGAGCCCGGTGACCTCCGCGAACTGTTCCCTCGCCAGCCGCGGGTCCTGGAGCAGGCCGAAGAGGTCGACCGCGTGGAAGGTGATGTTCTTGCGGAACGGGCGCAGCAGCAGGGGGCGGTTCTCGTAGATGTCGCGCTTGCCCAGCTCGACGAAGCGCCCGCCGTGGGTGAGCAGTTCGAGACTGCGGGCAGCCGCTTCGCCGGCGAGCGAGTTGAGGACGACGTCGACGCCCCGGCCGCCGGTCAGCCGGCGGATGTCGTCGGCGAAGGCCAGGCTGCGGGAGTCCAGGACGTGTTCGGCGCCGAGCCGGCGCAGCAGGTCGCGCTTGGCCGCGGACCCGGCGGTGGCGATGACGCGTGCTCCGCAGCGTCGCGCGTACTGGAGGGCGGCCAGGCCCACTCCGCCGGCCCCGCCGTGCACCAGGACGGTCTCCCCCGCGGCCGGCCGGGCCAGGCGGGCGAAGCTGTAGTGGACGGTGAGGAAGGCCACCGGGAGGGTGACGGCGTCGGCGAAGGTCATCGTGTCCGGGATGCGGCCGGCGGCGTGCTCCGAGGTGACGGTGTGGGTGCTCAGGGAGTCGGGCGCGAGGGCGAGGACGCGGTCCCCCACGCACAGCGCGGTGACCCCGTCGCCGACCGCGGTGACGACCCCTGAGCATTCCAGGCCCAGCCCGGCCTGCCCGCCGGTGATCTCTTCCGCCTCCGCGGGCAGCAGACCGGTCGCCTGCATGATGTCGCGGTAGTTCAGTGCGGCGGCCCGGACGGCGACGGCCACCTGGCCCGGGCCGACGGTCGGGGGTGTGGTCTCGCGCCAGGCCAGGTCGTAGGAGAGGCCGGGATTGCGTACGTCGAGGGTGTAGGCGCGGCAGCCGTCCCCCGGGCGGGTGCCGGTGGGCGAGGGCAGTTCGGTCAGGCGGGGGACGAACCGGCCGGCCGAGGTCAGTGCCAGTTCGGTCTCGTCGGTCGCGGTCAGCAGCTCCTGGACGACCCGCTGTGCGTCGGCGGTGGGGTCGCCGGTGCGCTGCAAGGACAGCCGTTTGACCGTCAGGTCGGGGTACTCGTTGCTCACCGTCCGCGCGATGCCCCAGGCGGCGGCGTCCAGGACGCACGAGGGCTGTTCGGGGGCCGGCAGCGCGCCGCTGGGGCGGGTGACGAGCCACAGGGTGCGGTCGCGGCCGAGGGCGAGTGTGTCCAGCGCGCCGGCGACGGTACGGAGGAGGTCCGCGCGCCGGGCCGTGAGCCGGACCGCGTCCGGGGCGCCGGCGTCCGGCCCGGTCCGGGGTTCGGGCTCGGGCGTCTCCAGGACCAGGACCACGGCCGGGTCGGCGGGCGGGGCGGGCAGCCACCGCGTAGCGTCGCCGAGCAGGTCCGGAGCGGTCCGGCACCGGGCCGAGGGCGCGCCGGCGGCGGTCAGGGCGCCGGCCACCGCCGCGCACAGGCCTGTCCGGTCGGTGTCCTCGGCGACCACCACCCAGGCGGTGTCAGGGTCGGCGGTGGGCGCGGCCGGTGCGGTGGCGGGCGCCGTGGTGGCAGTGCCGAGGAAGACGGAGAAGCCCTCGCCGGGGGCGTCGGCGGTGGCGCCGACCGTCGTGGCGTCGGAGAAGCCGCACGCGGGCAGCAGGCGCAACCACGCGTCGGCGGAGAGCAGCGGGGAGCCGCCGCGCAGGTCGTGGTCGGTGACGTTCCAGAAACTGGCCAGGGATCCGAACAGCGGGGCGAGCAGCTCCGTGTCGTGCGACTCCAGCGCGAGCAGCCGTCCGCCGGACCCCAGCAGGCGCTCCACCCTGCGCAGCGCCGGGGCCACCGCGGCCGCGGTGTGCAGCGCGTTGCCCGCGACGACCAGGTCGAAACTGCCCTCGGTCAGCCCCTGGCCGGTGAGGTCCTGGTCGAGGTCGAAGGTGCGGTAACCGACGAAGACGTAGCGCGCGAACCGCTTCTGCGCGGGGCTGAGGAACTGCGGTGAGACGTCGGTGAAGACGTACTGCGTACGGTCGGGAGGCAGTACGGGCAGGACGGCCGCCGTCAGGCCACCGGTGCCCGCGCCGATCTCCAGGACGCGCAGCGGCCGGTCGGCGGGCCACAGGCCGGCCAGCCGCGCCACGACGGCCTGCACGATCCGGTTGTGGCGGCGCAGGGGGAACTCGATGTCGTAGACCTGCTCGTAGGCGGTGGAGACGCCGTCGTCGAGGAGCTTCTCCAGCAGGTCGGCTTCGCCCCGCAGCAGTTCACTGCCGTGCCGCGCACACAAGTTGTTCAGGAGGGTGAGGGCCGGGCCCACCGCGTCGCTGCCGGCCGTCGGGAGCAGGGCCCCGGAGTGACGAGCGTCCGGGCCGGTCAGCCGGAACCGCTCGCCGTCCTCGCGGGCGGCAAGCCCCTGACGCACCAGAAGGCCGAGCAGCAGCCGCGCCTGCTCCCGGTGGCGCTCCAGCATGCCGCCGGCCACCAGGTCGTCGAGGGAGAAGGCAGCGGCCGGCTCCGGTACGAGCCCGGCGAAGACCTCCGCGGCGCCACGTGCGAAGACCCGCTTCAGCACACGGCTGGTGACGGCGGCCCCGCCGGCGGGGCCCAGCAGCGGGGCGAGGCGGTCCCGGGCACCGGCCAGCAGGTCGGCGGTGGGCGGCAGCGGGCCGGCGGCGACGGTGTGGCCGGCGTGCGGGGCGGCGCGCATCACCGTGCGCTGGTACGTCAGGGGGACGGAACGCATGCCGTCGAAGCGGCGCAGCCGGCAGCCTTCGAGGTGCGCGTGGACCGTACCGTCCAGGTCCGTGACCACGATGTCCCAGCACAGCTCGGTGGCGGTACGGCTCCGCTGACGCACCTGCACCAGCCCTTCGGACGCGGGGGTACGCCAGACCCGTACGGCGCCGAACCCGACGGGCAGATACGCGTCCCGCCGCTGGTCCACCGCCTGCTCGATCAGGGGCAGACCGGCCTGGAGCGCCCCGTCGAACAGCGCCGGGTGGACCTCGTAGCCGGCCGCGTCGGCCGTCAGACGGTAGCGGGCGAGGACTTCGCCGTCCCCCGCCCGCAGGTCGCGCAGGACCCGGAAGGAGGGGCCGTAATCGATGCCCGCCGCGGTCATGGCGGCGTAGTGCTGTTCGGCGGTGACGAGGTGCGGACAGCGGGCCCGTACGGCCGGTACGTCCAGGCCCGCGGGCGGGCGGCTGAACAGCTGCCGTACGCGGCCGCGGGCGTGCCGGCGTGCCCGGCCGGCCCGGCCGTCCCCGGCGGCGATGCTGACCACGCCGTCCTCAGGGGACCAGGTCAGCTCCAGGCGCACCTGGCCGGGATCGTCCCAGGGAACGACGACGGGCCTGGTCAGCTCCAGGTTCTCCACCTCGCAGGCGGCGTCGAGCACCCGCCGTCCGGCGGCCAGCGCCATCTCGACGTACCCGGAGGCGGGCAGGATGACCGCGCCGGCGACGCGGTGGTCCGCCAGCCACGGGACGAGGGGCGGCTGCACCGGGCCGTGCCAGACCGGCTCGCAGTGGGCCGTGCGCACGCCCAGCAAGGGGTGGTCGTACGTGCCGATGTCGCCGGACCAGGTGTGGCGCTCGCCGTTCCAGTGGCGCTCGCGCTGCCACGGGTAGGCGGGCAGCCGGACGACGTGCCCGGGGGCGGGAAAGTACGCGCTCGTGTCGACGCGCGCTCCGGCGGCGATCAGGCAGGCCACCGCGGCGTGCAGCTGCCGCGGGCCGTCACCGTCGCGGGAGAGCGTCGGTACGACGGCCACCGGAGCGGGTGAACCGGCCGTCATCCGCCTCAGGTACGGACGCACGATCGGGTGGGGGCCCACCTCCACGAAGACGTCGTACCCCTCGGCCAGCAGGCCGGTCACCGCGGGCTCGAACTGGACGGTGTCGCGTACGTTGCGCCACCAGTAGGCACCGTCGAGGGCGTGGCCCGCCACCGGCCGGCCGGTCACGGCGGACATCATCGGGACGGTGCCGTCCTGCGGCCGCAGCCCGGTCAGGTCGGCGAGCAGCTGCTCCCGTACGGGGTCCATGGCGCGGCTGTGGAAGGCGTAGTCCAGGTCGAGCAGGACGCCGGCGACACCTCGGGCCGCGCAGTGGGCGACCAGGTCCTCCACGTCACGCGCCGGGCCGGCCACCGTCACGTCGCGCGCGGTGTTCACGCAGGCGATCTCCACCTGGGGGTACCGCGGCAGCAGCTCCTGGACCTGCGCGCACGGCAGCGTGAGGGCGGCCATGCGGCCCGTACCCGCGGTGGCGGCCTGGGCCCGCCCGCGTGCGGCGATGACCCGCGCGGCGTCCGGCAGGGTCAGCGCGCCCGCCGCCTGCGCCGCGGCGATCTCGCCGACACTGTGCCCGAGTACGGCGGCCGGCTCGACGCCCTGGCCGCGCAGCATCGCCGTCAGCGCGACCTGGAGGGCGAACATCAGCGGCTGGGCGATCTCGGTCCGGTCCAGGCACCACCGGCCGGCCGGCCGTTCCAGCTCGCTCAGGACGGACCAGCCCAGCTCACCCGTCAGCACCGCGTCCGCGGCCGCGAACGCGCGGCGGAACGTTGCGTCTTCGCGCAGCAGCCCGGCGCCCATGCCCACCCACTGGGCCCCGTTGCCGGAGAAGACGAACACCGGCCGCCCGTCGCGGACCGCCTCGGCCCGCTGCGCCGGCGGCGCTGCCGGCTGCGGCGGGTCCGCGGGGGTGGTCTGTTCGGGGGCGGTCACTTCGGGGGTGGCCGCTTCGGGGATGGCCGCTTCGGAGGTGGTCTCTTCGGAGACAGCCCCTTCGGAGACAGCCCCTTCGGAGACGGCCCCTTCGGTAATGCCGTCCTCGATTACGCCCCCCTCGGTGGCGGCCTCCCCGGTGGCTGCCTCCTCGGTGACGTCCTCCTCGGTGACGCCCCCCTCGGATCCGCCCTCCGACTCGGGCGTCCCCACCAGTCGAGCCAGCGAAGCCGCCGCCTGTTGCGGGCAATCGGCCAGCACCGCCGCCCGCAGCGGATGCCGGCCCCGCCGGGCGGTCATGGTCCACGCCAGGTCGTAGAACGACCCCGCGTCGGCGGCCGACAGCTGCCGTACCGCTCGCCGTAGCGTTGCGTCGAGCGCGGCCTCGGTACGTGCCGAGACCACCACGGGCAACGGCCCCGCGGCCCGTGGTGCGCTCCTCGCCACGGCGCGGGCGGGGCCGGGGGCCAGGATCGCGTGGGCGTTCGCGCCGCCGAAGCCGAAGGAGTTGACGCCGGCCACCGTCCGCTCGCCGATGCCGACCGGGCAGGTGCGGTCCACCAGGCGCAGCCGCAGCCGTTCGAAGTCGATGTGCGGGCTGAGGGAAGCGGCGTGCAGCGACGGCGGGACGACGCCGTGCCGGAGCACCAGCAGGGCCTTGAACAGACCGGCCATGCCCGACGCCGGTTCCAGGTGGCCCACGTTGGACTTCACCGACCCGATGGGCAGCGGGCCCACGGTGCGGTGGACCCCCAGCGCCCGCCCGATCGCCTCGGCCTCGATGGGATCCCCCACCGGCGTGCCCGTACCGTGCGCCTCCAGGTAGGCGATGTCGTCCGCTTCCAGGCCGGCGCGGGCGTAGACGCTCTCCAGGAGGGCGCGCTGCGACTCCATGCGGGGCAGGGCCAGTCCGGGGGTGCGCCCGTCGCTGTTGGCGGCGCAGTCGACGATCACCGCGTCCACCCGGTCCCCGTCGGCGAGCGCTTCGGTGAGCGGCTTGAGCAGGACCATGCCGCCGCCCTCGGCCCGGACGTAACCGTCGGCGTCCGCCGAGAAGGAGCGGCACCGCCCGCTGGGCGAGAGCATCGACGCCTGGCAGAAGCCCACGAAGTGCTGCGGGCTGAGCAGCAGGTTGACGCCGCCGACCAGGGCGGCGCGGCTGGTGCCGTCCCGCAGCGCCCGGCACGCCTCGGCCAGGGCCACCAGCGACGACGAGCACGCGGTATCGACGATCATGCTGGGGCCGTGCAGGTCGAAGAAGTGCGAGAGCCGGTTGGCGGCGATCGAGGACGCGGCACCGGACATGGTGTACGCGTTGACGTTCTCCGGCACCATCATCTGCAGCGCGCCGTAGGAATGGTCCGACACTCCCACGTACACGGCGGTGTCCGAGCCGGCCAGTGCGGCGGGGGCCACCCCGGCGTCGTCGCAGGCCTCGACGGCCAGTTCCAGCAGCAACCGGTGCTGGGGGTCCATCTGTGCCGCTTCTTTCGGTGAGATGCCGAAGTACGCGGCGTCGAATCCGCTGACGTCCGCCAGGAATCCGCCGGCCTTCGTATAGCTCTTTCCCGGCCGCGGCATGGCCGGGTCGACGAAGCGCGCCACCTCGAACCGGGACTCCGGGACCTCCGTCACCTGGTCAGCGCCGGCCGACAGCGCCGCCCAGAGACTGTCGAGGCCGGTGATGCCGCCGGGCAGCCGGCAGGCCGTCCCGATGACCGCGATCTTTCGGGCGGGACCGGGTGCCTTGCTGGAGTTGACTGACATGAGCCTCTCACTGCGCGCAACGCGAGGGCGGCACGGTCCCATTGGCCGGACACCGGAAGGGCTCGTCGCGTGCCGGGCCCCGCTGGGCTTCTTTGGCCGACGACAGCGCATCCTGACCAGCGCATCAGCACAGCACAAGCGGCGGTAACCCTAATGGGGTACCGAATCGGCGCGACAAGACGGATTTTCGGATTGCCTGCCGAAACACTCACCGCGCACATCGCCGGGGATTCAGCGCCGCACGGAGGTGATGCGCGCGGCGGAAATATCATCATGCCGGGCCGTCACCCGCCACGCGCGTGCTCGTTGAGCGTGACGCCTCGTCACGGGGGCTCCACCAGGCGTCCGCCCGGCACGCCTGCCACACATGAGTGCGGATATTCCCCACACGAGTACGGGTAAGGAATCAGGTCCTGTTGCGTCGCTTTTTCTCCGCCGTGTTCCTGCTCGCCGCCATGACCGTGCTCAGAAAGGTGCAGGAAGGGTGGGTGTGGTGGCAGGAACGGCGGGCGCGGCGGGCGGGCGCAGACGAATGGGGCGGAAGCGGGCCGCCGGGCCGGTGAGGAAAGGCGGCGGGGCCACGGAATCGGGGCGAGGAGTGGTTACGGGGCCGGATCCGGGACAAAAGTGCGGTTGTCATGTCTTCCGGTGAGACGCCTCGCGGTACTCTTCCCGTACTTGCCGAGCGGCAAGGTCACGAGGTGTCGGCGTGCGGCACAGGGGTGCGCGCCTTCGATGCGGGGACACAGCGCCGTCGTGCCCTGCGCAAGGGGTTCGGTAAGTGGAGCGAGGTCGGGTCATGGGTGCAGAGACGGCGGGCGAGAACGCGCGTCCGGTGTCGCGGACGAGGTCGGGGCGTACGGGGGGACGGGTCGGGGAGCCGGAGCTGCGGCAACTGCTCGCGGGGCTCACGGCCGTACGTGACGGGAACTTCGGCACACGGCTGCCGGACGAGGACGACGGGCTGCTCGGCGAGATCGCCACCGTCTTCAACGGCATGGTCGACCAGCTGTCCCTGTTCACCTCGGAAGTGACCCGGGTGGCCCGCGAAGTCGGCAGCGAGGGACGGCTCGGCGGCCAGGCCGAGGTGCCGGGAGTCTCCGGCACCTGGGCGGATCTGACCGACTCGGTGAACGTCATGGCCGGCAACCTCACCACGCAGGTGCGCGACATCGCGCAGGTGGCCACCGCGGTCGCCCGGGGCGATCTGTCGCAGAAGATCGACGTCGATGCGCAGGGCGAGATCCTGGAGCTGAAGAACACCGTCAACACGATGGTGGACCAGCTGTCCGCCTTCGCCGACGAAGTCACCCGCGTCGCCCGCGAGGTCGGCAGCGAGGGGCGGCTCGGCGGCCAGGCCGAGGTGCCCGGAGTGGGTGGTACGTGGCGGGATCTGACCGACTCGGTCAACTTCATGGCCGGGAACCTCACCTCGCAGGTGCGCAACATCGCGCAGGTGACCACCGCGGTCGCCCGCGGCGACCTGTCGCAGAAGATCACCGTGGACGCCCGCGGCGAGATCCTGGAGCTGAAGACGACCATCAACACGATGGTCGACCAGCTCTCCGCCTTCGCCGACGAAGTCACCCGCGTCGCCCGCGAGGTCGGCACCGAAGGACGCCTCGGCGGCCAGGCCCAGGTGCCCGGCGTGGGCGGTACGTGGCGGGATCTGACCGACTCCGTCAACTTCATGGCCGGCAACCTCACCTCACAGGTGCGCTCGATCGCGGCGGTCGCGACCTCGGTGGCCCAGGGCGACCTGTCGCAGAAGATCACCGTCGATGCCCGCGGCGAGATCCTGAAGCTGAAGAACACCATCAACACGATGGTCGACCAGCTGTCCGCCTTCGCCGACGAAGTCACCCGCGTCGCCCGCGAGGTCGGCACCGAAGGACGCCTCGGCGGCCAGGCCGACGTCAAGGGCGTCTCCGGTACGTGGAAGGACCTGACCGAGTCCGTCAACGTGATGGCGGACAACCTCACGGCACAGGTGCGGTCCATCGCCGAGGTCACCACGGCCGTGGCGCAGGGCGACCTGTCGCAGAAGATCCGGGTGGACGCCCGGGGCGAGATCCTGGAGCTGAAGAGCACCATCAACACGATGGTGGACCAGCTGTCCGCCTTCGCCGACGAGGTCACGCGGGTGGCCCGCGAGGTCGGTACCGAAGGCAATCTCGGTGGCCAGGCCACCGTACGGGGCGTGTCGGGCACCTGGAAGGATTTGACCGACAACGTCAACGTGATGGCCTCCAACCTGACCGGCCAGGTGCGTTCGATCGCCCAGGTGGCGGCCGCGGTCGCCAAGGGCGACCTGTCGCAGAAGATCACGGTGGAGGCGAAGGGCGAGGTGGCCGCCCTCGCCGGCGTGATCAACACGATGGTCGACACGCTGTCGGCGTTCGCCGACGAGGTGACGCGGGTGGCGCGCGAGGTCGGCACCGAGGGGATGCTCGGCGGCCAGGCCCGCGTACCGAACGTGGCCGGTACGTGGAAGGACCTGACCGACAACGTCAACTCGATGGCCAACAACCTGACCGGTCAGGTGCGCAACATCGCCCAGGTCACCACGGCCGTGGCCAACGGTGATCTGTCGAAGAAGATCGATGTCGACGCCCGGGGCGAGATCCTGGAGCTGAAGACGACCATCAACACGATGGTCGACCAGCTGTCCTCCTTCGCCTCCGAGGTCACCCGCGTCGCCCGCGAGGTCGGCAGCGAGGGGCGGCTCGGCGGCCAGGCCGAGGTCGAGGGCGTGTCGGGCACCTGGAAGCGCCTGACCGAGAACGTCAACGAGCTGGCAGGCAACCTCACCCGGCAGGTGCGGGCCATCGCCGAGGTGACCAGCGCGGTCGCCGAGGGCGATCTGACCCGTTCCATCACGGTGGACGCCTCCGGCGAGGTCGCGGAGCTGAAGGACAACATCAACTCCATGGTGCGGTCCCTGCGCGAGACGACCCGGGCCAACCAGGAGCAGGACTGGCTCAAGAGCAACCTGGCGCGCATCTCCGGCCTCATGCAGGGCCACCGGGACCTCTCGGTCGTCGCCGAGCTGGTCATGGACGAGCTGACGCCGCTCGTCTCGGCCCAGTACGGCGCCTTCTACCTGGCCGAGGAGAACGGGAACGGCACCGTGCTCAGCCTCGTCGGCGCATACGGCCGGCCCGCCGACAGCGCGGGCCACGACCGCTTCCGGCTGGGCGAGTCCCTGGTCGGCCAGGCCGCCCGCAGTCGCCGTACGATCGTCGCCGACGGCGTGCCGGGCGACTACATCAGCATCTCCTGCGGTCTCGGCCGGACGGCGCCGGGCAGCCTGATCGTGCTGCCGATCGTCGTCGAGGACCAGATCCTCGGCGTCATCGAGCTGGCGTCCTTCACCGCCTTCACCCCCGTGCACCAGGACTTCCTGGAGCAGCTGATGGAGATGGTGGGCGTCAACGTCAACACCATCGTCGCCAACGCGCGGACCGACGAGCTGCTGGAGGAGTCGCAGCGGCTGGCCGGTGAGCTCCAGGCCCGCTCCGGGGAGCTGACCCGTCAGCAGGAGGAACTCCAGCGGTCCAACGCGGAACTGGAGGAGAAGGCCGAGCTGCTGGCCTCGCAGAACCGCGACATCGAGACCAAGAACTCGGAGATCGAGCAGGCGCGGCAGGAGCTGGAGGACCGGGCCCGGCAGCTGGCGCTGGCCTCGAAGTACAAATCGGAGTTCCTGGCCAACATGAGCCACGAGCTGCGCACCCCGCTCAACAGCCTGCTGATCCTGGCGCAGTTGCTGGCCCAGAACCCGACCCGCAACCTCACGCCCAAACAGGTGGAGTACGCGGGCATCATCCACTCCGCGGGCTCGGACCTGCTCCAGCTCATCAACGACATCCTGGACCTGTCGAAGGTCGAGGCGGGCAAGATGGACATCACCCCGGAGCGGGTGGCGCTGCGGCAGCTCCTGGACTACGTCGAGGCGACGTTCCGGCCGCTGACCACGCAGAAGAGCCTCGACTTCACCATCACCGCCGCGCCCGGCGTGCCGGTGGACCTGCTGACCGACGACGCGCGGCTGCGTCAGGTGCTGCGCAATCTGCTGTCCAACGCGGTGAAGTTCACCGAACAGGGCAGCGTCGAGCTGCGCATCGAGCCCGCCGCCGACAGTGAACTGCCCGGCACGGTGCACCGCGGCGGGCCGGTGGTCGCCTTCCGCGTCAAGGACACCGGGATCGGCATCGCCGAGCAGCAACTGGACGTGATCTTCGGGGCGTTCCAGCAGGCGGACGGCACCACCAGCCGCAAGTACGGCGGCACCGGACTCGGCCTGTCCATCAGCCGCGAGATCGCGCACCTCCTGGGCGGAGCGGTGACCGCCGAGAGCACGCCGGGGCTGGGCAGCACCTTCACCCTGTACCTGCCGGTCGCGCGCGCCGACTTCCGGGAGGAGCCCGGTACGGTCCCGGCCCCGAAGGGCCCGGCGGACGAGCGGGACGACGTGCCGGTGAGCCGGCCGCGTACCCCCGTCGCGGCCCCCGCGCAGCCCCGCCGCCTGCTGGTGATCGAGGAGCGGGCCCACGGGCTGCTCTCCCATGTGGCGGACAGCGCGGTCGCGGAGTTCACCGGCGGTCAGGACCTGGGCGACCGCGCGGAGAGCATCGAGGTCGTCTCCGCGGTCGGCGCCCAGGAGGCCGCCGGCGCGCTGGCCGCCGGCCCGTTCCACTGTGTGGTCCTCGACCTGGACATGGCCGACGGGGAAGCCCTGCGCTTCCTGGACGCGATGGACGGCGACGCCGCCGTGCGCACCGTCGCCGTCCTCGCGCACAACAGCAGGCGCCTGGAGGCGGAGCAGGAACGCATTCTCCAGGAGCGCGCGGGCACCCAGCCGTTGGAGCTGCTGTCCAGCCTCGACGAGCTGCGCGAGCGCATCGCCCTGCACCTGTCCGCCGAGCAGCCCGGTGACGTGCTGCCGCTGGTGCGGCCGGAGGAGCCCGTACAGCAGGCTCCCCAGCCCGTCGACGACAGTCTCAGCGGCCGGACCGTCCTCGTCGTCGACGACGACGCCCGCAACCTGTACGCGCTCAGCAGCATCCTGGAAATGCACGGCCTGAACGTCCGCCACGCGGAGGACGGGCGCAAGGGCATCGAGACGCTCATCGAACATCCGGACATCGACCTCATCCTGATGGACGTGATGATGCCGGAGATGGACGGCTACACCGCGACGGCGGAGATCCGGCGGATGCCGGCCCACGCCCACCTGCCCATCATCGCCGTCACGGCCAAGGCCATGCCCGGGGACCGTGAGAAGAGCCTCGCCTCCGGGGCCAGCGACTACGTCACCAAACCGGTGGACACCAACGACCTGATCGCCTGCGTCCGCCGGTGGCTGACCTCCTGAAGGGCGGCGCCCGGACGGCCGGGCGCCGCCCCCGACCCGCTCACGAACGCACCCATCGCATCGAAGAATCGACAGCATCATGAGCACTCACGAGCACGTCGTCACCCCTTCCGGGGACGGCGTGTCGCCGGGCCGGATATCCGCCGTCGGCCGCCTGGCCGCCACGGTCGAGCGCCTGCGCAGCGAGGTCCAGGAGGCGCACGCCGCGGCCGACGGGCGGGCCCTGATCGAACTGGCCAAGGGCATCCTGATCGAGCGGCTGCACTGCGGGCCGGCGCAGGCGACCCGGCAGCTCGCCGAACTGGCCGAGAAGGCGGCGGTCTCGCAGCTCGAACTGGCCGTGGACATCATCAACCAGGCGGCCCGCGACCGCGTGGCGGAGATCGCCGACGCCTTTCTGCGGCGTACCCGTCCCGAGCCGGCCGGCACGGACCCGGCCGCGGCGGTGCGGCTGCGCACTGCCGAGAGCGCCGTGCTGGCCGCCGACGACACCCAGTCCGTAGCCGACTCGCTGCTCCAGCACGCGCTGGCTCCGCTGGGCGCGACGGCCGTCGCCATCTGGTCCGCGGGGCCGGACACTTCCCTCACGCTGGCCGGCCACGCGGGCTTCCCCGCCGACGAGGCGGTGCGCTGGCGTTACGTGCCGCCGGGCGTGGTCACCGTCGCCCGCCAGGCGCTGACCGAACGGGACACCGTCCGGTTCGCCTCCCTGGCCGACACGGGCATCCCCTCGATCGGCCGTGCCCACCACCCGTACGGCGGCCGGGTGGCGCTTCCGGCCGGCACCGGCGGGCGCATCCACGGCGTCCTGGAGATCTGCTGGCAGCAGCCGCTGCCCCCGCAGCCGCCCGCGATCCTGCGGCAGATCGAGGCGCTGGCGCAGCTGTGCGCCCACACCCTCCAGGACGGCCCCACGCCGCGGGAACACGGCCCGACCGCCGCCCGGCACAGCACCGCGGTGGCCGAGCTGGTGGACCTGGCGGACGGCCTCCACGACCCGGCGCTGGTCCTCACCCCGCACCTCGCGGAGGACGGTCAGCTCACCGACTTCCGGATCCACCACGTCAACGGGCGCTTCATGGACCCGGCCGGCCGGCCCCGTAGCTTCGTGAACGGTGCGCTGCTGCTGGAGGCGTACCCGATGGCGGCCGACGAGAGCGACCTGTTCGACAAGGTCCAGCGCGTCTACGCCACCGGCGAGCCCTTCCGCGCCCAGCGCATGACCCTGACCGCACTGGTGGACCAGGTGCCGCTGGCCGCCGTCGCCGACCTCAGCGTCAGCCGCCACGGCAACTGTGTGCTGCTCATCTGGCGCATCGAGGACGAGGCCGCCCGGCTCGCCAGCCTCCTCCAGCACGCCCAGCGCCTCGGCCGGATCGGTGGCTTCGAGGAGAATCTGCTGACCGGCGAGATCACCTGGAACGGGCAGCTCTTCACGCTGTACGGGCGGTCGGCCGGCGACCCTCCTGTCTCGCTGCACGACCTGGCCGCCCACGCGCACCCGGACGACGGTGTCGCCATCGGCCGCTTCCTGCGCGCCGTGCTGCACCACCAGCGCCCCGCCTCGGCCGCCTTCCGCCTCCGGCGCCCCGACGGCGTCACCCGCCACATCCGGGTGATCGCCGAGCCCGTCCTCGACGCGGACGGCCGGCTGCTGTCCGTCCGCGGCGCGTACCAGGACATCTCCTCCCAGCACTGGACGGAGGTGGCGCTCGCCGCCACCCGCGACCAGCTCGCCCACACCGAGCAGCAGTCGGCCGAGCGCAACCGCCTCGCGCTCCAGCTCCAGCAGGCCATCATGCCGCCGAGCCACGGCCCCATCGCCGCCCCCGGCCTGCAGATCGCCGTACGCTACCGGCCCGCCGAGACCGAGTCCCTGGTGGGCGGCGACTGGTACGACGCCGTCGTCCTGCCCTCCCGGCGCGTCCTGCTGTGCGTCGGTGACATCGCCGGGCACGGCATCGAGGCCGCCACCGGCATGGTGGTGCTGCGCAACGCCCTGCGCGGCCTCGCCGTCACCGGGGCCGGCCCCGGCCAGCTGCTGTCCTGGCTGAACATCGTGGCCCACCACCTCACCGACCAGGTGTCCGCCACGGTCGTCTGCGGCGTGTACGACCCCAGAACCCGCACGCTGCGCTGGGCCAGGGCCGGCCATCTGCCGCCCGTACTGGTCCGCGGCCACGAGGCGAGCAGGCTGCCACTGGTCCGCGGGCTGCTCCTGGGAGCGCTCCCGGAAGCCACGTACGAGGAGGCCGTGCTCCAGTTGGAGGCGGACGACACCCTGCTGATGTACACCGACGGCCTGGTCGAGCGCCGGGACACCGCCATCCACGACTCCCTGGCCCAGCTGCTCGCCACCGCGCAGGCCCCCGCCCCCACGCTGGAGCACCGGCTCGACCGCCTGCTGACCCACAGCAAGTCCGACACCGACGACGACACGTGTCTGATCGGGGTGCAGGTGGTCTGAGACGGCCGGCTCCGGCCCGGACCCGCGCCGTCTTCGGCGGGGAACGGGCCGGACGGCGCTGTCACACCCCCGGGACGGCCGGGATGCCGAACTGGGCCTCCAGGACCCGGAAGAGCACCTGCCAGGTCTTGAACTCGGTGTTGGTGTGGACGGCGACGGACTCTGCGCCGTCGGAGGTGCCCACAGCGAAGAAGCGCGAGCCCTGCATGCTGCCGCCCATGCCGCGGAGCCGGACGTCACCGGTCACCGCCGGGCCCAGTTCGAAGACACCGAGGCCGTACGCGGCGTGCGGCATCCTCGGGCTGCGCGTCACCGAGTTCGCACACCCCGGCGGCCAGGGAGCCCGCGCGAGCGTCGTGGCGCAGCGCGTTCCAGTACCAGCGCAGCGGGCCGAGCAGCCGGGCCGCCGCGTCCGCGTCGCGTCCGTCGACGGCCGTGCGCAGCGCGAACGCAAGGTTGTCGTATTCGGCCGCGAAGAGCGCGAACGATTCTTCCTGCCGGGCGGAGCGCAGCAGCGGCTCGTGTTCCTCGGCCACGCCGGCGAAGTGCCGCACGAGACGGTCCCGGACCGCTTCCCGCTCGCCCGCCTGGAGGAGCCGTTCCACCGCGTACGCCCGTACGGTCTCCAGCATGCGGTAGCCGTCCCCGGCCCGTTCCACGAGGGACTTGTCGACCAGCGAGCCGAGTACGTACGGGACGTCCCCGGCCGGCAGCGGACCGCCCGAACAGACCGCCTCGACGGCCTCTTCCCGCAGTGGGTGATCGGCCGCTGCCGTCTCCAGGTCGGCCAGGACCCGGGTGTGGTGGCCCAGCCGCAGCTCCGCCTCGCAGCGGTCCTCGAACGCCGCGACGCGCAACTCCTCCGGCCGGGCCGCCGCCGACGCGGCGTACGGTGCTTCCCGTACGTCGGCCAACGCGGGCCCCTGCCACAGCGCGAGCGCCTCACCGAGCACGGAAGCGGCTTTCCCGGGCGTCCCGGCGGCGAGTTCCTGCCCGCCCCGGGCCGCCAGCGCTTCGAAACGAGCGGCGTCCACGTGCCCCCTCGGCACCGCGAGCCGGCAGCCCGCCCCTGACGACTCCAGCAGCCCGCCGTCGGGCAGCGCCTTGCGCAGCCGGTACACCAGCGCGTGCAGCGAGTTGAGCGCGTCCGTGGGAGGCCGTACGCCCCACAGGCCGTCGATGAGCGCGCCCTGGGCCACCATGTCGCCCGCCGCCAGCGCCAGTCGGGCCAGCAGCATACGCGGCCTCGCACCTCCGATGCCCACCGGCGTCCCGTCACCGTCGAAGACCCGCACCGGCCCGAGCACCGCTATGCGCGTTCCCACCGGCTCAGTGTTCAGGACGCCTGGAGGGAATTCCGGCGGAACCCCTGCGCGGAGCCCACGCCTTCGGCAATGCTGGGCCGACCGTGATGCACCCACAGCGCGACAGCTCGGGGGAAGTGTGTTCTACCGACGTGAAATGATCAATGTCGAGGTCAGCCGGCGGACCCTGTGGGTGGGATCCGCGGCGTACCCGCTGCACAACATCGCCTGTGTGACGACGACCGAAGTGAAGCCGAGATTCTCGGTGGTGATGAAGCGCGCGCGGCCCTGGATGCTCGGGAGTTTCGCCGTTCTCATGGCGCTGTCGGTCGGCGCCGGCGGTGGGGGCACCACGGGCGTGAGCGTCTCGTCGGTGTTTCTCGCCGTCCTGCTCATGCTGCTGGCCTCCGGTCTCATATGGCTGTTCACGGCGTTGCCACGACGGGAACTGCACCGGCTCGACATCGAGACGGCGGGGGCGCCGTATGCCATCCTGACCAGTCCTGACAAGAATCTGGTGGCGCACATCGCCCGCTCGGTCATGGACGCGATCGACAATCCACAGACGGAATTCCAGTTCCAGGTGGAGAACTTCCACGTCGGCGACAGCATCAAGCAGTTCGGCAACCACAACACGGCCAAGGTGACCAGGTGAGCGAAACCGTGCATTTCGGTGACAGGATCTTTCAGATCGGCGACCGGAACACGGGCAAGGCCATGGCCCCGGTGACGTACGGCGATGTCGCGGGGTCACGAATGGTCTGGAGAGACGGATCGGCGGACCAGGCCCGGGAACCCTTCTCGGTTGTTCTCGGCTTTTCTCGGATTCTCTCGGCCTTCCCCGGCCTTTCATCCCCCGCACACACCGTCACACCTCTGCTGCCACAACCACCCACATCCGGAGGCCTGTTCGGTACAGGGCACGGAATTGCCGCAGGAGCTGCACCCGCTGGCGCCTTTGTGACAGTCGCAGTTCATCAGGACGCGGTTCCGTGCACGGGAACCGGCCGAGGCGGCGGGGGCGGCGGGGGCAGGCGACTCGGCCGGGCCGAGCACGCCGAGCGCGGCGAACGACACGTCGGGGCCGAGCACCGCCACCGACTCCTCCCGTAGCCGCTCGACATCCGACGCCGACCAGGCGCCCGTCCCGGCGAAAACGGCCGGTACGGCCGCGGCGACCTTCTCCAGCATCGCCGTCCGCGGCCCGGACAGTTCGGGGTGCGCCGCGCGGTAGCGCTGTACGTGTTCGAGCCACAGTCCGGCCTTCGCGCGGTCCGGGATGCGGGCGTACACGGCCCGGCGCTGCGGCATCGGCAGCGCGGTCACCTCGCGGTAGCCGGTGGGGATCCGGGTGAGGCCGGCGGCCCACTCCTCGGCGCCGGCGGCCGTCATCCGGCGGCCGGCCGAGGCCATGGCCGGGGCGGCGAGCCCGCCGGAGACGAGGAAGGCGCCCAGCGCCAGGCCCGGCACGGCCTTGAGGAGCCGGCGCCGGTCTCCGTGCACGAGCACATCGGTCCGGTTCAGGGCCCGTACCACGCGCAGCGAACCGACCGGCCCCAGAAGGCGGCACAGGCGCGCCGACAGCGCCGGTCCCGTCCACGCCCGTACCCGCTCCCCGTCCACGGCCAGCAGCGTCGGGGCGAACGGCGGTTCGCCGCCCAGCGCCGTGCGCCGCAGGGCGCGTACCCGCTCCTCACCGAGCCCCACCAGCGTCAGCCGGTCGTCGACCACCCCGCCGATCCTCCCGGCCGCCTCGCCGCACACGCCGCAGCCCGCGTCGAACGCCAATAACCACTCCGTCATGGCCACTCCCCTGCTCGCACCGGCACTGCCGCCCCATGCATACCCGCCTTCCCCTCACCCCAGCCCCGGCAGCGCACGGAGGGTGCACGGAGTTACGGGCGCGGTGCGGTGCCGCGCGGAGTCACGAGCATCCGGATGTCGTCCTGCGCCCACAGCACGAACCGTTCGACCGGTGTCACCCGGTGTCCCGGCGCGGGCCGGAACCGGAAGCGCTTGAGCAGGACGGCCAGCACGAGTTCGGCCTCGACCATGGCGAGGCCGGCGCCCTCGCAGCTGCGCGGCCCGATGCCGAACGGGATGTAGGCCAGCCTCGGCCGCCCGGCCACCTTCTCGGGGGCGAACCGTTCGGGGACGAACCTCTCGGGCTCGGGCCAGTGGTCGGGGTTCAGGTGCACGGCCCAGAACGGGTAGAAGACCGTCGTCCCGGCCGGCAGCTCGTAATCGCCCAGGACCAGGGGTTCGGTCGTCTCCCGCGCGCCGTACGGGCCGGGCGGGTAGAGCCGCATCGCTTCCTTCAGCACCATGTCCAGGTACGGGAGGTGCCGCAGGTCGGCATACTCGGGCACCGCGCGGTCCCCGAGTACGCGATCCAGTTCGGCGGCGACGCGGTCCGCCGCCTCGGGGTGGCGCCCCAGGAGGTGCAGGGTCCAGGAGACGGCCACTCCGGTGGTGTGGTGCGCGGCCAGCAGCGTCACCATGACGGTGTCGCGGATCCGCGCGGGGCTCTCACCGGCCTCGACGAGTGCCCCGATCAGATCGCTGCGGTCCGCGCGGCTGCCGGAGCGGTGCGCCGCGACGACCCGGTCGACCGTCGCGCGCAGGTAGGCGAGGGCCCGGGCCGCCCGTTCGGCGCGTTCCGCCTCGGTGCCCGGGGCCGGCACCTGGTAGAGCCGGCCCAGGTATTCGGTCAGCACCTCCTCGAAGGCCGCGACGACGGCGTCCGGGTCCGCGGCGTCCGGATCGGCGGCGTCCGGATCGGCGGCGTCCGGATCGGTGGCATCCGGGTCGGTGGCATCCGGGTCGGTGGCTTCGTCCTCCAGCGCGTAAGAACAGATCATCCGCAGTGACAGCGCGGTGAGGTCCTTCTGCAGCGCGACGGGACCGCGGCCGGCCTGCCGGCCCCAGCGGTCGGCGAGATCGACCGCCAGTGCGGTGAACCGCGCGGCGTGCCGCTCGTGGGACGGGCGCCCGGCCAGCACCGACAGCAGGACGCGCCGCCAGGGAGTGTGCTCCTCGGCGGGCAGCACCTGGAGATTGCCCGCCTCGCACAGCGGGGCCAGGAACTCGAACAGCCGCTCCGGGCGTTTGTCGAGGTGGGCCGTGGCCTCCAGCAGTACGGGGTCGGCGACCGACACGGCCGTCTCCGCGCCCGGCAGCTGGAACCGTACGACGGGACCGTACTCCGCGTGCAGCCGCAGCTGGTAGATGTGCAGTCCGCCCGCCGCGGCGACCGCTCCCACCCCGCCGTCCGGCTGGGGCTCGGGACCAGGGATACGCATGACCAACGCCTCCTGACTGACAGCCGGTTCCGCGCACGGAGGGCCCGTGTGGGGGCCCGCGCGGCGGGGGTGCGGGCTCCATCATCGTGCGGTCAGAGCTGGAAGTGGTCAGAGCTGGAAGTCGTCAGAGCTAGTAGCTGGTCGCAGCTCGAAGGTGGTCGCAGCTCGAAGGTGGTCGCAGCTCGAAGGTGGTCGCAGCTCGAAGGTGATCTCGCGATGGCCCTCGCACCGCCGAACTCCTCGGCGAACGAGTCGGTCTTCTCGATCGGCTTCCGGCTGAGGAGGTCGACGTCCGTACCGCTGGCGGTGCAGTGCTTCCACCCCAGTTTGCCCGCCGCACCTTCAGGGAGCGCGCGGCCTTCTGGGTCCGCGGGGGCGCCTTCCGGTCGGTGCCGGTGGGTTTCATGTTGTCGCTCATGTGCGCTCGTTCACGCACGCGCGGCCCGGTCCGCTCCCCCGGTACGTGCTCCGGGGAAGCGGACCGGGCCGCCCTCATGCGTCGTACGGTGCGCTACTTCTCCCGCGCCTGGTTGAAACGCAGCATGTTGCCGGACGGGTCGCGGAAGGCGCAGTCGCGGACGCCGTACGGCTGGTCGACCGGCTCCTGGAGCACCTCGCCGCCCGCGGCGCGGATGCGCTCGAAGGTGGCGTCGCAGTCGTCGGTCGTGAAGATGACGGCCCGCAGCAGGCCCTTGGCCAGCAGTTCCGCCATGGCCTCGCGGTCGGCGGGCGAGGCGTTCGGGTCCGCGAGGGGCGGTTCGAGGACGATGCTCACGTCCGGCTGCGACGGCGCGCCGACAGTCACCCAGCGCATCCCCTCGAACCCGACGTCGTTGCGCACCTCCAGGCCGAGCACGTCCCGGTAGAAGGCCAGCGCCTTGTCGTGGTCGTCCACGGCGATGAAGCATGTTGAAAGGCTGATGTTCATACGGACAACGCTACGGTCGGGAAGTGGGCTTCGCTTCTCCATTCCTGACCGGTCTCGTATAGATCTTGGCGTAGCAGGCGGGGATGGCGGCGCCGTCGTCGTGACTGCGCGCCCGGTACGCGCTCGGGCTCTCACCGACCAGCTCGGTGAACCGCGAGCTGAACGACCCCAGCGACGTACAGCCGACCTCGAAACAGACCTCCGTCACCGACAGGTCACCGCGCCGCAGCAGCGCTTTCGCCCGCTCGATGCGGCGCGTCATGAGGTAGCTGTACGGCGTCTCCCCGAAGGCGGCGCGGAAGCTGCGGGAGAAGTGGCCCGTCGACATGAGCGCGGCACGCGCCAGCGCCGGCACGTCGAGCGGCTTGGCGTACTCGCGGTCCATCAGGTCACGGGCCCGGCGGAGCCGGACGAGGTCCTCCAGCGTCACCTGGTCATCATCCCACGTGGCGGGGGCCGGCGCCGGGGAGAACATCTGGAGGCGCACCGCGCTCAGCAGGACATAAACACCTGAACACATGTACACTTATCGAACGAAGCCCCGCGGTTCCCCCGTCCGCGGGGCTTCGTCGTCTCCTCCTTCTCCTCGCGACACCTTCTCCTCGCGACCCCTTCTCCTCTCGACACCTTCTCCTTTCGACAACTTTCCCTTTCGGCATCATCTTCTTTCGACCTTGCGTCGCCCCGGTGCCTGACCGGCCTGGTGGATGCCAGAGTCCCGTCATGACCGTTGCTGATGATTTCGCTGATGATTTCGCTGATGGTTCCTACCGCTCGCCCGGCGCTGACTCCGAGACGGCGGCCGCCTTCCCCCCGCAGTTCGCGCGGACCCGGCGCTTCTCCCTCGGTGTGCCACGGCAGTTCGGCGTCTCCCCCGACGGCCGCCGGGTGCTGTTCGTCCGTACCGGCGGGGGCAGTGACCCCGTAGGCCGGCTGTGGCAGTACGAGGGCGGTGCGGAGCGGGTGGTGGCCGATCCGGTGCTGTTGGGGGCGGGCACGGCCACGGAGGAGGAGTTGCCCGAGGCGGAGCGGCTGCGCCGGGAGCGGGCGCGCGAGCACTCCACGGGTGTGGTGGCGTACGCGACCGACGCGACGGCGCGCGTGGGGGCCTGTGCGCTCTCCGGCGCGCTGTGGGTGGTGCGTACGGACGATTGCGCCCCCTGCCACGTGCCGACCGCCGGTCCGGTCGTCGATCCCCGGCCCTCTCCGGACGGACGGCTCGTCGCGTACGTGACCGACGGATCGTTGCACGTCGTCGCCCTGGAGGACGGGACCGACCGGCAACTGGCGGCTGCCGAGGGCCCGGACGTCACCTACGGGCTGCCTGAATACGTGGCGGCCGAGTCGATGGGCCGCACGCGCGGCTACTGGTGGGCCCCTGACAGCCGTCACCTCCTGGTGGCCAGGGTGGACACGTCCAGCGTGGCACGGCGCCACATCAGCGACCCGGCGCGCCCCGAGCAGCCACCGCGCGTGGTGGCGTACCCCTCGGCGGGAACGGCCAACGCGGAGGTGACGCTCCGCGTCGTGCCGGTGGCCGCCGCCTCCGAAGGGCAGCACGTCGAGGTGGCGTGGGACCGGGCCGCGTACGAGTACCTCGTCAGCGCCGGCTGGGACGCGCACGGGCCGCTCATCGGCGTACAGAGCCGCGACCAGCGGACACTGCGCACCCTGGCGGTCGACACGGGCACCGGCGCGACCGCGCTGCTGCACGAGCGCACCGACCCCGCCTGGACCGAGATCGTGCCCGGCACCCCGGCCCGTACGGCCTCGGGAGCCCTGGTCGTGCCCGAGGACACGCCCGGCACCCGCCATCTGAGCGTGGGTGGCACCACCGTGACGCCGCCCGGACTACAGGTGCGCGAGGTCGTCGCCGTGGAGGGCGAGCAAGTGTGGTTCACCGCCAACGAGGAGCCGACGACGGTGGGGGTGTGGCGGTGGGGCCCGGAGGGCGGCCTGGTCCGGCTGAGCGAGGGGCCGGGACTCTTCACTGCCGCCGTTGGAGGCGGCACGGTGGTCCTCAGCGGGGTCACACCGGAGGGACCGGTGGCCGAGGTACGCGGTTCCGGGGCCAACGGGGCCGTTGGGGCCGACGGGGCTGCTGGGGCGGACGGGGTCGCTGGGGCTGCTGGGACCGCTAGGAGTGCTTCGACTGCTGGGACTGCTTCGACTGCTAGGACTGCTGGGACTGCTGGGGCTGCTTCGATTACTAGGGCCCTCGGTTCTACTGAGGTCGCCGGGACCATCGCCTCGCTCGGTGAGGAGCCGGTCGTCACCCCGCGCCCGCACCATCTCGTGCTGGGGCGACGAGAGGTACACAGCGCGCTGTACCTCCCCTCCTGGCACGAGCCCGGTACGGGCAGCCTGCCGGTACTGCTCTTCCCGTACGGCGGCCCGGGCATCCAGTTCGCGGTACGGGCGCGCACCTGGTTCGCCTGTGTGGCGCAGTGGTTCGCCGAGGAGGGCTTCGCCGTACTGGCCACGGACGGGCGCGGTACCCCCGGCCGGAGCCCGGCCTGGGAGAAGGCCGTCCACGGCGATCAACTCACCCCCGTACTGGAGGACCAGACCGACGCGCTGCACGCGGCCTCCGCGCGTTTCCCGGAGCTGGACCTGTCGCGGGTGGCGATCCGTGGCTGGTCGTTCGGCGGGTTCCTGGCCGCCGCTGCCGTCCTGCACCGTCCCGATGTCTTTCACGCGGCGGTCGCCGGCGCTCCGGCGACGGACCAGCGGCTGTACGACACCCACTGGAAGGAACGCTTCCTCGGCCACCCCTCCGAGGTACCGGACCACTACGCGCGCTCCTCCCTGGTGGGCCACGGTCACCTGCTGCGCCGCCCGCTGCTGCTCGTCCAGGGCCTGTCGGACGACAACGTGGCCCCCGCCCACACCCTGCGCTTCTCCGCCGAACTGCTGGCCGCCGGCAGACAGCACAGCGTGCTGCCGCTGCCCGGCGCGGGCCACGCGCCCGCCGACACGGCGGTCACCGAGAACCTGCTCCGCTTCGAACGTGATTTCCTGCGCTCAGCACTCGACAAGAGCTGAACGCCCGCGCCTGCCCACCCGTATGGAACTTCCACAACGCCCAGGGGACGCATCCGCCACGTGGCACGCACCACGCGCGGCGCGCGGCGCGCGGCGCGCGGCACCCCCGGGCACCGACAGTGGGAGGCACGCCATGACGCGGCAGGCATCGGCTCGGCAGGCATCGGATCAGCGGGCATCGGATCAGCGGGCACCGGCTCGGCAGACGCAGACTCGGCGGGCAGCGATTCGCCCGGCGCAGGGAGGGCGGTCGGGTACGGCGACGGCGCGCCGTACGGTCGTCGCGGCGGCCGGCGCGGTGGGGCTGGCCGCCGCGCTCGCGGCGTGCGGGAGCGGCGCGGACGGGTACGGGGACAGCGCGTCGTCCCCGGACGACGGGCCGAAGAACGGCGACACGGCCCCCGGGGGCGCGGACACCGGAAGCCGGGACACCGGGGGCGCGGGTGCCGGTGCGGCCGGGGGCGTGCTGGCGAGGACCGCGGACATCCCTGAAGGCGGCGGCAAGGTCTTCAAGGATCGCAAGCTCGTGGTGACGCAGCCCGCCAAGGGCGAGTTCAAGGCGTTCTCGGCGGTCTGCCGGCACCAGGGCTGCCTGGTGAACGAGGTGGCGAACGGCACGATCAACTGCCCCTGCCACGGCAGCACCTACGCCATCGACGACGGCAGCGTCCGCAAGGGCCCCGCCACCAAGGGGCTGATCGCGGCCAAGGTGAGCGTGGAGGGTGACTCGATCAAGCTGGGGTGACCGGTCGGATCGAGGTGACGATCAGATCGAGGTGACGTTCAGCCTGAGGTGACGGTCAGCCTGAGGTGACGGTCAGGCCGGGCCGACCGGTCGGGTTGCGTCGCCGAGCGGGCCGGGTGCCCCGCTCCAGCAGGAGAGCAGGTCGTCGGTGGTCGTGACGGTGGCGACGAGGGCGAGGGTGTGCCGGACCATCGCCGCGGTGTAGTCCGCCGGCACACCGGCGATGGCGTCGGCGGGCACCACCGCCGTGTAACCGAGGTTGACCGCGTCGAAGACGGCGTTCGGGATCGCCACGTTCGCCGACACCCCGGCGATGACCAGAGTCCGGCAGCCGAGATTGCGCAGCAGCGGGTCCACGTCCGTGCCGGCGAGCGGCGACAGGCCGTGCAGCCTGCGTACGATCAGGTCGTCCTCGGAGACCGGCACCGGGGCGGCGATGCGTACCGCGGCCGTACCGGCGAGCTGCTGTACGGGCAGGCGCTCGGCGGCGGCGAACAGGCGCGCGTTGCGGTTGGCGCCACGGCCGTCCGGGCGGCGCTCGGCGACGGCGTGCAGCACCTGGACGCCCGCCCCGTGCGCGGCCCCGACCAGCCGCGCCACCCGGCCGAGCGCACCGGACGCGCGGGCCGCTTCGGCCAGTTCCGGCAGCGCGCCGTCCGGCCCGACGACCCCGCGCTGGCACTCGACGGTGAGCAGGGCCGTGGTCGCCGGATCGGTCTGTTCCCAGAGGCGGGCGCCCGAAACCATCGTCTCGTCCCTCCCGGGGCCGGTCGTCGCGAAGCCGTACCGATGCGCGATGCACCCGCCCGCCATGGCACCACGGGCGCGGGCCGCGCGAGCGTAGCCGCCATTGCGCCGGCGCGGAAGAGACCGGATGATGCCTGCCACCAGTTCCTGACGGCCAGTCAGGCCGCAGCCGTACGACGGCGACGAAGGTGGGCGACGAAGGTGGGCGACGGATGACGGGCACACAGCGGCGCGGACGCCGCATCATGATGACGCCGCACGAACGGGACGCCTTCCTGGCGGAGCAGCGCACGTGCCGGGTGGCCACCGTGGGCGCGGACGGCACGCCGCACGTCGGCGCCCTGTGGTTCGCCTGGGACGGCACGGCGCTCTGGCTGTACTCGATCACCCGCAGCAAGCGGTGGGCGCAGCTGCGCGGGAATCCACGGATCGCGGCGGTCGTCGACGACGGACACGGCTACGACGAGCTGCGCGGGGTGGAGCTGACCGGCAGCGTGGCGGTCGTCGGCGAGGTCCCGCGAACGGGTGACACCTGCGCGGAACTGGATGTTCCGGAACGCCTGTTCGCCACCAAGTATTTCGGCCTGGACCGGATGCCGCACGACGGCCGGCACGCCTGGCTGCGACTGGTTCCGGACGCCGTGGTGTCCTGGGACTTCCGCAAGATGACGGGGTGAGCCGGGCCGCACCGGGCGTGGTCGCAGTCCGGTGCGGCGGCTCGGTGCGGGTGGCGCGGCGCAGGCGGCCCCGTGCGGCGGCCCGGTGCGAGCCGCCCCGTGCGGCGGCCCCGTGCGGCATCCCCGTGCGGCATCCCCGATGCGAGCAGCCCCGTTCGGCAGCCCGATGCGAGCCACCCCGTACAGGCGGCCCGTTTCGCTCCCGCGCGGCGCCACGCGACCGTGACACCGGTGATCCGTGATCACCGGCACCGTCGGTCCGTGATCACCGGCACCGGCAGTCCACGATCGCCGGCACCGGCAGTCCGTGATCACCATCTCAGCGGCCCGTGATCACCACCCCGGTGGTCCGTGATCGCGTTGTCGGTGGTCTCTGCCACAGTGGTGGGGTCGGCCCGTTCCGGCAGGTCCGGGGCGGCGGCACCGACGTGGGACGACGAGGACGAGGGAGACCTGGTGAACGTGCTCTTTCCGGCGCTGAGCGACGCGTCGCCGCAGCCCGCGCTGCGCTTCGGCGAGCGGGCGCTCAGCTACCGCCAACTGGCTGCGGCCGCGTGCCGGCTGACCGATCGCCTCGACGGTCACACCCGGGTGGCCGTCTGGGCCACGCCCACCCTGGAGACCGCGGTCGCCGTGGTGGCCACGTTGCTCACCGGGGTGGCCGCCGTGCCCGTCAACCCGAAGATCGGCGAGAGCGAGTTGGCGCACATCGTGTCGGACAGCGGGCCGACGCTCGTGCTGGCCGGTCCGGACGACGAACTGCCCGGCGCGCTGGCCGCCCTCCCCCGTATCGACGTCGAGCCCACCGCCGGCAGCGAGGAGGTGCCGCCCCTGCCGTACGAGCCGGGCGCCGAATCCGCCGCCCTCGTCGTCTACACCTCCGGCACGACCGGCCCGCCCAAGGGCGTCGTCATCCCCCGCCGGGCGATCGCGCACACCCTGGACGCGCTGGCGGAGGCGTGGCAGTGGACCGCCGACGACGTCCTCGTGCACGGCCTGCCGCTGTTCCATGTGCACGGCCTCGTCCTGGGCATTCTCGGGCCGCTGCGGCGCGGCGGCCGCGTGCACCACTTGGGGCGCTTCAGCACCGAGGGGGTGCTCCGGGAGCTGGCGGCGGACGGCACGATGCTGTTCGGGGTGCCGACGATGTACCACCGCCTGGCCGTCGAGGCCGGCGACAACCCGGCGCTGGCCAGGGCGCTGGGCCGGGCCCGTCTCCTGGTGTCCGGCTCGGCGGCCCTGCCGCGTACCGACCACGAGCGGCTGGCCGCGGCCGCCGGGTGCCGCGTCATCGAGCGGTACGGCATGACCGAGACGCTGATGAACACGAGCGTACGGGCCGACGGCGAGCCCGCGCCCGGCACCGTCGGCGTTCCGCTGCCCGGTGTGTACGTCCGGCTCGTCGACGAGTCCGGCCAGGCCGTCGAGGCGAGCGACGGCGAGACGGTCGGCGAGATCCAGGTCCGCGGCCCCAACCTGTTCGTCGAGTACCTCAACCGCCCGGACGCCACCGCGGCCGCCTTCGACGGCGGCTGGTTCCGTACGGGCGACATGGCGACGCGCGACGCGGCCGGGAACTACCGCATCGTCGGCCGCAAGGCCACCGACCTGATCAAGAGCGGCGGCTACAAGATCGGCGCGGGGGAGATCGAGAACGCCCTGCTGGAGCACCCGGGCGTCAGCGAGGCCGCCGTGACGGGCGAGCCGGACGAGGACCTGGGCGAGCGGATCGTCGCCTGGATCGTCCCGGCCCAGGCGGCCGAGAGCGCCCCGAGACCGACCGACGCCGAACTCGCCGACCACGTGGCCCGCCGGCTCGCCCCGCACAAGCGCCCCCGCGTGGTCCACTTCCTCGACGCCCTCCCCCGCAACGACATGGGCAAGATCCTGAAACGGAACCTCCGTGCGTAGCGGGGCTCCGGGGACCGGCCCGGGCGCGGCAGCCGGAGGCGGCACAGACTTCCCGGACGGCAACCTCAACGGTGGAGCGGCTGGTGGCGCGGAGGCCGGCGGGGACGCAGGCGGCGGTTACGTGGGCGGGCGGCCCGTACCGGCCGGGCCGTCGCCGCGCTGGTCGGCGCGCGAGGCGATCGCCGTGGTGACGGACGACTTCGCGGAGTTCCCGGCACCGGAGGCGGCGACCAGCGCCCCGCGGCCTACGCCGACCGGATCCACGGCAGCCGGACCCACGCCCACCGCCCCGTACGACGACGGGCCGCTCGCCTGGGACGGGTACGGCTTCGCGCGGCAGCAGGCGCGGGAGCGGACCGGTGAGGACGAGTCCGTGGTCAGCGGCACCGCCCGGGTCGCGGGCGTGCCCGTCGTCCTGGTCTCCTTCGAGTTCGGCTTTCTCGGCGGCTCCCTCGGGGAGCGCACGGGTGACCGACTGGTGGCCGCCTGGACCCGCGCCAGGGAACTGCGCCTGCCGGTGGTGACCCTGATCGCCACGGGTGGCAGCCGGATGCAGGAGGGTATGCGGGCCCTGACCCAGCTCCAGCGGGTGGCCGGCCAGTCCGCGCTGAACCGGGCCGCGGGACTGCCGCAGGTCGCCGTGGTCCGCGACCCGACGACCGGCGGCGGCTGGGCGACGCTCGGCGCGGGTGCCGATGTGGTGCTCGCACTGCCGGGCGCGCAGGTCGGCTTCGCGGGCTCGCGCGTACGACCGGCGGACGCCGACCCGTACGCGTACAGCGCCGAAGGCCAGTTGGCGGCAGGACAGGTCGATGCCGTCGTCCCGCCGGACGACTTGCGCGCGGCGCTCGGCCGCTGGCTACGACTGCTGTCTCCCGGTGACGACGAGGCCCCCTCCCCCAAAACCGCGCCACCCCTGCACGGCGAGACCCCCTCCACCAAGACCACCCCACCCCGGCACGGCGAGACCCCCTCCACCAGAACCGCGCCATCCCGGCACAGCGAGGTTCCCTCCGCCGCACCCGCGCCTCCCCCACCCGCGCTCGGTACGGCCGGACTTCCGGCGTCCGGATGGGAAGCCGTGTGCTCGGCCCGGGACGCGCGGCGCCCCCGCGCCGAGGCGTATCTGGACGCGTACTTCGACTGGCGCGAGGAGATCAGCGGCGACCGCTGCGGCGGTACGGACCCCGGCATACGCTGCGGTTTCGGCCGGCACGACGGGCGCACGATCGCGTTCGCCGCCCAGTGCGGCACGGCCGTACGCCCCGCGGGGTTCCGCACGGCGGCCCGACTGATCCGGCTGGCAGACCGCCTCGGCATACCGGTGCTCACCCTCATTGACACCCCGGGCGCGGCCAACGACCCGGCAGCCGAACGGGCCGGCGCGGGCGCCGCCATCGCCGACGTCTTCTCCGCGCTGGCCTCGGTCCGTACGCTGGTCACCTCGCTGCTGATCGGAGAGGGCGGTTCCGGTGGCGCGCTGGCCCTGGCCGCGCCGGACCGGCTGTGGGCGACGCCGGACAGCTACTTCTCCGTCATCGCCCCGGAAGCAGCCGCCGCCATCCTCAAGCGCGACGCGGACGCGGCACGGGGCACCGCCGACCAACTCCGCGTCCGTCCCCAGGATTTGCTGGACCTCGGACTGATCCGGGGAGTCGTCCCACCGCGCTCCGACGGGTGACCTCCCGATGCTGCCCCGAGCCACCATGCCCCCATGGACACCATCCGTATTCGCCCCGTCCGGCCGGACGAACTCGACGCCGTCGCCGAGCTCCGCTGGCAGTGGGTGCAGGAGCTCGGAGGCGCGCCCACCACCACACGCGAAACGTTCCGGCGTCACTTCGCGGCATGGGCCCGGGAGAACGCGTCCTCGCACCAGTGCCTGGTCCTGGCGCGCGGTGACACGGTCATCGGCATGGCCTGGCTGGCGGTCACCCGGCGCGTTCCGACTCCGCGCGCGCTGGACCGGGCATCGGGCGACGTGCAGTGTGTGTACGTGGCACCGCACGAACGGGACAGCGGGCTGGGCGGACAGCTGATCGACGCGCTGCTGGAACTGGCCCACGAGCAGGGCCTCGAACGCGTAACAGTGCACTCCAGCGCACGCGCCGTCGGAGCCTACTCACGCCACGGCTTCAGCACGTCCCCCTCCCTACTGCAAGCCGATGTACCCGAAGCCCGCGATCACTCCGAGCAATGCCCTTGACGTCGTTTCTTTTGATCCGTGAGACCTAAGCCGATGGTCCGACGCGCCGGCCCGATGCGGTCGCTCACGCGTGCTGGTCGGATGACGGAATGAGTGATCTTGTCAACGAGCCAGGCCCAGCCGTCCGTCTGCGTTTGGCCGAGGAAAGGAACGTCTGGCTGTGCACCGTGCGCCCGGACGGCTCTGCGCACGTCACGCCCGTCTGGTTCGTCTACCAAAGCTCTCGGTGGTGGATCGGTTCGGATCTCAGCTCCGTCAAGGTCAGAAACATCCGCAAGGAGCCCCGGGTGTCCCTGGCTTTGGAGGATGGCCGGTTCCCGGTAGTTGCCGAAGGAGACGCACTCCTGAGAGGTGAGGGGTTCCCCCGCGAGATCGTGACCGCGTTCGAGCAGAAGTACGCGTGGGACGTATCCGCTCCCGAGCGCCCCACCAGCAAGCGTGTGGTGCTGGAAGTGCGTGTACGTCGGTGGCTGCTGGCTGGCACGGCCCAGTGACAGTGGCAACAGGAGTCGGCTTGAAGCGATGAGCCAGCGGTGACAGATGAGGGCCGCGGCGATGCCGGCGAAGGCGAGGAAACGCTCAGCCTTGCGTTCGTACCGGCGGTGCAGGCGGCGGCAGCCGTACGAGCCAGGAGACCGTCCTCTCCACGGCCCAGCGGCGGCGGCCCAGCCGCGTGGAGGACTCGATGCCCGGTGACCAGGCGGATTTTCGATCCGCTCTTGCCGCGGTCGGTCGGATTCGGTCCGGCCAGGCCCCCTTTTTGCTGCCCGGACGCTGACGGAGTCGATCGCGCACCCCGACCAGTCCAGTCCCCTCAGGCGCCGAGTCCGTCGAGGAGGACATGGCGGAGCCGGGCCCGGACCGGCTCCGATCGAGATCGTCGCTGCACACCTCCCCGCCGACGCCGTGGCCGCCACCGTACTGATCGAGGTCATAAGGATCTCCGGCCTCCCGGCCGAGCGAGGCGTCGCATACCCCGGCAGGACGGTTGACCATTGGACCGGGAGCCAGGCCGCCGATGCCCTGACCTCGATCGGAAACCTGCCTGGCAGCGAGCAACACCGCTGCGGCTTCCGGCCAGGCTGGGGCATCCGGGCGTACGAGGATTCCCTCGGCCTGGCGCTGTTCGAGGCGGCGTTCTGCTTCACGTGCCACGAGGCCCGCATGCACGGAACGGCCGTGCCACCCGCACTGGCCACGCAGTTCTTCGACGCGGACGCCCCGTCGGCCCAGGCCCTTCTGGCCCGCTTCCGCGCGACGGCCGCATAGCCGACCGCCCGGATGAGCGGGGTCGTCCCGCGGTCCCGTCACCCCCGTACGTCGTCGTGCCGGTCGCGTCGTCGTGCCGGTCGCGTCACCGCGCCGGGTCGGGGCTGTCCGGTGCCACGACTTCAGCGGCCCTCGACCTCCTCCCCCGCCGCACGCAGCGCGGCGACCGCGGCGCGGATGGACGGCCGCCGGTCGGCGTCGGCGCGCCAGATCGCGTAGACGTGCCGCCGCATCGTGTGCCGTACGGGCACCACGCTCACCCCCTCCGGCACCGGCCCGCGCCCCAGCCGCGGAGCCACCGCGACGCCCAGCCCGGCCGCGATCAGCGCCAGTTGGGTGTGATGCTCCTCCACCATGTGGGAGATGCGCGGCTCGATCCCCTGACCGCGCAGGGTGAACATCAGCCAGTCGTGACAGAACTCGCCCTGCGGCCAGGAGATCCACTCGTCATCGGCCAGCTCCGCAAGCTCGACCGAGTCGCGACCCGCCAGGGGATGACCGGTCGGCACGACCACGTCGGCGGGGTCGTTCAGTATCGGCGCCTTCGCCAGCCCCTCGGGCAGGGAGAGCGGCCGGTTGTGCCAGTCCAGGACGACACCCAGGTCGATGTCACCGCGCACCACGCACCGCACCGAGGCATCCGGCTCCATCTCCCGCAGCTTCGGCCGGAGCTGGGGGTAATCGGCGCGAAGACCGGCCAACGCGGCGGGGAACAGCCCACGCGCCGCGGTGGGGAATGCACCGAGCCGCAGCTCACCGACGGCCTGGCCACGATGAGCCTCCAGCTCGGCCTGAGCCAGCTCGACCTGCGACAGGATCCGTACCGCGTGATCGGCCAGCAGCCGGCCGGCGTCGGTCAGCCGCACGCCGCGGCCGTTCTTGGCCAGCAACTGCTGTCCCGTCTCCCGCTCCAGCTTGGCGAGTTGCTGCGAGACGGCCGAGGTGGTCACATGCAGACCGTCCGCCGCCGCGCTCACCGAGCCGTGCCGGGCCACCGCGCTCAGCGTCCGCAAGCGATCAAGATTCAACATGTAAGCAATGCTAAGCGATACCCCCTATGAAAATTCGCTTGTACTACGAGATCGCGAGCCGCATCGTAGTGCCCATGAGCACCGCCGCCCCTTCCGAAGCCGACATGACCGACCCGGACTCCGCCCCACCAGGGTCCGCCAAAACGACCCACCCACCCTCGCCCCACACCCTTCCCCGTCCCGCCACGCAACGGGTCGTGGCACGCCGCGTCTTCGACTGGCGCCTGCGGTTCGGAATCCTGTGCCTGGTCTGGGGCTTCAGTTTTCTCTTCATCAAGGTCGGCACACAGGGGTACGCGCCTTTGCACGTCACCTTCGGCCGGGTGGCGTTCGGTTCCGTGGTGCTCGTCGCCGTACTGGTGGCCAAGCGAGAGCGGCTGCCCCGCTCCGCTCGGACCTGGGGTCACCTGACAGTGGCCGCCTTCTTCCTCAACGCCCTCCCCTTCTCCCTCTTCGCCTACGCCGAACTGACCATCCCCTCCACCCTGGCCGGCATCTGCAACGCCAGCTCCCCGCTGTGGGGCATGGCCCTCTCGCTGGTGGCCCTGTCCGAGGACCGGCCCACCCGCCGCCGCGTCGCGGGCCTCGGCCTCGGCTTCCTGGGCGTGCTGACCGTGCTCGGTGCCTGGCAGGGATTCTCCGGTACGGACCCGACGGGCACGGCGATGGCCCTGGGCGCGTCACTGAGCTACCCCATCGGCTGGATCTATGTCCGGCGCACCCTCGCCGGCGTCGATGAATCCAACGTCGCGCTCTCCAGCGCCCAGATGCTCCTCGCCACCGTCCAGGTCGGCGTGGTGGCCGCGCTCTTCACTCCCGTTCCGACGTCCTACCCCCTGGTCCCCCTCCTCGCCGTCCTCGCGCTCGGCGCCCTGGGCACCGGCTTCGCCTTCCTGCTGCAGTACGGACTGGTGGCGGAGGTCGGGCCCACGACCGCCCAGATGGTCACCTACTTCGTCCCCGTCATCGCCACGGCGGCCGGTGTGGCCCTGCTCGGCGAACAGCTCAGCTGGAACACGCCCGTCGGCGCATTGATCGTCTTGGCCGGCGCCGCCCTGACCCAGAGCCGTCCCCGCCGCACCACCCCGCGCGGCGACGATTAGAACCGCTCCCGGACAACATTCGCCCTGATTCCTCGGCAACAGCCTGTCGTGATGTGCCGCGCCGCCCGGGCCCTGGCCTTGGCCCTGGCCTTGGCCCTGGCCTTGGCCCTGGCCTTGGCCCTGCCAAGTCGTTCACGATGCCTGAGCGGCGCGGGATCAAGGGGGGTCGCCTCGGTCAGATCGCGTGGTCCGGGGAATCCGCCCCCGTGGCGTGCCCGGTCATCTCGGCCGTCACTGCCCACCGTTCGTGGTCGCGCCATGCGCCGTCCACGTACTGGAAGCGCGGGGAGTAGCCCTCCAGCCGGAAGCCCAGCCGCTCGACGAGCCGGACCGAGGGGGCGTTGCCGGGCTGGATGTTGGCTTCCAGCCGGTGCAGCCCCAGCTCGGTGAAGGCGTACTCGACGACGAGGCGCACGCCCTCGGTCATATAGCCGTGCCCGGTGGTGGACGCATAGGCGACGTAACCGAGGGCTCCGCTCTGGATACCGCCGCGCACGATGTTGTTGATGTTGACGCCGCCGACGATCGCGCCGGTGTCCCGGAGGCAGACCACGAAGCCCTCGTGGGTGGGCTGGTCGAACTTGGTGACGTACGCGCGGAAGGCCTCCTCCGTGGTGTCCCGCGCGGGGATCCACGGGTGGTGCAGTGCGGCGCTTGCCCGCTCCAGGACCGCGATCTCCTCCTGGTCCTGGAAGGAGATCCGCCGGAGGGCCACCCTCGGACCACGGACAAGAAAGCTCTGATCAGGCATCGTGCGATGGTAGCCAGCATCGTTCCCCCGTTGTTCGGCCGGTCGGCCTGCCCCTCGGTCGGGTGACCCCTCGGTCGGTCTCTCGATCGGTCTGTCAGTCGGTCTGTCGTCCGGTCGCTCGGTCCGGTCGCTCGGTCGATCCGGCCGGTCGGTCGGTCCGGTCGGTCGGTCCGGTCGGTCGGTCGGTCCGGTCGCTCGGTCCGGTCGGTCGTCCGGTCGATCGGTCGATCCGGCCGGTCGGCCCTGTTCCGTCGAAGCGGTCTTCAGTCGTATCTGCGCGCCTCCATCGGCTCGACGGCGGAAGCGATGGCATCCGCCAGTGTCAGCAGTTCGTCTTCCGTGAGGCCCGCGATGGTGACACGTATGCCCGGTGGTGAGTGCATACGGAAGCGGGCTCCCGGGGCAACGGCCCAGCCGGCATGCAGCAGCCGGGCGACCGCGCCGGTTTCGTCGGGGACCGGGATCCATACATTGATTCCACTGCGGCCCCGCGCCTGGATGCCGCGGGCCGCCAGGGCGTTGATCAGGGCGTCCCGGCGCCTGCCGTAGGCGTCCGCGACGGCCTTGGGGTCGACCGCTCCCGTACGCCACAGGTGCACCACCGCGTCCTGCAGGAGGTGGCTCACCCAGCCGGGCCCGAGCCGCTGGCGTCCGCGCACCCGGTCCACGGTCACGGCGTCCCCGGTCAGCACGGCGAGCCGCAGGTCGGGGCCGTACGCCTTGGCCGTGGAGCGGATGAGCGCCCAGTGGTCGGTGGCTCCCGCGAGCGAGTGCAGCGGGAGGTCGACGATGTCGTGGCCGTGGTCGTCCTCTATCAGCAGCACGTCCTGATGGGCCGCCAGCACCTCGCGCAGTTCCTGGGAGCGCCCGGAGCTGAGCACCGCGCCCGTCGGATTCTGCGCCCGGTCCGTGACGACCAGGGCCCGGGCGCCCTCACGCACCGCCCGGCCGACCTGCTCGGGCAGCGGCCCTTCGTCGTCCACCGCGACCGGCACGGCCCGCAGTCCGAGTCCCGGGACGAGATCCAGCAGGCTCCCCCAGCCCGGGTCCTCGACCGCGACCGCGTCACCGGGGCGCAAGTGCGCGCCGAGCACCCGCTCCATCGCGTCCAGCGCACCGGACGCGACGGCGATGGCGCCGCTCGGCACCCCGTCCGCCTCGAAGGCGGCGCGGGCCATCCGTTCGAGCTCGGTGCCGACGGCTGGGGCCCCGTACAGAACCGGCCGCTCCGCGCTGCGGGCGGCGGCCGCGGCCAGCGCCTGCCCGAGGGCGGGCAGCAGCGCGGGGTCAGGATTTCCGGCCGCCGCGTCGCGCACGCCGGGCGGCACCGGCCCCAGCGCCGCCTCACGAGCCGTACTGGCCGGCCGCGGGCGCACCCGGCTGCCGCGGCGGCCCGCCGTCTCGATCACCCCGCGGTCCCGCAGCGTCCGGTAAGCGGACGCCACCGTATTGGGATTGACCTCCAGATAGACGGCCAACTCCCGCAGCGGAGGCAGGACTTCGCCCGGTTGGAGCTCGCCCGCACCGACGGCTCGCTCGACGCTGGCGGCAATCTCCGATGCGCGCCGCCCTTCGATCCGATAATCTTCTAGCACAAAACCAAGTATGCACTAGTGCAATGGAGTCCGCAATGCCCCAGGCGCCCCAGGACCTGTCCTTCGCCCGGACGGAGCGCACCGTACCGACCCGCGCCCGCGAGCGCGCCGCTTACGACCACGAGACCGTGCACGCGATCCTCGACGCCGGTTACCTGTGCCATCTCGGTTTCGTCCGCGACGGCGCCCCCGTCGTGCTGCCCACGCTCTACGGCCGGGTCGGCAACCGGCTGTACCTCCACGGCTCGACCGGTTCGCGCCCGCTGCGCATGGCCGGTGAGACGGCCGACCCAGGCCTGCCCGTCTGTGTCACGGTCACCCATGTCGACGGGCTGGTCCTGGCCAAGTCCGCCTTCCACCACTCGGTCAACTACCGCAGCGTCGTCGTCCACGGCACCGCCCACCAGGTCGTCGAGCACGACGAGAAGACGGCCGCCCTCGACGCCCTGGTCGACCACGTCCTGCCGGGCCGGGCCGCCGACTCCCGGCCGGCGAACGCCAAGGAACTGGCCGCCACCGCCGTCATCCGCCTCGACCTGGACGAGGTCTCCGCCAAGATCCGCGCCGGCGGCCCGAACGACGAGCCCGAAGACCACCTGCTCCCCTACTGGAGCGGCGTCCTGCCGGTCGCCCCCGTGTACGGCACGCCCGTCCCGGCCGACGATCTCGCCGCGGACATCGCCGAGCCCGCCTACCTCTCCGCTCACTGAAGGGGGACCGCGTGCTGATCCACCCGTGGGACGCGCCCACCGACGACGCCGAGTGGCAGAACTGGCTGGCCGGCCACGACTTCGGCCAGCTCGCCGTCAACGGCCCGCCCGGCGCCCCGCCCCTCGTCCAGCCCCTGCACTTCGCCTACGACCCGGCCCGCCGCGAGGCCGTCACCCACCTCGCCCGCCCGAACCCGATATGGCGCGCGCTGGAGGCCGCCCCGGCCGTCCTGCTCAGCGTCGTGGACGATTACGTGTTCATACCCGGGCCGTGGCAGGCCGCCGAGGAGGACCCGCCCGAGCACGGCGTCCCGACCAGCTTCTACGCCGCCGTACAGCTCACCTGCACAGCCCACATCGTGGACGATCCGCAGGAGAAGGCCGCACTTCTGGAACGTCAGCTGGGGCACTTCCAGCCCGAGGGCGGGTCGGCACCGGTCACCGCGGACGGCCCGCCGTACGGACGCCAACTGCCCGGCATCCGGGGACTGCGGCTGGAAGTGACGGACGTACGGGCCAAGTTCAAGTACGCGGGCAAGCGGAGCGAGACCGTCCAGCAGCGGATCTCGGAACGGCTGGCCGAGCGGGCCGCACCCCGTGACGCCCAGGCCCGCGCCCACCAGCTGCGGCGACTGGCGACCGGCCGGGGCTGACGGCTGGGCGGGAACCGCAGCCGGGGAGGGGCGGGGGCGGTGGGAACCGCAGCCGGGGGTCGCGGGGGGGGAAGCCGAGGGCGGGCGGCAGGTGGAGCCCGCCCCGACTCGCGACCGGTCAGCAGCCGGTCAGCAACCGGTCGCATGCGGATCAGCTGCCGGTCGCATGCGGATCAGCTGCCGGTCGGTGGCCGATAGCAGCCGATCGGTGGCCGGTCAGATGCCGGTCAGTTGCCGGTCGGTGGCCGGTCGGTGGCCGGTCGGATGCCGGTCGGATGCCGGTCGGATGCCGTCGGTTGCCGGTCAGCGCACCGTAGCCGCCCGTGCCTCGCCCGTACGAGCCGCCATCGCGCCCCGAGCCTCCGCCACGGCCAGCCCCGCGACGGCCGCGAGCAGCACGCACGTACCGACAACCGTGCCCGCCGTCAGCTCCTCCCCCAGGAAGAGCACCGCGATCACCGCCGCGGACACCGGCTCGACCAGCGAGATCACCGACGCCGTGGCCGCCCGTACGGCCGCCAGGCCCGCGAAGTACAGGCCGTAGCCCAGGGCCGTCGGTACGGCGGCGATGTAGCCCATCAGCCAGAGGGAGAGGCCCAGTTCGTGAGCCTGCGGCCACAGACCTTCGGCCGCGGCGAACGGCAGCAGGCATCCGGCCCCGACGGCGAAGGCGCTGATCGTGGAACCGTACGGGTCGGCGACGTCACCAGCCCGGCCCAGGCGGCGGGTGGTCAGCGTCATCACGGCACAGCCCGCGGCGGACAGCAGCGCAAGGGCGACCCCGGCGGGCCGCACCGTACCGGAATCACCGCCTCCGAGAACCAGTACGGCCAGCCCGGACAGCGCGCCCACGACCGCCAGGACTCCGCCGGCCCCGAGCCGTTCGCCCATGGTCAGCCGCGCGCCGAGCGCGATGAGGACGGGCCCGGCCCCCATGGTCACGACCGTGCCGACAGCCAGCCCGGTGGTCTCGACGGCCGCGAAGTACGCGGTCTGGAAGACGGCCAGCGCGACCCCGGTGGTGGCGATGCGCGCGGCGCGGCGTCGCATCGGCTCCTTAGGGCGTACGGCGGAATCCGGCGCGCTCACGGTACGGCGGCGAAGCACCGCCCGCGCGGCCGACAACAGCAGGAGGCCGCCGGCGGTCCGCCAGAAGGTGAGGGCGAGAGGCCCCAGACCGCTGCTGCGGTAGAGGAGGGAGGCGGCCGCGCCCGCCGTGCCCCAGGCGGTCGCGGCGAGGGTCACGTACAACAGGCCCCGGCCCACGGGCAGGGCGGGGGAAGAGACACCATGCATGGCTGTGCTTCTCCGGGAGATCCGGGACGGCGCCGAGCGCCGTGGAGTGGAAAGGTCGCGTAGCCCGTATGCGGGCAGCAGCGACCAGTCCGGGGCGGGGCGTGTCCTTCGGATTCGGATCACACCGGGCCCGGGCCAGGTTCTCTCTCGGAGACCGCCGCCCGCGCTACGCGGCGGGAGGGGGCAGCACAGTCAATCGCATGATCGGCACCTTACGAGGAACGTCGGTCGGCCGACAAGCCGGAACCGTCGTCACGGCGCACGGCGCACCGCGCCGTCCTGGGCGGCCTCGTCCTTCCGGCCCGCCTTCGAAAGCGCCTTCGGGAGCGCCTCAGGGCCCGCCGACGGAGGCGTCTCCCGGTCTGTCTCCGGACCGGTCTCCGGGTTTGTCTCCGGACCTGTCTCCGGGTTTGTCTCCGGACCTGTCCCCGCAACCGCTTCCGGGCCCGTCTCCACAGCCGCGTCCGGACCCGTCCCCACAGCCGTCTTCCGAATGACCTCCGCTGCCGCCTTCGGAGTCGCCGACTGTGCGATGAACGCACCGATCAGGACCACCGCGCCGCCCACCAGCTGCGGCGCGGTGAGGTGTTCGCCGAGCAGCACCCACGCCAGGACGGTCGCCATCACCGCCTCCAGACACGCCACCACCCCCGCCACCTGCGGAGACAGCCGACGCACCGACAGGACGCCGGTGAGGTACGCCAGCACGGTGGCAACCAGTACGAGCCACCCGAGCAGCGCCATGGCGGGCACCCGGGTTCCGTCCAGGTAGGCGCTGCCACCGAGCACCGGCCAGTCCATCTCCCAAGGCCGGGCGACCACGGTCAGCACGGCCGCGCCGACCAGCAGCCCGTACGCGACGACGCCGAGCGGGTCCGCCGCGTCCTCGCCGTCAGTGCCGTGGTCGGAGAGCACGAAGTACCCGACCTGGCAGCAGGCCGCACCGAGGGCCAGAGCGATGCCGACCGGGTCGAATCTCAGGCCGGACCAGATCTCCACCACACAGGCCAGTCCGCCGACCGCCAGGACGACACCGACCGCGGCGGCCCGCGTGACCGGCTTCCGCTGTACGAAGCGGACCCAGCCGAGCACCAGCGCGGGCGCGAGGTATTCGATGAGCAGCGCGACTCCCACGGGAATGCGGGAGAGAGCCGCGAAGTAGCACGCCTGGACGCCGGCCACGGCGAGCAGGCCGAAACCCGCCAGGAGAGCGGGGCGGCGCAGCGGCAGTCGCCGGTGGCGCCAGGCGACGGGCAGCATGACGAGGGCGGCGCCCGCGACCCGTAGCCAGGTGACGTGCAGGGGTTCGAGGCCGGCTGTGATCAGGGGTTTGGCTGCCACACCCGAGCCGCCGAAGGCCACGGCGGAGATCAGTGCGAGGGCGAGCCCGGTTTTTCGGGCCCTGTTGGCCGCACCGTCGCACCCTGGACGTTGCGACGCATGACCGGTACCACCTGACGTCTTCAACTTCCCCGAAACCTCAGGACGCCCCGAAGCCCCAGGACCACCCGGGCCACCCGAAACCCCAGGACCACCCGAAACCTTGGAAACCCCCAAGCCCTCGCCAGCCCCGCAGGCCTCCTGACTCCCCGTAGACGCACGCATCGGCACATCATGACAGGAGCCGTCAGCAGCGTCATCCCCGATGCGCCTGTCATCCCCGACGCGCGCCCGTCATCCCGACAGGCACGCGCCCGTCATTCCGGCCACGCTCCAGTCATCCACACACCCGTCATTCCTGACCCGCCCGGTCCCCGTCCAGTCGGGCCGCCAGCTGTTCCGTGTCGACCGAGGCCCGGCGCAGTACCTCGACCGCGCGCGACTCGGGGTCGTCCACGAGGGCCGCGAGCAGATCGAGGCAGGCGGCATGGGTCGCGTACCGGGCGTGCGCCCGGTCGAGTGCGCCGTCCAGGGCGGCAGCCGCGGCGGGGGACCAGCCCGGCGCCACCCCCTCGGTCACCATCGGCACCGCGCCGGAGTCCTCGACGGTGCCGTGCCACTGGAGGCCGTAGCCGATGCTGCGCTGTACGAGATAGCCGAGCAGCCGGGCGACCTGCGCCCCACTGTCGAACGCCGCCCGCACCGAAGGGTCCGACTCCAGGAGTCCGTGCAGCAGGTGGGCCGTGTCCACCTGGCGGTCACCGTCCCGCGTGGCACGCCTGCGGGCAGCGGAGACCACCGACGCGAGCTCTACGGTGAGCCGCGTTTCGAGGTCCTCACGAGGAGGGCCTTCTCCGCTGTTGTACGCAGTACGGTTTTGCACAGTCCCCACCCCACCAGCAGCTGACGCCCGGAACATCCCCGGCGGGAAGCATTTGCGCATCCGCCCAGGGTTGGGCACGCGTTTCCGGAATCTCATCCTTGCGGAGGAGAGCCGGCGCGCCGCCCCTGAGACCGAGTAGGACATATGCCGCCGTCGTAAACCTCCCGAATTCACCGCCGGAACGCCACCGCACCGAGCCACCGCGGAACGCCCCCCTCCGCCCCGGCCGACAGCACGCACCCCTGCCATTCCGGCCCACTCACGCTCACGCGCCCAACCGTTCACGCACCCCGGCGGGCCCGCACCCTTACGCGCAGGCACGCACGCATGTACACAAAAGGGCCGTGACCCGGTTCCCCTGGTCACGGCCCCTGCCGAACTCACCCGTCATCGCCGCGCCTCAACTCCACGCGTGCGACGGCGAGCGGGTCACTCGTCCTCGGCGAGGATCAGGTACAGCTCCTTGCGGGCCTTGTTGACCACCGAGATGGCCTTCTCCCGCTGCTCGGGCGTGCCGGTGGCCCACACCTGGCGAAATGCCTCGACCAGGCCGCCACCCGCCTTACGGATCTCGTTCATGGCCTCCCAGTCGACGCCTCGGCCGGCTTCCTCCCACGGGGCGTCGGCGACGCTCTCCGCCTCCGTACGGCCGGCCTCGGTCAGCGAGAAGAGCTTCTTGCCGCCCTCGCTCGCGCTGCTGATCAGCCCCTCGTCCTCCAGGAGCTGGAGGGTGGGGTACACCGAGCCGGGGCTCGGCTTCCAGGCGCCGCCACTGCGCTCGGCGATCTCCTGGATCATCTCGTAACCGTGCATCGGCCGGTCCTTCAGCAGGGCGAGGATCGAGGCGCGTACGTCACCGCGCCGCGCCCGGCCCCGCGGCCCGCCGCCGCGACGGCCACCGCCGAACGGCGGCCCTCCGAAAGGCGGCCCGAACGGCCCGAACGCGGCGCGCCGCCCTTCGAACCGTCCTTCGTAGTCTCCTCGGCCTCCGTGGCGGCCGTGTCCGTGGTGTTCGTGTCCGTGGGAACGCATGATGCGCTCCTTTCTCGTCGTCACTGCTTCAGTTCGCAACTGCTTCTTTGATCAATCGCGACATCACTTTGATCGTTCGCGATGCTTCAACGATATATCGGAACTGTTCGGCTGGCAACACCCGAGGTCGTCGCGGCCCAGCCGCGCGAAAATCCCTGCAGCGGCCGACGGCCGCCAGCTAGCCTCGCCGCCAGTGCTGCCCCACAGCCCGCCCAGCAGCACGGCGCGCTCCTCAGCAGCGGCCCGCCCTAGGGGCTCGGTTCCGGTGCGGCACCCCAAGGAGGTCCGATTTCGGTGCGGCAGCCGAAGGGGCCCGGTTTCGGTGCGACAGCCGAAGGGGGCCCGGTTTCGGTGCGACAGCCGAAGGGGGCCCGGTTTCGGTGCGGCAGCCGAAGGGGGCCCGGTTTCGGTGCGGCAGCCGATGGGGGCTCGGTTCCCGTGCGGCAACCCAAGGAGGGGTCCGGTTCCAGTGCGGCCGATGAAGACGACGTCCGAGCGCCGCCCACCGAACCCGCGGAGCCTGTGGGGTGACGTCGACTTCCGTCGCTCCTGGGTCGGACAGAGCGCCTCCCAGTTCGGGGAACGCACCGGTCAGGTGGTGTTGCCGCTCATCGCCGTGCTGGCCCTCGATGCCGGCGCGTCCGAACTCGGCGCCCTGCGCGCGGTGGAGCAGGCCCCGGTCCTGCTGCTCTCGCTCTTCGCCGGTGCGTGGGTGGACCGCCGGCGGGCGCGCGACGTCATGATGACGGCGGACCTCGGGCGGGCTCTCGCGCTGGCGGCACTCCCCTGCGCGTACCTTCTCGGTGTCCTCGGGGTGCCGGTGCTGATCACTGTCGCGCTCGTCGTCGGCGTGCTCAGTGTGTTCTTCGACGTGGCGTACCAGGCTTCGCTCGTACGGCTGGTACGGCACGATCAGTTGACGCAGGGCACCAGCGCACTCGAAGGCAGCAGGTCCGCGGCGCAGATCGGCGGCCCCGCTCTCGGCGGCGCGCTGGCGTCACTGCTGTCGGCGCCCGTCGCGGCCGCTGCCGGTGCGTGCTGCTTCGCGCTGTCCTACCTGTCGGTCCGTCGGATCCGACGGCGGGAGGCGGTCCCCGGGGGCGCCGGCTGCGGCGCTACGGACACCGGCGATCACGCCACGGGCACGAGCATCGCCGACACCGCTCGGCCCACCCGGCCGCGCCCGGCCCAGCCGACGCTGTCCCACATCGGCGAAGGGCTGCGCTTCGTCCTCGGCAACGCCACGCTGCGCGCCGTGGGCCTGGCCTCCGCCGCCTTCCAGTTCTCCTTCGCGGCCCTGATGACCGTCTACCTGCTCTTCCTGCCCCGAGAGCTGCACCTCTCAGGCACCGCCGTCGGCCTGGCCCTCGCCGCGATGGGACCGGGCGCGGTCCTGGGCTCGCTGCTGGCCGCCTGGCTGCCCCGCAGGTACGGCCACGGCCTGGTACTGGTGTCGGCGGCGGCCCTCGCGGACGGTGCGCTGCTCTGCGTTCCCGCGCTGCACGGCTCCACCGCCGTCACGGTCGCCCTGCTCGTGGGCGTCAACGTCCTCTTCGGCACCTTCAGCCAGGTGGTCAACGTGACCGTCATGGCCGTACGGCAGGCCGTCACCCCCGTGCCTCTTCAGGCCCGGGTGGTGGCGACGATCAACTTCGCGGGCCTGGGGCCGGCCCCGCTCGGTTCGCTGCTCGGCGGCCGGCTGGCCGACCAGTGGGGGCTGCGTACCGCTCTGCTGGTGACCGCCGCCGGTTTGGCCCTCTCGCCGTTGATCATGGGTCTCTCCCCGCTGGCGCGCCTGGGGAAGAGCCTTCCGGGAGCGCACTCGCGCACGCTCCCGCCCACGGGTCAGGACTGCTGCCCCAAGTAGCCCGCGACGGCGTTACGGCTGCGCTGAAGGTGGTCGATGCGCTCCTCGGTGTCCGCCAGCACCTGGTTCAGGACGGCCCGCACGGACGGGCACATCTCGATCTCCGGCTGCACACCCCGGGCGCACGGCAGCACCGCGCGTATCACCTCGGTGGTCAGCCCCGCGTCCAGCAGGGCGCGGACCTGCAGCACGGTGACCACCGTGCTGTCGTCGTAGCAGCGGTAGCCGTTCGGACCGCGCTCGGCGGACAGCAGGCCCTGCTCCTCGTAGTACCGCAGCAATCGGGGGCTGACTCCGGTACGCCGGGACAACTCCCCGATCAGCATCTGCTCCGTCCCCACTGCCCCGCCCATTTTGAGATTGACCTTTCCATTGGTGTGAAGCCTTAACGTCGCCCGCGGAGCGAACGTTCCGCGCCGTACCGCCCAGGGGCCGAGGCCTGCCGGCACCTGCCCCGTTGTCGTACAGCTGGAGTGACATCATGACCTCTTTCGTCGTGCAACGTAACGGCCGGGCGGCGACGGCCGGGGACCTGGCACCGCTCGCTTTCGCGGGATACGCCCACTTCACCGCCCTACAGGTACGCGGCGGCCGGGTCCGGGGCCTCGACCTCCACTTGGAGCGGCTGCGGACCGCGTCGGAGGAGATGTTCGGCCGGGCGGTGGCCGACGACCGGGTGCGTGCCTACCTGAGGGCGGCCCTGGAGGCAGGTCCGGCCGATCTTTCGGTGACGGCCACCGTGTTCTCGCCCGCGGGCGAATTCACCGTGGCCGGGGCCGATGTGGAGCCCGAGGTGCTGGTCCGTACGGGCCCGGCCGCGACCGGACCGCGGGGACCGCTGACGCTGGCGGCGGTCGCGTACGAAAGGCCCCTCCCGGGCGTGAAGCACGTCGGCGAGGTGGGCAAGACGTACTTCCTCCGGGAGGCCGCGAGCCAGGGCTTCGACGATGCCGCCTTCATCGACCGCCGGGGCCGGCTCAGCGAGGGCTCCATCTGGAACCTGGCCTTCTGGGACGGCTCTTCGGTGGTGTGGCCCGCGGCCGAGATGCTGGGCGGCACCACGATGGGCATCGTCCGGCGGCAGCTGGAGGGCCTCGGCGTCCCCCAGCGCGTCCAGGAGGTCGCCCTGGACGACCTGCCGTCGCTGGCCGGCGGCGTGGTCATGAACTCGTGGACACCGGGCGTGGCCGTGCACCGGATCGGCGCGACGCCCCTGCCGGACGCGCCGGACTTCCTGGAACTGCTGCACCGCGCGTACGAGGCCGAGCCGCTCGTCGCGCCCTGAATCGGCTGAGAGCGGAGAGCCCGTCAAAGCGGGGAGCCCGTCAAAGCGGAGAGCCCGTCAAAGCCAGGCGCTAGACCCCGAGCCCTGCGCACCTCTGCCTGACTGGCTTCACTCTCCCACCTCCCAGGGCCAGCCACTTCCCCGCTCCAGCCCGACTCCGGCCCCGAATTCAGTCCACCTCCTCGCAATTGGCCTTGGGCGGAAACGAGGTGGCCTCCTAAGCTCCAGGCCATGAGGATTCGTATCGTTGACGCCTTCACCGACCGCCCCTTCGGCGGCAACCCTGCCGGAGTCGTCCTGCTCGACGCCGGCGGCTTCCCCGACGACGCCTGGCTCCAGCGGGTCGCCGCCGAGGTCAACCTCTCCGAGACCGCCTTCGCCCACCCGCTGCCCGCGGGCGGCACCGCCGACTGGGCGCTGCGCTGGCTCACTCCTGCCGCCGAGGTGAACTTGTGCGGTCACGCCACCCTGGCCACCGCACACGTCCTGCACACGACCGGGACCGCCACCGGTACGGTCCGCTTCGCCACCCGCAGCGGCGTGCTGACCACGACGGCCGACGACAGCGGCGCGGTCACCATGGACTTCCCGACCTCTCCGCTGACGCCGGTCGAGGTGCCGCCGGCGGTCGCCGCTTCGCTGGGGGTGGAGATCCGCGGCGCGTACGACACCGGCGCGAACCTGGGTGACCTCCTCGTCGAACTGGCCGACGAGAAGGCCGTACGGGCGCTGGAGCCGGACCTGAGGACGCTCGCCTCGCCCGGCGGACGCGGGGTGATCGCCACCGCGGCGGCCGACGACCCGGACGGCGGCCACGACTTCGTCAGCCGCTGCTTCTTCCCGGCCGTGGGCATCGATGAGGACCCGGTGACGGGCAGCGCGCACACCGCGCTCGCGCCGTTCTGGTCGGCCCGGCTGGGCCGCGACGAACTCACCGGCCTCCAGGGCCCCGCCCGCCGCACCGGCCTCGTACGCACCGCGCTGCGCGGCGACCGTACGCTGCTGACCGGCTCGGCCGTCACCGTCATCGACGGCGAGCTGCTGGTCACGCCCTGAGGGCTGCCGGGCCTTGCCCTCCCTGGGATGCGGGCGCGCCCCGACGCGCCCGACGGGACCGAGCCCAGCCGCCTTGTACCGACTGGGCTCGGCCCCACCCCAGCCCGATTCCGGCCCCACCCCGGCCCGATTCCGACCCGTTCCCGTACGGGTCGACGGCCCGTACCGGCCAACGCTCCCGTAACGACCGACGCTCCCGTCCCGGCCGACACTCCCATAACGACACAGCGGCTCCCCTCACCCCGTAGGCAGCCACCCCACCTTCCCCGCCAGCAGCGCGTATCCGAGGAATGCCACGATGTCGATCAGCGCGTGCGCGGCGACCAGCGGGCCGACGCGTCCCCAGCGCCGGTACAGCAGGACGAAGATCACGCCCATCACCATGTTCCCGACGAACCCGCCGACGCCCTGGTACAGGTGGTACGAACCGCGCAGCACCGCACTCGTGGCCAGCGCGGCCACCGGGGTCCACTCCAGCTGCCCCAGCCGCCGCAGCAGGTAGCCGACGACGATGACCTCCTCGACGACGGCGTTCTGCACCGCCGAGGCGATCAGTACGGGGAACTTCCACCAGACGTCGGGCAGCCCCTCCGGAACCACCGTCAGATTGAAGCCGGCCGCCCGCGCACCGAGGTACAGCAGCAGTCCGCTGCCGCCGATGACCGCCGCCACGCCGGCACCGCGCCCCAGGTCGGAGCCGGGCCTGCGCCCGTCGAAGCCGACCGCCTGGAGACCGCCCGCCCGTTCCCGGATCAGCAGATGCGCCACCAGCGCCACGGGGACGAGAGCGGTGGCGATGCCGAACAGCTGCCAGGCCAGGTCGAGCCACGGGCGTCCCGGCGCGTGCGAGGAGTTCAGCATCGCGGCCTGGTCCTTGAGGCCGCCGGGCTTGGTCAGCGACCCGATGAAGCTGATCAGCGCGGACACGCCGCTGGCGCCCAGCGAGAGCGCCAGGACCAGCACCGTCTCACCGCGCAGGATCCGCCGCGGCAGCCCGCCGGCCGCGCCCTCGTCCCGCCCTTCGTCCGGGCCCTGCCACTCCCGGCCGGGCGATCCCACACCGGTCACGGGACTCGCGTCCGACTGCACAGCTGCCTCCACTTCCGCACTTCCGACTTCCGCCCTACGGGACTACCTCACGACCGCACCACGGGGCTGTCTCACGACCGCGCTACGGGGCCACTCGCGACCGCACCACTGCACGATCGCGCTGACGCCTGGAACGTCATACCTTGCCCGAGACGGCTCCGGCGAGCCGCACGGGGCGTCGCCCCATCTTCGTAAACCTCGCCTCGACGACACGTACGGAGGAAGCGTTCCGAAGTGCGAAGGCGGGGATCGGGGATACGGTCACGGCACGTGGCGTTGCCCGGCTTCGTCTCCCGCACTACCGGCACGCCCGGGAACGAGCGAGTCCGGTCACGCCGGTGCCAGGGGGCGTCGGTCCGACGACCGTTGCCGTACTCCTGGCGCGGACGGTCGGGTCGACGGAGCGTCAGCTCACAGCGGGCCGCCCTGGAGGCGACGCACGGCCGTCCCGGAAGCGACGTACGCCCGCCCCAGAGACGACGTACGGAACCGCGCCCGCCCGCCCCTCAGCCCCGCCCCGCCGCCACCGGCGCGGCGGTCCACTCGACGGGCCAGGCGTGCACCGGCTCCCCCGAGTGCATCAGTTCGCTGTAGCGCTGGGTCATCGCCGCCAGCGCGGCGCCCCGGTCCAGGCCGCGGCCGAGCGCGTGGTGGTACGCGGCGGCCTGCCAGGACGCCCCGTTGACCCGGCGCCGGCAGCGTGCCTCGATCACGCCGAGGTAGTGGTCCCGGTCGACCGGTTCGACACCCCAGGCGTCCAGGCCGGCCGCGGCCATGGGCAGCAGTTCCTGACGTACCAGGCGGACGGCGGAGATCTCGCCGAGACCGCCGGAGCGGCCGGAGCGGGGCCACTTCAGTACGGCGTCGATGCCGCGGCGGCACGCGGTGTCGAAGTTCTCGGCCGCCGTGGCGAACGGCATCCGCGTCCAGACCGGGCGCGGCTCCTCGGCCAGGGTCCGCACCAGCCCGTAGTAGAAGGCCGTGTTGGCGATGACGTCGGTGACGGTGGGCCCCGCGGGCAGTACCCGGTTCTCGACCCTGAGGTGCGGGACGCCGTCGGCGACGCCGTACACCGGGCGGTTCCAGCGGTAGACGGTGCCGTTGTGCAGCACCAGCTCCGCCAGGCTCGGGACGCCGCCCTCGTCCAGGACGGCGAGGGGGTCCTCGTCCGAGTGGATGGGCAGCAGTGGCGGGAAGAAGCGCAGGTTCTCCTCGAACAGGTCGAACGGGGAATCGATCCAGCGCTCCCCGAACCAGGTCCGCGGACGCACCCCCTGAGCCCGTAGCTCCGGCGGCCGGACGTCGGTGGCCTGCTGGAACACCGGCGGGCGCGACTCGCGCCACAGTTCGCGGCCGAAGACGAACGGCGAGTTGGCACCGACCGCGATCTGGACGGCGGCGACGGCCTGGGCCGCGTTCCAGACGGCGGGGAAGCGGCCGGGGGTGACCTGGAGGTGCAGCTGCACCGACGTGCAGGCGGCCTCGGGCGCGATGGACGCCGAGGAGGAGACCAGCCGCTCGACGCCTTCCAGATCGATCTGGAAATCCTCGCCGCGCGCGGCCCGCATCTGGTCGTTGAGCAGGACGTAACGGTCGATCTCCGAGAGGTTGGAGGCGACCAGGTCCTCGGCGGCCAGCGTCGGCAGAATGCCGATCATCACGATACGGGCGGCGACTTCGGCGGCCTTGCGGTCGGCATAGGCCAGGCCCGTGCGCAGTTCTTCGGCGAGCTGGTCGAGGACGCGCCCGGACAACCGGTGCGGAAGGATATTGACTTCCAGGTTGCACTGGGCCAGTTCGGTCTGGAAATCACGGCTCGCGATGCGCTCCAGGACCTGCGAGTTCATCATGCGCGGCATACCGTCAGGGCCGGCGAGATTCAATTCGATCTCCAGCCCCATCAGGTTCTTGGGACGATCGAACCGCTTGTCGTTCAGGAGCCTCTGCAATCCCGTCAGACACTCGTGCAGCTTTCTTCGATAGCGTTGCCGGTCGGTGAGACCGGTACCGCCCGCCGCAACCTTCTCCCCCATCGAAGCGTCCCTCCTCATGACGACGGGCCCCGGCCCGGCGGGCCGTCCGGAGCTTCCGGCAGCGCCCGGGCCGCTGAACTCCCCGGCGGCACCCCGGCGATCGCGCTACGGTCGATGATGCCCGCCAATCCGATCGATAACGCCTCGGACGTGCGCCGGAACCGGTAGGCTCCCAGAGACGCGGGGGCTGGCACATTCCGAGGGCATACCGTCGGTTCCGGAGGCCGGATCATTGCGTCGCGGTAAACGCCGTCGAGATCCGGAAAATGACCGTACAGATCCGGCCTACCGTGTTCACGACGGAATAGCAGGCCGTCGCACCGCGCACCGCACAAAGGCACCGAAAACACCGCTCGGGCGGGTCCGGATTCCGCCTTGTCGGCAATCCGTGGAACGGCTAGCCGAAACACTTGGTGAACACACGTCGTATAAACTTCGCTGACGAGGCAGAGAGTTGGCGCCCAGCGTTGCGGTGTTCCACCGGGGCTGTGGCAAAGCGGCTGACCCCGCCGGGCCGACATCCCCGGTCGGCCAAGTACTGGCGCTCTGACCCCGCACGCTGACGACGCCGTCCGCACCATGCCCAGCACCACCGTGTCTCCCAAGTGAGAGGCGACCCACCATGCCGCTGCATGTTCCCCCTGCCCCCGCGCCTGCCCTCCGCAGCGTCCTCGCCGCCCTCGGTTCCCCCACCGCCGTGCGCGAGGCCCGCACCCCCGCCCTCCGTGCCCACCAGGGTCCGCTGAGCCCCGAACTCCCCCTTCCCGTACACGTGCTGGACGATGTCAGCCACCCCGCCGGGCCGCCCCGTACCCGGCTGACCGGCTGGCGCTTCCTGATCCGCAACGGCGAACGGGCGGTGGCGACCGCGGAAGCCATGCTCACGGCCGACGGCTGGACCTTCTCGCATTTCTGCGAGGGCCCCTACGTCACGTCGACCGAACGGGCACTGCGTCAGGCGGAGTCCGTACCGTCCCCGTACCAGCCACGGCTGCTGTCCGTGCCGGAGCTGTACATGCTCACCCTGTGGCTGCACCACGACATCGCCGCGGACGGCGCCGAAGGGGTGCCCGCCCCGGGTGATGTCCTCGTCCCCCTGGCACCGGCTCCGCCGGGCATCGCCGCCCACCGGCCCCACCGGGTGGCGGACCTGCTGCCCCGGCTGACCCTGCGCCTCGCGCCGGTGCCCCTCCTGGGGTCGCCGGCCTGAGACCCGGCAGGGGGTTTCTCCGCGGCGACCGGCCGAGGCCGTACGACGCAACCGCGCACAGAAGCACACCGCCTCACAGGAACGCGCCCCGCGCCCTCCACGGCCGCGGGGCGCTCCGCTGTGCTCACCCGCGCGGAGTACGTGTCCGCCCTGCTCCCAACGCCCCGTAAGGGGGACGCACTTGAAATGAACCGACCGCACGGGTGATGCGTCATTATCTAGTGAGTGCCGCTGCAGCCAAATCCCTGCGGAATCCGGCCCGTGGGGCAACACTGGTATCGACCTACTGAAACGGGGGAGCGGCCATGAGCATCTCGTCGAGCCGCAGGACGAATCAGACCACATCGCAGCGAAAGACATCATCCATGTGCCAGCATCAACCGCCGTGCCCGACCGCAGACTCCGCCGACCGGGAGGCCGCCCATCTGGTGGCGCACCACCCGGAGCAGGGCTGGAGCCTGCTGTGCAACGGTGTCCTCCTGTTCGAGGACACCGGTGAACTGCTGCCGGACGGCCAGGTCATCGCGCCGCACCGGGTTCTGGGCACGCCGCACGTGGCCGCCGCTGCCTGATCACACGGGCGCACGCCACCACGCGGAACCGCACAGCTCGGCACAGGCCGGCTGACAACACAGCACAACGGACAACAGGGCCCCCGGCGTCGACGCCGAGGGCCCTTCGCATGCCGCGCGACCGCGGACGGTGCGCGCCGACGGCGGATCAGCCGTCGTACTCCTCCATGGGCGGGCAGGAGCACACAAGGTTGCGGTCGCCGAACGCGCCGTCGATCCGGCGCACCGGCGGCCAGTACTTCTCCGCCGCCTCGACGCCGGCCGGGAAGACCGCCTCTTCACGGGTGTACGGGTGCGTCCACTCGCCGCTGAGCGCCGCCGCGGTGTGCGGAGCGTTGCGCAGCGGGTTGTCGTCCTGGTCCCACTCCCCCGAGCCGACCTTCTCGATCTCCCCGCGGATCGCGATCATCGCGTCGCAGAACCGGTCGAGCTCGTGCAGGTCCTCGCTCTCGGTCGGCTCGATCATCAGCGTGCCGGCCACCGGGAAGGACATCGTCGGCGCGTGGAAGCCGTAGTCGATCAGCCGCTTGGCGACGTCGTCGATGCTCACGCCGGTCGCCTTGGTCAGCGGCCGGACGTCGATGATGCACTCGTGCGCGACCAGGCCGCCGGGGCCGGTGTAGAGCACGGGGTAGTGCGGCTCCAGGCGCTTGGCGATGTAGTTCGCGCCGAGCACCGCGACCTGGGTGGCGCGCTTGAGGCCCGCGCCGCCCATCAGCCGGACGTACGCCCAGGAGATGGGCAGGATGCCCGCGGAGCCCCACGGCGCCGCGGAGATGGGGCCCACGCCCGTCTCGGGGCCCGCGGTGGGCTGCAGCGGGTGGTTGGGCAGGTACGGCGCCAGGTGGGCGCGGACGCCGACCGGGCCGACGCCGGGGCCGCCGCCGCCGTGCGGGATGCAGAAGGTCTTGTGCAGGTTCAGGTGTGAGACGTCGCCGCCGAACTTGCCGGGCTCGGCGAGCCCGACCAGCGCGTTGAGGTTGGCGCCGTCCACGTACACCTGGCCGCCCGCGTCGTGCACCGCCGCGCAGATCTGCGTGATGTGCTCCTCGAACACGCCGTGCGTGGACGGGTAGGTCACCATCAGCACCGCGAGCTGGTCCCGGTACTGCTCGATCTTGGCGTGCAGGTCGTCGGTGTCCACCTCGCCGTCCTCGCCGGTCTTGACGACGACGACCTTCATGCCGGCCATCACGGCGCTGGCGGCGTTGGTGCCGTGCGCGGAGGACGGGATCAGGCAGACGGTGCGCTGCTCGTCGCCGTTGGCGCGGTGGTACGCCCGTACGGCCAGCAGACCGGCCAGTTCGCCCTGGGAGCCGGCGTTCGGCTGGATGGAGACCTTGTCGTAGCCGGTGACCGTGGCGAGACGTTCCTCCAGCTCCGCAATCAGAGTGAGGTAGCCCTGCGCCTGCTCGACCGGCGCGAACGGGTGCAGCTGCCCGAACTCGGGCCAGGTGACCGGCTCCATCTCGGTCGTCGCGTTCAGCTTCATGGTGCAGGAGCCGAGCGGGATCATGCCGCGGTCCAGCGCGTAGTCCTTGTCCGACAGCCGGCGCAGGTAGCGCAGCATGGCGGTCTCGGAGCGGTGCTGGTGGAAGACCGGGTGCGTCAGGTACGCGTCGTCGCGCAGCAGCTCCGACGGCAGCGCGTCGGTGACGGCGGCGTCCAGCTGCTCGATGTCGGCCTGCACGCCGAAGGCGCTCCACACGGCGTGCACCTGCGCGCGTCCGGTGGTCTCGTCGCAGGCGATGCCCACCAGGTCGGCGTCGACCAGCCGCAGGTTGACCCCGGCCTCGCGGGCCGCGGCGACGGCCTCGGCGGCCCGGCCCGGCACCCGTACGGTCAGCGTGTCGAAGTACGCGCCGTGCACGACCTCGACGCCGCCCGCCCGCAGCCCCTCCGCCAGTATGGAGGCGTAGCGGTGGGTGCGGCGCGCGATGGCCGCCAGGCCGTCCGGGCCGTGGTAGACCGCGTACATGCCGGCCATCACGGCGAGCAGCACCTGCGCGGTGCAGATGTTGCTGGTGGCCTTCTCGCGGCGGATGTGCTGCTCACGCGTCTGGAGGGCGAGGCGGTACGCCTTGTCGCCGTCGGCGTCCACCGAGACGCCCACCAGGCGGCCGGGCAGGCTGCGGGCGAACTTCTCCCGTACGGCCATGAACCCGGCGTGCGGGCCGCCGAAGCCCATCGGGACACCGAACCGCTGCGTGGTGCCGACGGCGATGTCCGCGCCCAGCTCACCGGGCGAGGTCAGCAGCGTCAGCGCCAGCAGGTCGGCGGCGACGGTCACGATCGCGCCCAGGTCGTGGGCCTGCTCGATGACGGCGCGCGGGTTCCGTACGGCGCCGGAGGCACCGGGGTACTGGAGCAGCACACCGAAGACGCCGCGCTCGGCCACCTCGGCCGGGATGCCCTCGGACAGGTCGGCGACCACGACCTCGACGCCGGTCGGCTCGGCACGGGTCTCGATCACGGCGATGGTCTGCGGCAGACAGTCGGCGTCGACCAGGAAGACGCCCTGCTTGACCTTGCCGACGCGCCGCGCGAGGGCCATCGCCTCGGCGGCGGCGGTGCCCTCGTCCAGCAGCGAGGCGCCGGAGGTCGGCAGTCCGGTCAGGTCCGCGACCATGGTCTGGAAATTGAGCAGCGCTTCGAGCCGGCCCTGGGAGATCTCGGGCTGGTACGGGGTGTAGGCCGTGTACCAGGCGGGGTTCTCCATCACGTTGCGCAGGATCACCGGCGGGGTGAACGTGCCGTGGTAGCCGAGACCGATCATCGGGGCGAGCACCTGGTTACGGTCCGCGAGCGCCCGCAGCTCGGCCAGGACCTCGGCTTCGGTACGGCCCTGGGGCAGACCCAGCGCCTCCGCGCTCTTGATCACGTCCGGTACGGCGGCCGCGGTCAGTTCGTCCAGCGATCCGAACCCGACCTGCGCGAGCATCTTGGCCTGGGCCTCCGGGCCGGGGCCGATGTGCCGCTGCTCGAACGGGGTGCCTCGTTCCAGCTCGGTCAGGGAGCTGCGGGTGGTGGTCATCTGCGGGGGCCTCCTGGTCGTTTCGACCTACGCGGGGCACCACGGCGCTGGTGCCCGGACGGCCTCCCCCTCTGTCATCTCAACCTGAGAGCTTCACCGGCCCCGCGAGCGGCACCGGCTTTCACCGTCGGTGAGGAGGGGCTTCCGGCGCTGTGCCCGTCCGTGGCCCGCCCTGCTTTCCAGAGTGACCTCGTCCATGCGGTACGTGAGCCTGAGAGATTCCGGGGAGGAGTTGCTCCTTCGGCGCCTCCGCCATGATCGACGAAGGACTCTCCCGCATGGGGTCTGCAGCCGTTCGCCAGCCTACCAGCGCGGCGAACGGGCGTTCCTTCGAGTGGCCAGGGCATGAATTGTGCCGTTTGGTAGTTGTCACAAGGCAGTTGCGACCACTTGGAGGGACCGTGCAGACCGATATCGATCCCCGCAGCTTGATCGGCCGCAAGGCGTTCGACAAGAACGGAACCAAGATCGGCACCGTCGACGAGGTGTACCTGGACGACGCGACCGGTGAACCGGAATGGGCGGCCGTACGCACCGGGATCTTCAGCCGGGACGCGTTCGTACCCCTGGAGCCCAGCGATCTGGTCGACGAGGCGCTGCACGTCCCCTACGACCGCAAGCTGATCCGGGATGCGCCGGACTTCGGGGTGGGCCGCCACCTCTCGCCGGAGCAGGAACTACAGCTCTACCACCACTACCGTCTGGACATCCCGGCCCCCGATCCCGTGCCCGGCTCGGACGCCGCACCGGCCGACACCGAGTTCGGGAGAGTGGCGGGCGCGGAGGACTGAGGGGCGGGGGCCGAGGTGCCCGCGCCGGGAAGGCCAGGGGCCGGAGTGCCCGTTCCGGAAAGATCGGGGTCCGGGCTGCCCAGGACGGGAGGGGCAGGATCCGGGGTGCCCGGGACGGAAGGGGCAGGATCCGGGGTGCCCGGACCGGGCGGGGCGGGGTCCGGAGTGCCCGGACCGGGCGGGGCGCCGGTGTCCTTCCGGTCCCCCTCCGGCCCGCCGCCCACCAGCGGCAGCGGCTCACCGGGCCGCAGCGCGGGGTCGTCGACCGGGAACGTGCGGACCCGCCCGGGTCCGCTCCACGGCTGCTCGAATCGTACGGTCACCCGGCCCACGCCGCTGCCCTGCACCCAGCCGGCGCCGTGCTCGTCGTGGACCACGTCGAGCCCCGGGAGCCACCGCCGGGGCCGCTCGGGCTCGTCGGCGGCCATCCGCGCGGCCTCGTCGGCCGCCCGGCGCTCCCGCTCGGCCTCCTCCTCGGCGGCCTTCTCCGTCGCCAGCTGGGCGAACAGGTCCTCCTGCGTGAAGTCGGCGAGCCCGGTCACGCCCACGCCCAGCAGCCGCACCCCGCCCGTCGTGTCCACCAGGTCCAGCAGCCGGGCCGCGGCCTCCCGCACCACCCCCGGGTCGTCCGTGGGTCCGCGCAGCGTCTCCGACCTGGTCAGCGTCGAGAAGTCGTAGTTACGCACCTTGATCACGACGGTCCGGCCCGACCGCCCGGCCGCCCGCAGCCGCTGCACGCACCGGTCCGCCAGCCGCGTCACCTCCGCCCGCACCCGCGTCCGGTCCGTCAGGTCCACCTCGAAGGTGTCCTCGACCGATATGGACTTCGCGTCCCGCTCGGCCACCACGGGCCGCTCGTCGCGCCCCAGCGCCATCGCGTACAGCCCGGCGCCGTGCGCCCGGCCCAGCAGCCGGACGAGCTCCGCCTCGCCCGCCTCGGCCGTCTCGGCGACCGTGTGGATGCCCGCCCGGCGCAGCGTCTCCGCCGTGGCCGGGCCGACGCCGGGCAGCGTGCGCACCGTCATCGGGCCGAGCAGCTCCCGTTCCGTGCCCGGCTCGATGACCACGAGACCGTCCGGCTTGGCCTGCTCCGAGGCGATCTTGGCCAGCATCTTGGCGCCGGCCAGCCCCACCGACCCGGTCAGCCCCGTCTTACGGGCGATGTCCCGCCGCAGCCGCTCCCCCACCGCCCGCACCGCCGCGGTGTCCGGCTCGACGCCGCCCGCCTCCAGGTCCACGAACGCCTCGTCCAGGCTGAGCGGCTCCACCAGTGGCGACAGCTCGTGGAGCAGCTCCATGACCTGGTCGCTGACCTGGCGGTACAGGGTGAAGCGGGGGGTCAGGTACGCCGCGTTCGGGCAGCGGCGGCGGGCCTGGGCGGTCGGCATGGCGGAGCGCACGCCGAACACCCGGGCCTCGTACGACGCCGTGGAGACCACGCCGCGCGGGCCGATCCCGCCGACCACCACGGGTTTTCCGCGCAGGCTCGGCTTGGCCGCCTGCTCGGCGGCCGCGAAGAACGCATCCATGTCCAGATGCAGGATCGTCGGCGCACGTCTCACACGACTGATGCTCCCCCACACCACTGACAATCGCGCCGACCGGCCCCGCCGGGCCGCCCGGCGGAACGCCCCTGAGGCGCACTGAGAGGCGCTGTACGAGGCGTCTGGGCCGTGTGCGGTGTCGTGTGGATGCTGATGCGGCAGAGGCGCGCGAGGCCGCCATGACGGGCGTACGCGACAGCCGCACGCCTCGATACGCCGACGCATGCCCCGCTGTCCCGGCCGACGCCGCCCGCCCCGTACGTACGGCCGCACGCCCGGTACGTCCGCGCGCTCAGCCCGCCCGGTTGCGCCGGCGCGCCAGTTCGTCGTGCGGGTTGTGCCGGACCAGTGTCTCGCCGGTGTCCACGCGCTCCCCGTGGAGCTGCGACAGCGCACCCTCCACGTCGCGCCAGACCACGCCCACCGCGATGCCGAAGACGCCCTGCCCGCCCTGGAGCAGGTCGACGACCTCGTCGGGCGAGGTGCACTCGTAGACCGTCGCACCGTCGCTCATCAGGGTCATCCTCGCCAGGTCGGACAGCCCGCGGGAGCGCAGGTGCCGGACGGCGGTGCGGATGTTCTGCAGGGAGACCCCGGTGTCCAGCAACCGCTTGACGATCTTCAGGACGACGACGTCCCGGAAGTTGTAGAGCCGCTGGGTGCCCGACCCGTAGGCGGGCCGCACGCTCGGCTCGACGAGCCCCGTACGGGCCCAGTAGTCGAGCTGGCGGTAGGTGATGCCCGCGGCCGCGCACGCCGTCGGGCCGCGGTAGCCGATGGTCTCCGCACCGCGGTCCCCCGGCACCTCGGCAGTCTGTGCCGGGGTGCGGTCAACAGCCCCGGGGTGGAGGGGCAACGCCCCTTCCGCCGCCGTACCGTCGCCGGTGATTGCCACGCCGACCTCCGTCCTCCACGTCCCGGACGGGACCTGCCTTATCGACGGTATGCAGTCACTCGGGGTGCGTCAACGATCGCCGCGCTCGCCACGCCGAGTGATAATCACCCTGCGAGTGGTTTCTCGTGCCCCCGGACGGGGAAAGGCTACTCGAATGCGCGGAAGACGGCCCTCCGCGCACCCGGCTCACTGACTGTTGGTGCCGAAGTCCTCGGGCGAGATCTGGTCGAGGAACTCGCGGAACTTCTCCACCTCGTCCTCCTGCTCGTCCGGGATGGCGATGCCCGCGTCGTCGAGGACCCCGTCGGTCCCGTAGATCGGCGTACCGGTACGCAGCGCCAGCGCTATGGCGTCGGACGGCCGGGCGCTGACCTCGACACCACTGGCGAAGACCAGTTCGGCATAGAAGACCCCCTCGCGCAGGTCCGTGATGCGGACCTGGGTCAATTCCTGGCCCACCGCTTCCAGCACATCCTTGAAGAGATCGTGCGTCAGCGGCCTGGCAGGGGCCATCCCCTGCTGGGCGAAGGCGATGGCGGTGGCCTCCCCCGGCCCGATCCAAATGGGCAGGTAACGATCGCCTCCTACCTCCCGTAGGAGCACGATCGGTTGGTTGGAAGGCATTTCCACCCGGACACCCACGACATCGAGCTCGTTCACACAGCAACCCTAGGACGTGCCCGGCCGGTTTGGGTAGTCGGGCCACCCATTGCTCACGTCAGCCGGACCCGCAGGGCCGATTGGACCAGTGCCGCGTGCAGCCGTACGGACAGGGTGGCCAGCTCCCTGGCCGTGGCCTCGGCATGCTGCCTGGTCTGCGGATTGCGGTGGCGGCGCAGCGGCGCCACGACCTGCTCGACCAGGTTGGCCTCCCGTTCGGCGGCAGCCTTGACCGCCCGCAGATGGCGGGGTTCCAGTCCGAATCGTCCCAGTTCGGCGACGAGCTTGGCGACCGTGACGGCCTCGATGTCGTACCCGCCGTCGGCGTCCGGGACGATGAGCCCGTACGCCTCCCAGTCGGCGAGCTCCGCCTCCTCGACCTCCGCGGCGGCGAGCAGCTCCGCCCGGCCGATCCGGGCGGCCGTGGGCCGGTCGCCGGCCGGCTCGCCCAGCCCCTCGAACAGTTCCCCCGCGGGCGCGGCAGGGGCCGGCAGCTGCACCTGTTCGCCGCGCGCGAGCGCGTCCAGGTGCTCGCGGATCACTTTCAGCGGAAGATAGTGGTCACGCTGCATCCGCAGGACGGCCGCCAGCCGGGCGACGTCGTCCGCGCTGAACTTGCGGTATCCGGACGGGGTACGCCGCGGCTCGACGAGCCCCTCGGCCTCCAAGAAACGGATCTTGGAGATGGTGACCTCGGGGAACTCGTCGCGCAGCGCGTTGAGCACCGTACCGATGCTCATCAGCTTGCCGTCCGAGGTGGTACCGGCGGACCCGGCACCCCCCGGCGCAGTGCGGTGCATATGCCTTCCTTGGCCGGTCAGAAGCCGACGCCCCGCTGGCTCGCGTAGAAGACCAGCCGGAACTTGCCGATCTGGACCTCGTCACCGTTGGCGAGCGGCACCGAGTCGATGCGCTCACGGTTGACGTACGTGCCGTTCAGGCTGCCGACGTCGGCGACGGTGAAACCGTCCTGGCCGCGGCGGAACTCGACGTGCCGGCGCGAGACCGTCACGTCGTCCAGGAAGATGTCGCTCTGCGGGTGACGCCCGGCCGTCGTCAGGTCGCCGTCCAGCAGGAAGCGGCTGCCCGAATTCGGCCCGCGGCGCACGACCAGCAGGGCCGAGCCCATGGGCAGCGCCTCGACGGCCGCCTGGGCCTCGGGCGACAGCGACGGGATCTGGGTCTGGCCCGTCGTCTCCGCGTCGTACGCCTCCAGCCCCGAGATGGAGATGGTCGAGGTCGTCTCGGAGGCACGCTCGGCCTGCGCTCCGGGGCGCAGCGGCGCTCCGCAGTTGGAGCAGAACCGGCTCGCCTCGGCGTTGCGGTGACCGCACCTCTGACAGACCGGCAAGGCAACCCCTCCACCCGTGTTCGCGGCCGACGGCCCCTGGGAACCTATGCGGCCGGGCACGGAGGGGTCAACAGAACGGTCACCCGGCGCCCCGGGGCCACCGACCTGGTCGCGGAAGAGCGGACGCTCCCCGCCGGCACCGCTCTCCTCGGGCCGGCCCTGGGCACGGTGCTTCGCCGCGCCACTGCCGCCCTCCTGGCGTGCGCTCTTGCCGAACAGCTTTGCAAACAACTTCACGGGCGATTCCCCTTGAACGAAACAGACCCGCCCGTGGGGCAGGACGAACCCTCGATGCACACACCGGCCGATCCGGACATCCTGTTAACGTCCGTGGCCTTCACACAGTTTCCACCACGCGGCACCCGTACGGTGCGCCGACCCCCCGCTACCTCGTGCCCGACCCGGGGCGTGCCCCCACGTCGCCGGCTCACCGCGATGACGACCGAGCGTAGTCAGGCCGCTTCGCCTCCCGCAAGGCGTCCACGATGATCTTCTCGTCACGGCTCACAGACACAGTGGCCTGCTCCTTTTCCAAAGTCTGCACCACACCGCCAGGGATGTTCAGCGCCGGTTCCAGGTCCTCGGGCTTGCCGATCACCTTGAAACGGTACGGCTGGGTGACGCGTTTGCCGTCCACCTCCACGCCGCCACGGACGTCCGACAGATACGAATCGGCCACGATCCGTACGTCGTTGACCTGAATGGCCTCGGCGCCGGCCGCCCGCAACTCCTGGACGGTGTCCAGCAGTTTGTCCGCCTCGACGGAGTGCGTCGGGTCGTTGATGGTGAGGTTGATGCCCGGCCCCTGGGCCGCCACCGTCCCCGCCAGCACCCCGAGCTGCTGCTCCTTCTCCACGGTCTGCTTCCGGGCCTCCTCGGCCTGGTCCGAGCTGTTCTCCAGCTCGGTCTTCTGGCCCTCCAGCCTGCGCTGTTCATCCGTCAGGCGTTGCGAACGGTTGTCCAATTCATCCAGGATGCGCACCAGGTCCTCCTGCCGCGCACCCCGTAGTGCACTGTTGTCACTCGTGGAACGTACCTGAATTGCCAGGCCGAGTCCGAGAATGAACAGCAGCAGGGCGACGATCAGTTGAGCGCGGGTCAGCCGCGGCGGCCACAGACCGGCCACCAGGCGCTGCCGCCCGGTCATCCCCGGCCCCCGCGTGGCGGACTTCGCCGCCCGCTCCGTACCCGCCTGCGGCGCCTCGTCCGCGGCGTGTCCCTGGCCGTCCTGCGGGGCCCGCGCCCGGCTCTCCGGGGGCATCGGCCGTCGGTCGGCCGGCCGGTCCGGTTCCGGCGCCGTACCGCCCCGCTCCGCCTTTTCGTCCCGCTCGGGGTTCTCGTCCGTAGCCATCGGCATCAGGCCCTGAAGACGTGCCGGCGGATGGCCGCGGCGTTGGAGAAGATGCGGATGCCCAGTACGACGACCACACCGGTGGACAGTTGGGCGCCGACGCCGAGCTTGTCGCCGAGGAAGACGATGAGCGCGGCGACCACCACGTTGGACAGGAACGAGACGACGAAGACCTTGTCGTCGAAGATGCCGTCCAGCATCGCGCGCAGACCGCCGAAGACGGCGTCCAGCGCCGCGACGACAGCGATCGGCAGGTAGGGCTCGACCACCGTCGGCACCACCGGCCGGACCACAAGCCCGACCACGACTCCCACGATGAGGCCCAGTACGGCGATCACGATGTGCCCTTCCCTGTGTCGGCGCCACCCGCGGCGCCGGCCTTCGGCTGTGCTGTACGTACGATCAAACTGGGCGCGGGCGGCAGCGTGACCTCGTTCTCGGCGGAAATCTTCGTACGGATCCCGTAGTTCTTGCGCAGGACGTCCAAGTACTGACCGTCCGCACTGTCCTGGAACGCGGTCGCGAGCCGGTGCCCGTCCCCCACCGCCAGCACCGTGTACGGCGGCACCAGCGGCTTGTTGTCGACCAGTATGGCGTCTCCCGCGGCTCTGATCGCCGAGAGGGAGGTGAGCCGCTGCCCGTTGACGGAGACCGCCTCGGCACCGGACGCCCACAGGCCGTTGACGACCCGCTGCAGATCGCGGTCGCGCAGCCGCCCGGTGTCCGAGAACCCGGTGCTCTCCCGCGGACCGCCGCCACTGGACTTCGCCGACTTGGCGTCGTCGACGACCAGTTTCACCCCGGGCCCGGTCACCTGCGTCGAACCGGCCAGCAGCGCCAGCAGCTCGGCCCGGTCGCCGCCGTGCTTCTTCAACGCCTCGCGCTGCATGGCACCCACGTCGTCGCGGAGCGCGTCGACCCGTTTCTGCACCGCGTCGGCGTCGGCCGTGCCGTGCTCGATACGGTTGATCAGCTCTTCGCGCTCCTTGGCCAGGGTGGGTGCCGATATCCGCGCCTGGGCGGCACCGACCGTCACCACCACCGCGGCCAGCACCAGGCCCGCCGCCAGCCCCAACTTCGCGCGCAAGGTACGGGGCAGGCCGCGCACCCCCGCCTCCGCCTTGCGCGCCGCCGCCTCCGCGTACCCGTCGTCCAGGGCGTGGTCCATGACATTGGTCAGCAGCGACATCGAGGCATCGGGGCGCGAGGCCTGGTGGGGGGTGCTCCGATCGGGGCGCTGCTGCGACATGCCGCACATCGTCGCACGTCGGCGCCGCAGTCTCCCAATGGCCCCACCGGCGTGCCGAATCGCGGCACGCCGGTGGGGTCACGGGACGGTAAGGACGCGGTCGCGCCCGCCGGGGGTCAGCGGCCGGCGCTGTCCACCACCGCCGACCACTCGTCCAGCAGCTGCTGAGCCGAGGCGTCGTCCGGGCCCTCCGCCCACAGATGGGTGACGGCCTCCGCCGGGTCCGGCAGCACCAGCACCCAGCGGCCGTCGGCCTCCACCACCCGTACGCCGTCGGTGGTGTCCACCGACCGGTCGCCGGCGGCCTCCACCACATGGCGCATGACCAGGCCCTTGACGGCCCACGGCGTCGCCAGGTCCCGCCTGAGCACATGGGCCCGCGGGATCCGCGCGTCGATCTGGCTGAGCGTGAGCTGCGTACGCGCCACCAGCCCGATCAGCCGTACGAACGCCGCCGCGCCGTCGAAGACGCTGCTGAACTCCGGGACGATGAAGCCGCCGCGGCCGTCGCCACCGAAGATGGTGTGGTCCGCGCGGCCCACCCGGGTCAGGTCGTCGGGCGAGGTGGTCGTCCACTCGACCTGCGTACCGTGGTACGCGGCCACCTGCTCGGCGATACGGGTCGTGGTCACCGGCAGCGCCACCCGGCCGCTGCGCCGCTCGGCGGCCACCAGGTCGAGCATGACCAGCAGCGCCCGGTCGTCCTCGATGATCCGGCCGCGCTCGTCCACCAGGGACAGCCGCTCACCGACGGGGTCGAAGCGCACACCGAAGGCCGCCCGCGCGGAGGCCACGATCTCCCCGAGCCGGACCAGGCCGGCGCGCCGGGCATCGGCGGTCTCGGTGGGCCGGGACTCGTCCAGGCCGGGGTTGATGGTCAGCGAGTCGACGCCCAGCCGCCCCAGGAGGCTCGGCAGCACCAGGCCGGCGCTGCCGTTGGAGGCGTCGACGACGACCTTCAGACCCGCCTCGCCGATGCCCTCGGTGTCCAGCGACCTGAGCAGCGACCCGGTGTACGAGTCGTAGACGCTGGACGGGAAGTGCAGATCGCCTATCTCGCCGGGGAAGGCCCGGCGGTACTCCTGGCGCGCGTAGACCCGGTCCAGCTTGCGCTGGCCCGCCAGGGAGAGGTCGGCGCCGCGCTCGTCGAGGAACATGATGTCGACGGAGTCCGGTACGCCCGGTGTCGTACGGACCACGATGCCGCCGGCGCTGCCCCGGGCCGTCTGCTGCCGGGCGACCGGCAGCGGTACGTTCTCCACGTCGCGTACGTCGATGGCGCTGGCCTGCAGCGCGGAGATCATCGCGCGCTTCAGCGCCCGCGCGCCCCGGGAGTGGTCGCGGGCGATGGTGACCGTGGACCCCTTCTTCAGGGTCGTGGCGTACGCGCCGGCGAGCCGCACCGCGACCTCGGGGGTGATCTCGACGTTCAGGATGCCGGAGACGCCCCGCGCGCCGAACAGGTGGGCCTGGCCGCGGGACTCCCAGATCACCGAGGTGTTGACGAAGGCGCCGGCCTCGATGGTCTTGAACGGGTAGACCCGGACGTTGCCCTGAACAATCGATTCCTCACCGACGAGGCACTCGTCGCCGATGACGGCGCCGTCCTCGATCCGCGCGGCCCGCATGATGTCGGTGTTCTTGCCGATCACACAGCCGCGCAGGTTGCTCTGCTGGCCGATGTACACGTTGTCGTGCACCACGGCCTTGTGCAGGAAGGCGCCGGTCTTGACGACGACGTTCGACCCGACGACGGTGTGCTCGCGCAGCTCCGCGCCGGCTTCCACCTTGGCGTAGTCACCGATGTACAGCGGACCGCGCAGCACGGCGTCCGGATGCACCTCGGCGCCCTCGGCGACCCAGACACCCGGCGAGATCTCGAAGCCGTCGATGTCCACGTCGACCTTGCCCTCAAGGACGTCGGCCTGGGCCTTCACATAGCTCTCATGGGTGCCGACGTCCTCCCAGTAGCCCTCGGCGACATAGCCGTAGACCGGCTTGCCCTCCTTCATGAGCTGCGGGAAGACATCACCCGACCAGTCCACCGGGACGTCGGGCTCCACGTAGTCGAAGACTTCGGGCTCCATGACGTAGATGCCCGTGTTCACCGTGTCGGAGAAGACCTGGCCCCAGGTCGGCTTCTCCAGGAAGCGCTCGACCTTGCCTTCCTCATCGACGATCGTGATGCCGAATTCCAGAGGATTGGGAACCCTCGTGAGGCAGACGGTGACGAGCGCGCCCTTCTCCTTATGGAAACGGATCAGGTCGGTGAGATCGAAGTCGGTGAGCGCATCTCCGGAGATCACGAGGAAAGCGTCGTCGCGGAGCGCCTCCTCCGCGTTCTTCACGCTGCCGGCGGTCCCCAGCGGCTTTTCCTCGTTGGCGTAGGTGAGCTCCATACCGAGCTCTTCGCCGTCACCGAAGTAGTTCCGGACGAGCGACGCCAGGAATTGCACGGTCACTACGGTCTCGCTGAGCCCATGCCGCTTCAGCAGCCGCAGCACATGCTCCATGATCGGCCTGTTGGCCACGGGCAGCAGCGGCTTGGGCATACTCGACGTCATGGGGCGAAGGCGGGTGCCTTCACCACCGGCCATCACAACGGCCTTCATGTCGGAAGCGTCCTCCTCGAAACAGACGACGGTCCTGCCGACTTCGCCCGTCCGGGAGAGTTACCGTTCTCCGTCTTCGGCACCCGGTCGGGCCGGGTGCGAAAACCTACGGCGAGTTCAGTCGGCCTTGGTGTCCGCCTTGATGAGTCGGCGGACCTGGACCACATAGAGGATCCCTGCCCACCAATACAGTGCTGTACCCCATCCGGCGAACGCCCATCCGAAAATTTCAGCGAGCGTGTGCAGCCAGCCTTCTCCGTCGCTGAGCAGCAGCAACGGGAACGCATACATCAAGTTGAATGTAGCCGCCTTCCCCAAGAAGTTCACCTGGGGAGGGCCGTACTTGTGGCGGGCGAGGGCCGCGACCGCGATCAGCAGCATCAGTTCGCGCGCGAGCAGGGCCGCGGTGACCCACAGCGGAAGGATTCCGCGCCAGGTCAGGCCGACCAGGGTGGAGAGGATGTAGAGCCGGTCGGCGGCCGGGTCGAGGATCCGGCCGAGGCTGCTGATCTGGTTCCAGCGGCGGGCCAGCTTGCCGTCGAGGTAGTCGCTGACGCCGCTCAGCGCCAGGACCAGCAGCGCCCAGTACTTGGTGTCCGGGCCGCCGAACTCCTTCCACAGGATCAACCACAGGAACACCGGCACGCCGACGAGACGAGCCATGCTCAAAATGTTCGGGATGGTGAGGACACGATCCGTCTGGACGCGCGTCTCCTGGACCTCCACCCGGGGGCCTCCTGTGGGAACGTACCGACGATGCCCCCTGACCTTACCTGGCCGCTCCCGCACCGCACACCGCGGGCCCCCTGTCCGGACACTGCCGGACAATCACCCAGATAGCCGGTGGGGCGGCCCGCCGGCGTCACCGGAATACCGCCGTCCTGGGGCACGACCGTCCCGGAGTGCGACCGTCCGGCAGCACAACGCAGAAAGCCCCGCACCATACGGTGCGGGGCTTCCCACTTTCACAAGGAGTTCGGCGGCGTCCTACTCTCCCACAGAGTCCCCTCTGCAGTACCATCGGCGCTGAAAGGCTTAGCTTCCGGGTTCGAAATGTAACCGGGCGTTT